>DXXK01000061.1 GCA_019416425.1 Bacteroidales bacterium
GTGTTCCGTGCCTTTGGGAAGGTTCAGGATGGCTTCGAGATTGATTATCTCGGTCGCCGCGTCGGACAGCGTGCCGAATGACTGTGAAAGCAACTCCAGTACACGCTGATCTGAGTTCAAGGCATTTATGGTGATGGAAGGGTTGTCTCCCGATTCTTGGTTAGTCATACATTCATTTCTAAACGATTTGCAAATTTACATAATTCACGGTACTTTTGCAACAAAATATAAGAATGTAACCTAAATGAAACAGATAGGCATATTGAGTGACACGCACGGATGGTGGGACGATAAGTTTTCCGACCATTTCAAGGATTGCGACGAGGTATGGCATGCAGGCGACATTGGGGATCCTGAGATAATAAAGAGATTACGGCAGTTGGTTCCTGTGGTTCATGCCGTATCCGGCAATATCGACGGTCAGGATATCCGGTGGCAGTTCAATGAGATAGACCGTTTCAAATGCGAGGATGTCGATGTATGGATGAAACATATATCAGGCTATCCCGGCAAATGGGTTCCCGGGGTTAAGAAGATGCTGGCGGAGGAACGACCTGGAATAGTAATTGGAGGTCACTCGCATATATTGAAGGTTATCTACGACAGGGAACTCGGGCTGCTGCACATTAATCCCGGAGCGGCCGGACGCCAAGGCTGGCAGGCAGTCCGCACGCTGGTGCGCATAAAAATAGACGGCTCCGATATCCGTGACTGTGAGATCATCGAACTCGGAGACCGTGTAGGGATATAGTCAGGGCCGCTTTATTTGCGTTCAAGGGCGAAATACCGCCATAGTGGAGCGGCCATCTGGCTTTGCTTCACCTCATCGTTGAGGAGCAAATCATAGACCTGCTTACGGGTCAGAAGTTCGACGTCCAGGTCCTCGGTTGAATCAAGATGACGCTTGCCGTTTGGCATGACGCCTACGGCCAGGAAACTATGCGTCATGTTGCTGGTGGTGCTGGCGTTTCCGCTTGCATTCATTATCGGCATCCAGGTGCCACCTGTATAACCGGTCTCCTCCTCCAGCTCGCGCCGTGCCGCCTGCTCGGGTGTCTCGCCCGGTTCCATGACGCCGGCCGGAATCTCATAGTAGGTACCGTCGATGCCGTAACGGTATTGCCTCTCCATCACGAACATGCCATCCTCGGTAATGGCGATGATGTTGACCCAGTCGGGGTAGTCAAGCACATAGAATTCCGGGTTGACACGGCCATCGGGCAGCTGCACCTCATCATGGCGGACACGCAGCCACGGCGGACGAGATACGATTATCTCGCTTTTCAACGTCTTCCAACGTTTCGGATCCTTCTGTTTATTATCTTCCATAATATGGCTCTTTAATATGGCTCTTTGGTTATGCAAAATTAGCAAAAATTATAATAACTCGCATATCAGCTAATAAAATCATATATGTGTCTCAGGTTTTAGTGGAAATTGAGTAGACCGGACGGCAATCCCACCGTCCGGTCCACAAAGTTAGTGATTGTAGGATAAATACATGACATGTCTCTATAATAAATCAACAAATCTTCGACACGTGTCTCTAAAATTACAGTTGGTTGAGAGGAACCTCCGCTCAATTTCGTCACATATAAATACAGACCTGACAACGATAGCAAATCTATCGGGCCAGAATAAAATTTCCTGTTCATTTCATTGGTTCGCATATTTTTCGTAAATTTGCATGTTTGGAAAATATTCATCACACATCATACTTAAAGCCGAATATTATGAACAGAGACATTGAAATGCCACTGAGCATTACCGATAGCGCCGCCTCGGCATTCTATGGACGGAATATAGATAATAGCAACAAACTGCGGGGACTGACGGACAAGGAAATAGTATCCAAGCTTATCGAACGAGATCCGGTCGTCACATATTGGTTCCTATATGTTAAATGCCGGCCGTTGTTTTTGAAACTTATCAAGACGCTGTTCAATCATCCGATAGAATACCATGAGTTTGCCGACGAGGTAACGGTGTTTCTGCTGGAAAACAATGAACGCCGGCTACGTCAGTTCGATTGCAAGAGCACATTATGCCATTGGCTAAAGATATGTCTGATAAGATATTTTGTAAGAAATGATGATGTCATGATAGAAGATGTCACCAAAGAGTCTCCTTATGTCTTAGAGAACGAGAATGTCCGTCAGGATGATGTCGTAGACCACATCGGAACCTTGAACGCCAAGCTCGATATTAAGATCCTTATGGACGAGCTTGCAGCCAGCAACAGCCGATATGCCTACGTGATTCAGAGAATCCTGCTGGATGATGCGGAATATGAAACAGTGGCGGCCGAGCTGAACGTTCAGGTCGCCAACCTATACAATATTAAGAAAAGAGCAATGGAAGAATTGACTAAAATTGCATTGGGCTTATGAAGATTGAAATTTCAGACAATCTGCTGTCCGCGTATCTTGAAGGAAACGTTACGGACGCAGAGGCACTTGAGGTATTGAATGCCGCGAAATCTGATCCAGAGCTCCGGGAAGTCATTGAGCTGTCTATCATGATGGATGCCGAAGACAGGCTATCGGTGGATCAAGACGAAATATTACCGATGTCTGCTCTCGCCGCCAAAGAAAAGGAAAACCGATGTGCAGTGATGTGTGAGCTTTATGTCCTGTCTCTCTACAGCGTTGACAAGACCCTTGCCGATTGGGAACAAGTAGCTGCCGAACGAGGATGGCTGAAACAAGAAGGCACCCAGCTCCATAACATCGGACGACTGCTGGAGCAGGAGAGTTTCTCCACATGCAGGACATTCCACAATTCAATCGATGACCTGAAGAAGGCACTGCAACATAGTCATGTAATCGTGGTTGTAGACGGCAAGGAGCTGACCACAAATATCGATGAATTGAACAGACAGCGTCTGGAAGATGACTTTTTCGGTGCAAACCCAAATCACGCTATCGTAGTCACTGCTATTGAGGGCAGTCAGGTATCATACTATGATCCGGACCAGAATAAAATACAGAAAATATCCTTGGGCCTGTTCCTGGACGCGTGGGAAGATTCCTCCCGATACATGGTCAAGGTGTCCAGAAGAAATTCAAATAACTATGAACCTCATCCCATAGACCTGAGCGATGTAATGTTGTCCGACGAATTGATAGAATTGCGCGAGGCTATCGCCGAGAACGCGCACGAAGTCTGGGCAAAGGGAAGAAAAGCACAGGGATGGACCTACGGTCCGCAACGCAATGACGATCTGAAACAGACTCCCTGCATGGTTCCATACAGCGACCTGTCTGATCAGGACAAGTATTTCGACCGCGAGATGGCCATGAATACTATCAAGCTCCTAAAAAAACTCGGCTACAAAATCACCAAAGCATAATATAACCAATATTATTAAGAGAGCTGTTTAGACCTATCTATGTACAATAGAAAAGTCTAAACAGCTTTTTCGTTATGGGAGAAATTCTATCTTACGTATTATTTTCGTCCGGAACGGATGCGTAGTTTCCAACCACTCCATAGTATCCATCCAGCGAGAATTCCTGAGAAGAATACGAATACATAGGTGGCGGGGGCGCCCATGTAGAAGCGACCGTTATGTACTTCGAGTGCGATGCCATACAACGACATAGGGAGTTCCTCCAGCCCCGCAGGCTGAGGCAACGCATCAGTGCCATCGTAATGTTCCACAGTAAACGGAGTGACCGCAAGGTCTTGGCTATAGCCCGATACGGCTCTCTTGCCAAATGGAGGTCCGGCTTTCTCCGGAGCTGGTTCTCCGGTAAAGTAGTCGGTAATCATATCCTTGTTCCTCTCCCAAACGAACATCCCGCTGAATGAACCGCAAAGCCAGTTGCCGGATTTGTCTTTCCGGAAAACATTCAATCCCATGACGCTTACAGGCGGTGCATGATTGATTCGGACAGGAGTGGAATCCAATGTATTCAATGAATAGAATCCTTCGGATGTGGACAGTATCCAATCGCCTCGACCATCATCGTAACGAATCATACGTAGTTTGTCGTTCCAAGGATTGGTGCTGTACAATTGGGTTCCGGGTATGGCCGGTACCTTGGCAAGTGCCAACAGGATAAGGACAGGGGGACGTAGACACCATCCTGAGATTGCTACGAACAGAGTCAGGATTATCGTGGAGCGACCTAATCTCTCATGCCAGAGAAATGATTTACGAGTGATTTTAACCGCAGCACCGGTATTGGCTCCTTGACGATGTCGCCTACGAACATATTTGGGCAGCAGCCAGTACATCAAGCCCGTGATGCATATCACAATCAGAATGACGGCAACAATATCCATCAAGATACGTCCAGGCATACCGAACAAGCCTCCGCCATGCAGCAACCATATGGTACGGAACAACGATACCTGGTTCCGGTAGCCGTTGGGTTGTTGTAACTGAAGCTTTTTAAATGATCTGTACGGAGGTGTGGATATGTAAAGGTAAGAACGTCCGGCTACTATAAGTGTATCAGTACGGCATATCATATCCGTAAGCATCTCGTCATTATCCTTAGGCAACGCAACCGGCCTCCATCCATAATCCGGACCATCATACCGGTATAATCCGAAAATCGAGGCGGCATACAGACTGCTGTCGGGAGTCTGGACCATATTCTTGATCTGCCTGAGGTCCGAGCCACCGGGCAATCCCTTGTTGAAGTCTGATACACGGGATGCCGTTCTGTCTGTTTTCCAGATTCCCGAAGTACCGTATATCAATACACAACTGTCTGCTCCGACTTTACATGGAGTGGTTCCACGCAACAGGCCTCCATTCCACTTAGTATAACGGTAACGGTCGGGCAGCCATTTCCGGCTGACATCGATATCCGATACGGAGGATCTATGGTTCAGGACGATTCCGGACAGGCAGAACATCAGCATGAAGAATGAGAATAATATTCCCATCCATTTATGCTGCTTCTGCCATGTCGTCCTTTTCATCAATCTGTAATTATGTTTCGGCTGCAAAGTTAGTCTTTCTCCATAACCGCCGCAATACCTAAAAATTGTGTTTCCCGGATTCCGCTGTCAATAGGCATTACTCACTTTTAGTCTTACCTTCGAGACTGTCCTTATTAGCGAGGTATTCAAGATAATATAAGGCAGCGGCACCGATAGCGGCGAAAGGAACACCCACCAAGGCCGGACTTGCTAGTCCCCAGCCGTTGTGGATAGCCATTCCGCCGAGTGCGGCAGCCATGGCATTGGACACATTGAAAGCAATCTGAATGCCTGCACCACCCAGCATCTGGCCGCCTTTGGAATATCTTGTGATCAGATATTGCAACGGACCGCCAAGACCGAATAGCATCGCTGCTGCCAGGAAGGCCAGAATCAAAGACGGTATCTTAAAGGGAGCCAGAAAATAAATCGCGGGCATAATGACGACAATCAGGGTTGCAATCACGGCCGGTACAAGTATCAGAGAATATCTGTCGGCAAGCTTGCCGGCTATGATATTTCCTACCACCATTCCGGCGCCAACCAGAATCATGATCCAGCTCATGGACATCTGTGGGAATCCGGTGACCTGAATCATAATAGGGGATATGTAGCTGAGCCAGGTATATACACCGGCCTGTCCGAAGAAAACGCCAGCGTAGATAAGCCAGGGACGGATATTCGACAGGAACTTGAACTGGCCTTTCATGCCTGTATCCGGCAGAGGGGCCAGAACCGGAATCCAGCAACGCATGGCGATAAAGGCCGCAAGACCGGACAAAGCCACTATGACAAAAGGCACTCGCCAAGACAGCAACTGGCAGATGAATGTGAATCCGGGAACTCCCACCAGATTCGCCACAGTCATGCCGCTGACCAATACAGCGACAGCCGACGCACCTTTGCCGGCATCGGCAAGTCGGGCACATACAATGGCACCGGCGCCGAAATACGCTCCATGAGGCAGTCCGGATATGAATCTGGCAACCAGCAGTACGATATAGTTAGGGGAAACCGCTACCAGTGTGTTTCCGATAGTGATGACCGCCGCCAACAGAAGCATGAGTCTGCGCAAGGGCAGTTTTCGCAGAAACAGCAGAACCGGTGCGCCAACGGCGACACCCGCTGAATAAGCCGATATCAAATGTCCGGCCTTGTCAATGCTGATATTCAGGTCCGTTGCGATGTCGTTCAGAATGCCCATCATTCCGAATTCGGCTATACCGAGCGCGAACGTACCGAACGCCAGCGATACCAATGATTTCTTCATTCTTTCAATCTAATATAACCTTAACCTTAATATGTTTTAATGCAATAACAAATTTTCCTTAAAATCGTGGCAAAATTACACCATAATTCCGAAGTATGCAAGTAGTGAGGCTGTGGACATAGATTCTCAATTCTGTGATTTTGGTATGAAGTAAGGTATTTTTTATAATGTCTATTTGGAGATTTTTAATTAATTTTGCGAAACATTTACAACAAAGGAACGAGATATGAAGATTAATAGATTGATACTGGCCATGCTGTTGGGCATGTCGGTAACTACGGCATGTCAAGCCCAGGATTCGGGCGTAACCGGCAACTCGGAAACGGAGAAACCTACTGTATATTTCACCAAGGATATAACGCCCGAGGGTCTGCTGAAAGTCTATCATGCACTTGGAGTAAAGCCTGAGGGCCGTGTGGCAGTGAAAATCAGTACCGGCGAGTCCATGAAATCCCATCAGCTCAGTCCGGAACTGATAGCACCGCTGGTCAAGGAAGTCAACGGAACGCTCGTGGAGTGCAACACAGCCTATCCCGGCACCCGCAACACAACGGAGAAACATCTCCAGACCATTAAGGAACATGGATACGATAAAATCGCCAAAGTGGATATCATGGATTCCGAGGGATCGATGAAGATTCCGGTACATGATACGACCTGGATCAAATGCGATTTGGTCGGCAAGCACCTCGACAATTATGACTTCATGATCAATCTTGCTCACTTCAAGGGTCATGCCATGGGTGGTTTCGGAGGCGTCCTGAAGAATCAGTCCATCGGAGTGGCAAGCTCGGACGGCAAAGCCTACATCCATACGGCCGGCGCACATGACACAGCCGCCGGAGGAAACGCCTTCAACAACCCTCATGGACAGGATGCCTTCATTGAGTCGATGGCAGCGGCCGCACAGGGAGTACATAACTACTTCAACGGCAAGGTACTCTACATCGATGTGATGAATAATCTGTCGGTGGACTGTGACTGCGACGGTAACGCCCACGCTCCGCTGATGAAGGATGTCGGCATTCTGGCAAGCACCGATCCCGTGGCACTGGACCAGGCTTGCGTGGACATCGTGTTCAAGCATAAGAGTACGGAAGGCGACGACAGCGCTCCGCTGGTCGAGCGAATCGAAACACGTCACGGAACACATATCCTGCCCTACGCCGAGAAGATTGGTCTGGGTAGCACTAAATACGAACTTGTGGATTTGGATAAAATGTGATATTAATGAGGGGATGCCCATCCTAAGGTTCCCATGATGAATCAACAGTTTCTCAGTAATGACGGTGCCGTGCAGAGGGTATTCCCGATGCACGGCATTCTTTTTCGATAAATAATCCCGCAACCAATCATTATTTTGACTAATCAGACGTTATAATATAAGTAACCGCTTGCAATAACAGTTACATAAAACAACTTGATAAGAATATAATCAAATAAAGACGAATGAAAAGAATCTTATTAACTGTTCCGGTGGCGTTGCTTGCCGCCGGATCGGCAATGGCTGATATTACGGTCAGTCTCAGCCAGACTCCCGCCGGAGGAACCTTAGTGGAACACCGTATTCCAATCGACGCCATGACGAAACCTCGTGCGGAAAGACGCGCGGCCACTGTAAACGATACAATCAAGGTGACAACCGGTAAATTCACATTACACTCGCCGGCAGTGCCTTCGAGATACACACTGTCTCTCTCCGATAACGACAATGTGAACTTCTTTGCCGCACCCGGCGAGAATATCCAAATCAACATCAAGTCGATATCACCTTTGGATTATACCATAAAGGGTACGGAACTGGTGGAAGGAATGCAGTTGATGGATAATTCATGCAACCAGATAGGGGAGCAGATCTCCAACCTCCGAAAGCAAGCTGATGTAGACCAGGCAGCAGTCGATGCACTGATCAAATCATATTATGATGTTTACCGCGACTTCATAGCGGCAAACCCCGACAATGCCGCCACACCATTCGCGGCCATGAATCTGGAAGGTGCGGAGCTGATCAACGCAGTCGACAATCTGACCGAGACGGCGCGCAAATCCATCATCATGCCTTACGTAGCAGCGATGGCCGACTATACGAGACAGCAGGAGGAAGTAGAGAAACATCAGGCCGAGTTGCAGAGCGGCAATGTAGACGCACCTGCATTTACCCTTAAGAGTCTTGACGGCAAGGACATGAGTCTGGCTGATTTCAAGGGGAAATGGGTGATACTGGACTTCTGGGGAACATGGTGTCCCTGGTGCATCAAGGGATTCCCGGCTCTTAAGGATGCTTACTCCAAATATGCGGGCAAGCTTGAGATCATAGGCGTTGACTGCGGTGATTCCGAGGATGCATGGCGCGCAGGCGTGAAGAAGTACTCGCTGCCCTGGGTACAGGTGTACAATCCGCAGGACAGCGGCGTTACGGAAAAATATTTCGTAACCGGATTCCCTACCAAGGTCATTGTGAACCCCGATGGAAAGATCGTCAACATCACAGTAGGCGAGAATCCT
>DXXK01000062.1 GCA_019416425.1 Bacteroidales bacterium
GTCCAGCAGCTTGAACCCGACCGAAGGACGTTCGGAGCGCATTATCTTGGCCAGCTCGTCGTTGATGCGCTCGCGGGTTATGATCTTAAGACGGTCGGCATTGCGGGTGATGGCCTCCAAAGTCTCCGGCAGAATCCCGAAATTCAGCTGCGTGGCGAACCTGACGGCCCGCATCATGCGCAGCGGGTCGTCGCTGAAGGTTATGTCCGGATCCAGCGGAGTGCGGATGATTTTCCGGGCCAGGTCAGCCAGTCCGCCGAACGGATCCACCAGCTCGCCGAACCGGTCGTGGTTCAGGCAGATGGCCATGGCGTTGATGGTGAAGTCGCGGCGGTTCTGGTCGTCGGTCAGAGTGCCGTCCTCGACAATCGGGTTGCGGCTCTCGCGACGATACGACTCGCGACGCGCGCCCACGAACTCCAATTCCAGGTTGTGACGTTTCACCTGAGCTGTTCCGTAGGTGGCATAGATGTTGCATGGAGTGTGCGGCCCAAAATCGCGTGCCACAGCCTGCGCCAGCTCGATGCCGGAGCCGACGGTCACGAAATCGATGTCGTGGCTGGTGCGGTTCAGGAAAATGTCGCGCACATAGCCGCCGACCACATATACCTCGCGGCCCATGGCGTCCGCCACACGGCCGATACGTCGAAAGACGGGATTCTTTAAGTCGTCTGTTAGGTTCATTTATCAGTCTTGGGTCGGTCCGGGCAGGCAACCGCCCGAACCGTATTACAGTTATCTAAGCTTGATTCCGTTTTCTGGTTATAGATCCTTGAGCTGCTCGTCCAGCATGGTCAGGTTCTCCAGGCCGTCGTCCGTTACGAGGTAGGTGTTCTCCACGCCCACGGCACCGACCTCCGGAATGACGAACTTCGGCTCCAGGGCTATGGTCATGTTCTTCAGCAACGGCTCGTCGTTGCGCTCCATCACCACGGGGAGCTCGTTCAGCTCGATACCCACGCCGTGGCCGATGAACGGCACCTTATGGTTGTGACCCATGAAGTAGCTCTTCAGACCCGCTTCCTCGGCAAGTCGTTCGGCACGCTTGTGCATGTCGCCGATGCGGATGCCCGGCTTGGAGAACTTTTCCAGATCCCTTAGGATCTCGATCGAGCACCGGTGTGCGCGCTGTGTCAGTTCCGAGACATTGCTGCCGATGGACCAGCAGCGGGTCATGTCGGTCTGGTAGCCGTTGAAGCCGCCGTTCATGTCGACCATCACCACCATTCCCGGCTTCATTATCTCGCCGGACGCGCCGACGGGAAGCGAGGGGTCGGTACCGTTGCCCCCCATCGAGAAGTCGTAGGGACTCGGAGCGTCGGCGTTGGGACCTGACAGCACGGAACCCATGTTGAGCTGCATACGGGCGCCCGCGGCGCGCAGGAAACCAAGACAGCCGGCACGACGCAGCACGCGCTCGATCTCGATCTGGAACTCCAGATCCGTCATGTCCTCCTGATAGCAATGCTTGATCTGCGAATAGACGGCGGCCTGACGCAGGCCGTCCTGGCGCATCTTCTTGATCTCGAACGGAGTCTTGACCATGCGCGCATGACGCATCACCATGGAGCAGTCGCGGGCATCGGCTTCAGGGAACACCTTCTTGAGGCGTTCCACATCGCTGTAGAGCAGGTCTTGGAACTCCAGTCCGATACGCTTGGGCATATCGTAACCCTCCTGACGCAACGCGTCGGGAATCTGCTCCGGCTTGCGGACATACCGCACGCCCGGGAAGGCACTGCCGGACGGCGGCATCAGGAAGAACACCTCCTGACCGGTCAAGGGTATGTAGACATATCCACGGTAAACGCCGCCGGTCAGGTAGTAGAGGTTGGTCGGCGCGGCGATGAGCATGGCGTCGAGCGAGGCCATGCCCATGTGGTATCTGACTTTGTCGAGCCGCAGCTCGAGCTCATCGTGATTCTCGGGATTCAGAAGCGTTAAGTCCATAATGACACATTTTTATGCCGACGCTCATCAAGCCACGCGAGGCTGATTTCGGACCCAAGGGCATGATGCATACCGACAGTCCGCGCGTCAGCGGAAGTTGTTTGGCTAACGATACAGTGGCTTCGCATATGCCGAACTTCCCGGGGCTCAGCGGCCGGCCGTCCGGCCTGAAGGTCCGAAGCACCAGGGTGTCTCTGCGGATCTCGCCGTTCTCGTCCTCGATGTCGCACAATACGGGGAAGTCGGCCATCGGGGAATCGGAGCGGTAACGGACCAGCAGTTCCAGGGCCATCGGTTGCCCGAACCAAGTGGAATCGGCCGCTGTGGGATTGAAGCATTCCTGATGATAGGTCTGCCAACCGTCGGCGGGAATGTCGGCGTATTTCAGATAGAGCGTGTCGTTGACCTCGCGGCAAGCGCAAAGCGACAGCGCCACCGACACTGTCATCATAAGGAAAACATTGCGGAAGCGCTTACGGTTCTTCATTCCTGCGATTTTTTATCGCCGGGCTGAGGTTTCTTCTGGTCCGGCTGCGACTGGTTGTTTCGCTGGCGGTTCTGCCTGGGGCCCTGCTGTTTCTGGCCCTGGGGTTTCTGGCTGTTGGGCTGCCCCTGGGGTTTCTGGCCGTTCTGTTGCTTTTGCCCGTTGGTCTGCCCCTGCTGCTTCGGCTGCCTGCCCTGCTGGCCGCCGTTGGATTTCTTCTTCTTGCGGCGCTTGGACTTGTCGAAGCGTGTCAGGTCATCCTGCTCGGCCAGATCCACCACCTTCTTCTGCTCGCCCTCGGCCAGCTGGCCCTCGCTCAGCAGCGAGTCCGGCTTGACGCCCTGCTTGTTCAGGGCGATGATCTCGAAGGCACGTGCCGCCGATATGGTCACTAGATTTGCCGGAATCTTGCGGTCGGTGCTGTAGGTCAGCACATGCGCCAGGATGTCGGACTTGAACAGATAGTAGGTGTTGTCCTTGGTCTCCAGCTGGACATCCTTGCCTGGCAGCTGCTTCTGTGCCTCGGCGTAGACGCCCATCTCGAAGTTGAGGCAGCATTTCAGCTTGGCGCACTGTCCCGCCAGTTTCTGGGGATTCATGGATATGTCCTGGATACGTGCCGCGCCGGTTCCGACGGAATTGAACTTGGTCATCCACTGCGAGCAGCACAATGGACGTCCGCAGGGGCCGATGCCGCCGATGCGGCCGGCTTCCTGACGGGCGCCGATCTGGCGCATCTCCACTCGGACCTTGAACGTGTCGGCCAGCACGCGGATCAGCGTACGGAAGTCCACGCGCTCGTCGGCGATGTAGTAGAATATGGCCTTGGCGGCGTCCGCCTGGTATTCCACGTCGCCGATTTTCATGTTCAGGCTCAGGTCCTCGGCTATCTTGCGCGAGCGGATCATGGTCTCGTGCTCGCGGCTGTGGGCCTCGTCGGCGCGTTCCATCTCCGCTTTTCCGGCGAACCGTAGGACATTCTTCAGGTCCTGGGTGTCCTTGATGCCGGCCTTGCGCATCTGCATCCGCACCAGACGTCCGGTCATGTTGACGCGGCCGATGTCGTAGCCCGGCTGGGACTCCACCACCACCATGTCGCCGATCTTCAGGTCCAGCGGCTCGGCGTTGATGTAGTAGCCCATGCGGGTGTTCTTGAAGGCCACCTCGACGATGTTGCAGTCGCTGTTGCCCGACACATCCTCCAGCCAGTTCGTGGCCTGGAGCTTGGAGCGCGGGCAGCCGCTGTCGAAAAATTTCCTGTTCTCAGGCATGGCCGTGTTATTTTGCGAAGCTTACGGCACGCGTCTCGCGGATGACGGTGATCTTAACCTGACCAGGGTAGGTCAGCTCGTCCTGGATCTTCTTGGCGATCTCGGTGCTGAGCTTCTCGGTCTCCTCGTCGCTGATCTTGTCGGCGCCGACGATGACGCGGAGCTCGCGGCCGGCCTGGATGGCATAGGTCTTAAGCACGCCGGGGTATGAGAGGGCCAGCTGCTCCAGGTCGTTGAGGCGCTTGATGTATGCCTCGACAATCTCGCGGCGGGCACCGGGACGGGCGCCGGAGATGGCGTCGCAGACCTGGACGATGGGTGCCAGCAGCGAGGTCTGCTCCACCTCGTCGTGGTGCGCGCCGATGGCGTTGCATATCTCGGGCTTCTCCTTGAACTTCTCGGCTAACTTCATTCCCAGCAGAGCGTGCGGCAGCTCGGGCTCGTCATCGGGCACCTTGCCGATGTCGTGGAGCAGGCCGGCGCGCCGCGCCTTCTTGGGATTCAGGCCAAGCTCGCTGGCCATGACGGCGCACAGGTTGGCCGTCTCGCGGCTGTGCTGCAGCAGGTTCTGACCGTACGACGAGCGGTACTTCATCTTGCCGACCATACGGATCAGTTCCGGGTGCAGCCCGTGGATACCGAGGTCGATCGTGGTGCGTTTGCCGGTCTCGATGATCTCCTCCTCCACCTGCTTGCGGACCTTGGCCACCACCTCCTCGATGCGTGCGGGATGGATACGGCCGTCGGTGACGAGCTGGTGCAGGGCCAGACGGGCTATCTCGCGGCGCACGGGGTCGAAGCCCGACAGGACGATTGCCTCGGGCGTGTCGTCCACGATGATCTCGATGCCGGTGGCGGCCTCCAGGGCGCGGATGTTGCGGCCCTCGCGGCCGATGATGCGGCCCTTGATCTCGTCATTGTCGATGTGGAACACGGTCACGGAGTTCTCCACGGCCGTCTCGGTGGCCACGCGCTGGATGCTCTGGATCACGATGCGCTTGGCCTCCTTGTTGGCGGTCATCTTGGCATCGTCCATGATGTCGTTGATGTATCCGGCGGCGGCGGTCTTGGCCTCATCCTTGAGCGACTCGATCAGTTTCTCCTTGGCCTCGTCGGCGCTGATGCCGGCTATGCGCTGCAGCTCTTCCTGAGCCTGGCGGGTCAGGTGCTCCAGTTCCTCGCTGCGGCCTTCCAGCAGCTGCTCGCGGTTGTCCAGATTGTTCTTGAGCACATCCAGCTCGCGCTTGCGCTTGGCGTTCTCGGACTGCATCTGGTTCAGCTCGCGCTCGCGCTGCTTGGCACGCTGCTCCATGCTCTGGACCTTCTGGATCTTCTGCTGGGCCTGGCGCTCGGCCTCGGCCACGATGCGCATCTGCTCCTCCTTGGCCTGGAGCTGCGATTTCTCCTTGATTACTTCCGCCTGGCGTGTTGCCTCGTCAGTGATGCTGTTGGCACGGCTCCGGGCGTTCTTGCGGCTTATGACCACGGCTGCCACGTATCCCGCGACAGCGGCCAGCACCGCTATTATTATCCATATTGCTGTTGATGGTTCCATTATTTAAAATTTCATGGTGTTGTAATGTCGTTTAAAAGTACCTGTGCGGGCCCCGAGGCCTGCGTATAGGCAACAGGACCGTGGCTTCCCGGAGGAAACCTTGGAACACCATGGATAACGGATATGACGGAAACTACAGAAACGAGGCACCTAAGAGACCGCGTCGGGTCCCGGCTTGTCGATGCCGTCCAGGAATTCGAGGCACTGCGCCACCTTGTCCTGGGCCTTGTTGTACCTGCGGGTCAGCTCCATGTAGAAGTTGGCGTACTGGTATGCCACCATTGCGAGTATCTCGCGGTCGGTGCGTTTTGTGAACTGGCGTCGCCAGGAGGTGTAGAGTTCTGCGACCTGCGCCTCCACGTCGCGGACGGAGTCCTGTTGGGAGAAAGGGACGGTTACCGGCAACTGGCATCCGCCTATATTGATTGTCATCTGTATCTTTTCCGTGTTGTCCATCGCAGAGTACTGGTTTAGTTACACATATCTATCACAGCAGCTCTATTCCTTGAGCATTACAAGGCAACGGTCGATGTTGCGGATCAATTGGGCGATATGGCGACGAGTATCCATCAGGACGTCAGGGTTGTCGGCGAGTTTGTAGCTGACCGCTAAGAACTCCGCATCCTTGAGAGCCCGGTCGCGCTCGGCGCGGGCTTCGCTGGCATCGCGGACCAGCTCAGCGTTCCGCAGTTCCAGCTCGCGGTTCCGGTCCTCCAAGGCCTTCATTCGGTCGGCCAGAGTGTGAAGCCGGGACTCCAGAATGTCCAGGTCTGACAATAGGGTCGTGGCCATTTCAACCAATTTTTTACAAAATTACGAATTTTTTTTGTAAATCAAAAGAAACGGAGCCGAAATTAGCGGAATGACGTCTAAACTGCGGTGCGAGCGGCCCTGCGGGCGTCAATACCACTGGATTCCGCTGCTGGACTGCGAGCGCTGGTCGTACTTCAGGTCCTTGAGCAGCGATGACTTGACGGCGATGTGGAAATTGTAGGATTTGTAGGGTCCTACGGGCACGAAGCTGGCCGACATGGTGAAGCAGTGGATGTCGCGGCTGATGGAGCAGTTCATGTAGGCGATCTTGTGCTGCTCGAAGTTATAGCTGGCCGAGAAGGAGAAGTTCCAGTTGGGCGTGGGGCGCACCGATCCGTTAATGGAAAGGTTCTGCATCCAGCGCCCCTTGTAGTCCAGTTTCTTGTAGTCATAGTCGCCGTAGCCGTAGCTGACGGAGTAGTTCAGCGACAGACTCCAGGGGAAGTTCCATTTGGCGTAGCCGTCCATGTCGCTGTTCTGTTCCTCATTCTGTTGGTTTCGCCGGCGCCGCGACATGCCTCCGTCCACGAAACTGTCCTCCTCGGTCAGGCCGTCGTCATCCTCGTCCTCGTCGCCGGCCGGAACGTTGCCGGACTTCTTTTTACGCCTGAAGGTGTCGTTGTTCAAGGTGTAGGAGAAGCTGGTGGAGAACGACGAGAGTTTCAGCAGCCCCTGTCCACAGTTCCAGCGGAACTTGTTGACCTGCCGCACGGAGCCATTTGCGTCGGGACGGTAGACGTAGGGGTCCCAGGTGGTGTTGAAGTTCAGGTTGAAGTTCTTGATCAGACGCATCGTCACGTTGGCCTGCAACGGACTGAGCTTCAGGGAATCGGCGGCGAAGTTGTAGCTCTGCGACAGACTGAGGTTCTCAATCAGTGATATCTTCTTGTAGCCGGTGGAGTCCTGGTCGGACTTGACCTTCATTTCCAGGTTGTTGGCCAGCGACCATGAGACGGAACTGCTCATGCCTCGACCAGGTACGCCGAAGATTCCGTGGCTGAAGTAGGAGTAGTCGCGGCGCGTCTGGTTACCGGCCTGGTCGGTCATGTAATAGTAGTTGTAGTACCCCCACATGGGCGAGCCGAAGTCCGGGGTGTAGTTGAAGCTGACGGTTGGTGTCAGCACGTGGCGCACCATCTGGATCTTGTCGCCCAGGAACTTGGCCGGTTTCCAGAATCCGTACAGCTTGGTGTCCAGGCTGACGCCGACGTTGAAGTCGAAAACGTTGTAGAAGCCGTATGTGGTGTCCTGGACCTCGCGCGAGGCCTGCGTGTCCCATTGCCGGCGGATCTTGCTGGTGTACATACGGTCGTTGAGCGACAGGTTAGGCGAGATGTGGACGTACTTGAAGATGTCGAACGTGGCGGAGATTGGGATGTAGTGCTTCATTCCGTTGCGCCAGTCCTTGATCAGGCTCTTCTTGAAGAACTCGTTCTGCTGGGAGGTCAGTGAGTTCTGGAACTGGCCGGAGTACGACATCTTGATTTTCTCGTACCACTTCTCGCCTCCGCGCGACTTCTTGCGCTTGAACGGGGCCAGCTGAGACATGGTGACGGTCAGGTTGGGGAATGACACGGCCAGCGTGGAGTCCTGGCTACGCTGTGTGATGTTGGCTGTCGCCGACATGCTCCACTTGGTGCCGGGGAAGCGGTAGGTCAGGTTGACCGACGAGGACTTGGTGTTCTCGGTGAACGAGCTGTTGTAGTATGAGTTCAGGTCGTTTCGGGAGTAACCGGAGGTCGCGAAGTTGACCGATGCCGAGAACGACAGGTTCGGATTGGCCTTGGCGTCCTGCGAATGGCTCCAGATCACCTGGAAGTTGCGCATCTTCTGATAGTCGGCCGTACCCTTGTCGCCGGTGACGGTCTGCAGGAATGAGACGTTGAAGGTTCCGCGGAACTTGTACCGCTTCACATAGCTGGAGTAGGCCGACAGCCCCCACGAGCCCTTGGTGTAGATCTCGCCGCGCAGGGCCAGGTCCACGTTGTCGTTGATGGCGAAGTAGTAACCACCGTCACGCAGGTAGAATCCGCGGTTGTAGTCGTCGCCGAAGGTGGGGAACAGCACGCCCGACGAGTACTTCTCGCTGAAGGGGAAGTAACCGAACGGCAGGGCCAGCGGCAGCGGCACGCCCATCAGCACCATGTAGCCGGGTCCGGTAACCACATCCTTCTGCGGGCGCACCTTGGCCCGCGTCAGCTGGAAGTAGAAGTGGGGGTCGTCATGGTTCTCGCAGGTTGTGTACTTGCCGTTCTCCACGAAAAAGCTGCCGTCGTCCATACGCTTGGCCTGGCCGCCTGTCAGGTAACCGTCCTGCTGCTCGGTGACGATTCCGGTTATGTAGCCGCGCTCGGACTTGAAATTGTAGCTCATGGTCTTGGATTCATACTCGCCGCTCTTGTCCTTGAAAACGGGCAGTCCGTCCATGTTTCCGAGTGAGTCGGGGCGCCCGTTGGCATAGACGGTGTTGGAGTCCAGGTTCATTCGGATCTCGGCGGAGTTCAGCTTCAGGTCCTGGTAATCGACTGCGCTTTCGCCGTAGAGGTGGGCGGAGTTACCCTTGCTGATCACCATCGAGTCCTTGGCAGTGAAGTTAACGGGGGCCTTGATGTCGTTTGCGTCGCGGTTGATCTTGGTGAACCGGGTCTTCGCGGTGTCGAGTTCGAGCATCGTGGTATCGGGTATACCTGCGGGTATGGAGTCGTGAGTCGTCGGCATCCGGTCCGGCAACTCACTTCCAGCCTGCCGGGAGTAGCCGAATCCGGCCACAGCGGCTGCAAGTATGTAGAGCAAGATTTTCTTCAATTCTGCTACTCAACGGGTAGTTCAAGATGCAAAGTTAACCATATTCGCCGATATGACAAAATTTAAGGCATCGTTCCTTAAATTTTCGCACCGCTGGGGTAGCATGAAATTTAAGGAACGATGCCATACATTACATTCCTGCGGGCAGGGTGGTCACAGTCACATCACTGCATGCCCTCGCCGCTGTAGTCCTGTTCCATCGGCTCGGCGTTGTCGCTGTGCCTGTCGCGCTTGGCCTTCATGTTTCCGAAGCTGTACTTGACGGTGAGTCGCAGCGTGCGGCCCTGACGCCAGCGCTCGCTGTACTGCGAGTAGTCGATGCCGTTGACGGTGTCCTTCCACTTGCGTGAGTTGAATATGTCGCGGCAGTTCAGCGAGAAACTCCAGTTGCCCAGCACCTTGCGCAGGCCAGCGTCGACCGACCATCCACCTTGGTGCGATCCGGTTGCGGTCTTGTGCTCGGAACTGTAACGGCCGGTGGCCTGGATGCTCAGGTCCCAGGGCAGCTTCACGTTTGCCATCAGGCGGGCGTCCCATGCGAAGGAGTTCTGCTGCTTGCCGCTCATTGTAACTGTACGGCCTGAAGGTGCCTTGATGCTGTAGTCCCACGCGCTGATGTGGCTCTGGTACAGGTTGACGGTGGTGGTCAGGTCCAGCCATCCTCTGAACAGCTGGTTCTTGCCGACCAGCTCGATGCCGCTGTTGATCCGGCTCGACACGTTGGCCCACGTGGAGTACATCACATCGCCGTCCATGTACGATACATGGTTCATGATATTGGACGACTGGCGCATATAGGCCGATACGGAGATCATGTGGTAGGTCCAGGACTTAAGATAGTTCAGCTCGAAGCTGTTGGAGTACTGGGGTTCCAGCTCGGGGTTACCGTAGCTGATGCTGGTTGGGTCGGAGATGTTCATGAAGCTGTTGAGCTGGCCTCCCCACGGACGTCGTATACGGCGGGTGTAGTTGAGCTGCAGCTCGTTGTCGTGGGGCAACGCCAGCGACATGTAGACCGACGGGAAGAGGCTGAACTTGTTGCGCTTGTAAGGTTCCACATCCTGCTTCTGCTGGCCGTAGGCCAGGCTTCGGGAGCGTATCTGCCAGGCCTCGCCGCGGAGTCCGGCCGAGTAGCTGAAGATTCCGGCCTTGCCGCCTAAGGTGAAGTACAGCGCAGACACGTTGTTGGTGTAGATGAAGCGGTTGTAAAGCTCGGGCGCCAGGACGGCGGTCTCCGGAGTGGTGCCCCGGAATGTGGTGTTGGGGGTGTTCTCGTGGCTGTAGTTGCCGTTGAAACCCGCCTCGATCTTGGCGTACTGGCTCAGCACGTTGGTGTAGTCCACCTTGGCCTCCCAGGAGTTGGAGTTGATGGGCATCTCCTGGCTGCGGTATGACATCACGTCGTCGCGGTCGGGCCAGGTCTCGGTCTCCGAGTAGTCGTTGAAGCTGGGGCCGCCCCAGTGGTTGTAGCTGACCACGGCGTCGATCGAGTGGTTGTCGTTCCACTTGTGGGTATATCCGAACTCACCATGCGCTCCACGGTTGTCGCTGCGGTTGTGGCTCAGCTGGCGGTCCAGCGTCCACTGGCCGGGCATGGTCGACACATAGTTCGTGAGACTTGAGCCCCAGCGGTGGCCGAACATGCCGAAGCCGTTGATGTAGAAGTCATCGTAGTCGGTCATGTGGTAGGTGGCGCCCAGACGGAAGAAGATGTTGTTGCCGTGGTTCTTGCTGGTGCCGTCGGAGTGTACGTATGTGCCGTCGGTGAAGTCGCGGTTCATCAGCGAGCCGCCCTTGTTGTGGCGCATGCGGAAACCGACGCTTGCGAAGGTGTCCCACTTGCCCTTGTTGAGGTTGATGTTGACCGATGCATTGCCGCCACCACGGGTGTTGGCGCTCAGTTCGGCGCTGCCGAAGTATCCGGCCCGGCGGTCCTTCTTCAGGATGATGTTGATGATGCCGGAGGTACCCTCGGGGTTGTATTTGGCCGAGGGGTTGGTGATCACCTCGATACGGTCGATGCTCTCGGCGGGAATCTGTTCCAGGATCTGGGCGCGGTTGTCGGCGGTCAGGCCTGAGTCCTTACCGTTGATCCAGATGGTGACGGATGTGTCGCCGCGCAGCGACACCTCGCCGTCCTGGTCCACCTCGATGCTGGGGATGGACTCTAATAGCTCGCTGGCGCTGGAACCGGCCGAGGCGATGTTGCTGTCCACCTGGAACACTTTCTTGTCAAGCTCGAAGCGCATCTGGCTGCGGATGCCTTCCACAACGACCTCCTTCAGCAGCTTGGCGTCGTCGGCCAGCTTGACGCTGCCGATGCTGATGTCGCCGCCGGCCACCTTGACCGGACGCTCCTGGTCGATCGAGCCCACGTTGGTGATTTTCACGACATACGATCCATCGGGCACGTTCTTCAGCAGGAAGGCACCCTTGTCGTCGGTAATTGAATTGATTTGCAGCGGTTTCTTGGACTTCGCTCCCCACAGCTGGACGGTCACGTAGTCCATCGGGTCGCCGGTCTCGGCGTTGTAGATGTTACCGCTGATATTGCCTTTGGCAAATGCCGCGCTTCCTGTAGCCATCACGGCCGCGCCGGCAATTATTATGACCTTTTTCATGAATTCCATGTTATTGTGACTCTCCAATCCGTAATAAGATTAATGTTGTAAAACATAAAAAATTGTTAAATCCGTTCAATAATAGTGGTCACGGCTGTGGGTACGGCTGTTGGTCATTGAAAAAGAATCATAGTATTTATAGATTAGGGATATGCTTGACATAGATTCGATATATAGATTATGGTATGAGGAGAGTAGTCCGCTGTGGGTGCTGTTGCGGACACATTCGGAGCTGGTGGCGCGTAAGGCACTGGAATGTGTTGACCGTCACAATCTGGATGTTGACCGGGAGTTTGTCGAGGAGGCTGCGTTGCTGCACGACATCGGCATAGTGCGCGCGCATGCACCGGGCATCCTGTGCTACGGCGACGAGCCGTATATCCGGCATGGCGTGATCGGCCGCGAGATGCTGGACGGTTTGGGGCTGCGCCGTCATGCGTTGGTGTGCGAGCGGCACACCGGCTCGGGACTGACCGTCAAGGATATCATGGAGCAGAACCTCCCCCTGCCGCACCGTGACATGACTCCGCAGACCGTTGAGGAGGAGCTGGTGTGCTACGCCGACAAGTTCTACAGCAAGTCGGGCGACTTCTACCGCGAGAAGCCGCTGGCGCGTGTGCTGAAGTCATTGGAAAAGCATGGCCCGGACACCGTAGCTCGGTTCCAGGCCATGCATGAGAGGTTCGGTTGAGTCTTGCTTAGGGTCCGGCCATGCCGGGCCGCAGGACTCTCGGGTTGGTTACTGAACGTCGATGATTTCGGTCCAGTTGTGTGTGTCCTCAACCTCGCCGTTCTGGATGGCGCGGATGGTGTCGTAGAGTCTGGTGGTGACGGGACCGGCCTTGGTCATGTCGTAGGTGAACTTGTTGCCGTTGTCCAGGTCGTCGATTTCGCCGATGGGGGAGCAGACGGCTGCGGTTCCGCAGGCGCCGCACTCATCGAACGTAGGCAGCTCGTCGTAGGCTATGTGGCGCTCCTCAACCTCCAGGCCCATGTCACGTGCCAGCTGGCGCAGGCTCATGTTGGTGATGGAAGGGAGGATGGTCTCCGATGCCGGCGTGATGTATGTGTTTCCGCGAATTGCGTAGAAGTTGGCGGCGCCGCACTCGTCCAGATATTTCTTTTCCTTCGGATCAAGGTAGAGCATCACGCTGTATCCGAGTTCGTGCGCCTTGTTTCCGGCCACGAGCGATGCGGCGTAGTTGCCACCGATCTTGATGGAGCCGGTGCCCTTGGGAGCCACGCGGTCGTAATCACGGCTCAGGCAGACCTTGGTGGGCTTGAAACCGGCCTTAAAGTACGGGCCGACCGGAGTGACAAGCATTATCACCATATACTCGTCGGCGGGGCTTACACCAACACGCGGGGACATTCCGATTTCCAAGGGACGGATGTAGAGACTGGCGCCCGAACCGTAAGGCGGGATCAGGTTGGCGTTGAGCTTGACCACCGTGCGCACCATTTCCTCGAAGACCTCCACGGGGAGGGGCTCCATGCTGATGCCCTCGGCGCTGCGGCGGAAGCGCTTGGCGTTCTCGTCCATACGGAACACGCGCACTTTGCCGTCCTTGCCGCGGAAGGCCTTCAGACCCTCGAAGGCTTCCTGACCGTAGTGGAGGCAGGTAGCCGCGATATGAACAGGAATGTACTCGGAATCGCTCACTTCGATGGGACCCCATTTGCCGTCATGGAACGTGCAGCGCACGTTGTAGTCGGCCTTCACGTAGCCGAACGGTAGTTCTGACCAATTGATGTCTTTCATATCCATGGGATTTAGTTAATGTGTTTGTCAGATATGAGATAAGGTTAGATTGTTAGTCGTTCAGACGGCGACCTTGCATGTCAGGCTTCCAACCTGGACTATGTAGACGCCGTGTGTCGGCACCTGGAACTGCTGGACGCCGGGACCGATGGTCTCGGAATTGATCAGTCGCCCCAGGATGGTGAAGATCTTGATCTGCACCGCATGGTTGGTCGACACCTGGATGATTCCGGACGCGGACTTGATCTCGATCTCGCTTTCGCGCACCACCACCTTGGCGTCGGTGCGCTCGGTCTTGACGGGTTCCCACGTACGGGCATAGCTGCCGAACGTCATGGTCAACGCCAGCATAGTCATAGTGAAAATCCGTCTTAGGGTCATAGAATAAAAATGTATTTTCTATTTATTGTGTAAAGTTACAAAAACATTTTGAATTAATCAAAATATACGCCGTAAATAGGGCCCAATCCACAAAAAATGTTCAGAAGTGTATAAAAAGAGAGCGTCGGCCCCACGGGCCGACGCTCCTGATGAATTGGTTGATGGGTCGGGCTTACTTGCCCTCTTCCTTCTGCATCTGTTCCTTCAGAGCCTGGAGAGCGCCCAGGTCGCCCAGGGTTGTCTTCTCCAGCTGCTGGGGAGCGATGGGCTCGCTCTTCTCGTGTTTCTCGGCGCGACGCGGAGCCTTCTCACGCTTCTCGCTGCGGGTTGCGTCCTCGGCGATGCGGCTGTGGCTCAGGATTATGCGCTTGTTGTCCTTGTTGAACTCGATTACCTTGAACTGCAGCTTCTCGCCCAGTTTGGCCTGAGTGCCGTCTTCCTTGACCAGGTGCTTGGGGGTAGCGAAGCCCTCGATGCCGTGCTCCAGGCTTACGACAGCGCCCTTGTCCAGTACCTCGGTGATCTCGCCCTCGTGGATGGTGCCGACAGCGTACTCACGCTCGTACATCTCCCACGGGTTCTGCTCCAGCTGCTTGTGGCCCAGGCTGAGACGACGGTTGTCCTTGTCGATCTCCAGAACCTGTACTTCGATCTCGTTGCCCACCTGGGTGAACTCGCTGGGGTGCTTGATCTTGCGTGTCCAGCTCAGGTCGCTGATATGGATCAGGCCGTCGACACCCTCCTCAATCTCGACGAACACGCCGAAGTGGGTGAAATTGCGTACCTTGGCGGTGTGGCGCGAGCCGATGGCGTACTTCAGCTCGATATCCTCCCAGGGATCCTTCTTAAGCTGCTTCAGGCCGAGGCTCATCTTGCGCTCCTCGCGGTCCAGAGTCAGGATAACGGCCTCGACCTCGTCGCCGACCTTCAGGAAGTCCTGAGCGCTGCGCAGGTGCTGGCTCCAGCTCATCTCGCTGACGTGGATCAGGCCCTCGACACCGGGCTGAACCTCAACGAACGCACCGTAGTCGGCCATAACCACTACGCGGCCCTTGACATGGTCGCCCACCTTGAGGGTGGCGTCCAGGTTGTCCCAGGGATGGGGCTGCAGCTGCTTGATGCCAAGCGCGATGCGCTTCTTCTCGTTGTCGAAGTCCAGGATGACGACCTCGATGTCCTGGTCCAGCTCAACAACCTCGTGGGGATCGGAAACGCGGCCCCAGCTCAGGTCGGTGATGTGTACCAGACCGTCTACGCCGCCCAGGTCCACGAACACCCCGTAGTTGGTGATGTTCTTGACCTTGCCTTCCAGCACCTGACCCTTCTCCAGCTTGGAGATGATCTCGCGCTTCTGGGCCTCGAGCTCGGCTTCGATGAGGGCCTTGTGGCTTACAACCACGTTCTTGTATTCCTGATTGATCTTAACGACCTTGAACTCCATGGTCTTGTCCAGGTATACGTCGTAGTCGCGGATGGGACGTACGTCGATCTGCGAGCCGGGCAGGAATGCCTCGATGCCGAAGATGTCGACAATCATACCGCCCTTGGTGCGGCTCTTGACATAACCCTTGATGATCTCGTCGTTCTGCAGTGCCTGGTTGACGCGGTCCCAGCTGCGTGTCTGGCAAGCCTTCTTGTGGCTGAGACGGAGCTGGCCGTTCTTGTCCTCCAGGGTTTCGATATAGACTTCAACCTCGTCGCCTTCCTTAAGGTCTGGGTTGTAGCGGAATTCGCTGATTGGAATGATGGCATCGGATTTCATGCCGATATCAACACGCACCTCGCGCTTGCTGATCGATTTCACGGTACCGGTGACTACTTCGTTTTCCTTGGCCGACTGCATCGATTTGTCGTAGGTCTCTATCAGCTCCTCACGGCTCTTGCTGCCGGCTGTCGTGCCGTTCTCGTAGGCTTCCCAATCGAAGTCTGCGATCGGGGTTTGAACTTGTTCGCTCATTAAATTGGTTAATAAAAATAAATAAAATGTATCTCTCTCGCACGCGAAGTCCGCTTCCCGGTGTCAGATGTCCTGTTTCGATGTCAAATGGCACCTGAAACCGTCATTCGCGCTTATATCGCGCAAAATTAATAAATTAATTCGATTCCACCAAATTTTCGGCATAAGTGAATCCAATGGAAATCCAAAGTGACAACGGGGTCACTTTGCGTCGGAGGGATTATTTATGGGTTTAGTCTCGGCAGCGGAGACGCGCCCCAGGGTCGATGGCTGGTCCTCGTAGCTGTTGGCGTCGGCCTCGATGACGAAACTGTGGCGTTTCCAGAGGGCTATCAGGAACACAATGAGCAGGATGCATCCGTTGAAGATGAAGGAGAAGTTGTCGCTGTGGGAATTGAACAGCCTACGGGCAGCCCCGATGATGAACGGCACGAGCGAGATGCCGATGTAGTTACACGTCAGCAGATATGAGAAATAGGCATTCTGCTTGGCCGTGTTCGGAGCCACATACGAAGTCTTGTCATAGATCAGCGGCTGGATGATGCCGTATCCGAGTCCCATGATGAAGATGCCCAGGATATAGGTCCAGTATGCGTGCAGGACGCCGACGAAGAAGAGTCCGAACACCACCAGGAACAGTGCGATCTCCATGGTCCATCGCCCGCATGCCTTTATGGCCTTGGGCAGGATGAATCCCGAGAGCGTTGCCGAGGCGAAGTACATGGCGGTAGCCACTCCGACATCGCCGGTACTGAGATGGTAGTCCTTCATTGTGAACGGCAGATAATAGCTGACCACCTCAGTTCCGTAGGTGGCGATGAAATAGAGAGCCATCAGGCCTGCCAGCAGCTCCAGCCCAAGTTTCCCCTGGAAATGGAAGTTCGGCCCCGCCGGCTTGCCGGTACGCTTGGCCTGGGCTATATCCCGGTCGGAAGGCTTGGCCGGTTCACGGTGTGGAGGTACAAACTCACCCGGGTAGTCTATGCGGTGTCCATATATGTATTTCCGAGTCATGAACGGGATGAGACAAAGCGGAATCAGAGGCACCATGTAAACTATGAACGCCAGATGCCAGTTGTAGGCGGCAACCCAGCCCACGAACAGCGTGGCGAAGATGACCGTGAAGTTGCTTACGCCGGACTTCATACCCAGAGCCTTGGTCCGCGCCTTTCCTACGGTATATTCTGAAATCAACGACGCCGCCAACGGTATGATCAGGCCGCAGCCCACACCCAGCAGGCAGCTCAGGATTATGAGCTCCACCATCCTGTCGGCGAAGAAGTACAGCACCCCGGTCAATGTGTATATGGCCAGCCCAAGACCAAGGATGAACATCTGGTTCCTTGGCGTACACAGTTTGCCGGAACAAAGGATGAAAGGAATCGTGACCAGATTCGGCAGTACTGTCAGCAACTGGATCTCGAGCTCCGTGACGTTGGCGAACACCTCGTCGAGCTTGCCCATGATCGGAGAGATGGCAAGTCCGGGGAGATTCACCGTCAGAGAAATTGACAGAATGGCCAGCAGGGAGATATATGGAATCTTTCCGCAGCCGCAATCGATATACTTCATAGTTGGATACGTTAAATTGAAGGTTACAGAACGCAAGGAGAGAAGCAGGTCACTTGTTGACCTGCTTCTGATAATATGTATCGGAGATTGTTCCGATGAAGGTCTTGCGCATGATGAATGCATAGATCATGAAGATGGCGCATACCACGACGCTGATCACGAACGGGAATGTGCTTTCCACCGACTTGTCGAACATCTTGCAGATTCCCTGGGTGATCAAGGGCTCGACCACGATGGCCGAGTAGTTGGCTGTAAGTATTATCGCCAGGGCCTTGGTGGAGAGGGAGGGACGGTCTACGCATTGGGTTGCCTTGTTGTAGAACAGCGGCTGCAAGGCTCCGTACCCGATTCCGGCGATGACGACACCGGCTCCGACCAGCGAGAGGTCCTGGGCCAATGCCACCACCAGCATTCCCACCAGACAAAGGACTGTGCAGACCAGGACTGTCTTGCCGCGAAGCATGCGAACGATTGGAGTGAGTCCGATTCCGCAGAAGAACACCATCAGGAAGAATATGGACGTAAGCGAGCCGGTGACCGAAGCGTTGAAATGGCGTGCCTGCGCCAGGAAGGGCAGATACTCGGAGATTGAGATCGTGCCGAAGGTCAGCAGGAAGTAAGCCGCGAACAGCGCCACCATGCGGCCCACATCGATACCCTGCTTGTTGCATTCATCGGAGGGAGCGTCGGTAGGGGTGGACACGTAGTTGGAGATATCGGCCTTGGTCGGGTCGAGCTCGCTCATTGGGACGCGGCCTATGAAATTGACCATGACCAAAGGCACAAGGCAAACCGCGTATACCAGGAACGGGGCGTGCCAGCTGACGCGTGCCAGCCAACCCACGGCGAACGTTGCCAGCACCAGGGTCAGGTTGGATATGGCGCTCTGCAGACCCATCTGTTTCATCAACGGTTTGCCGGCGAATGTGTCGGACAGCAGACCAGTTGAGAACGGCACCAGGATTCCAGCGCCGATTCCGAGCGTGCAGCTGAATATGATCAGGGCCAGCATCGATGTGGCGAGCATATACCCTACGGTCGATCCGGCGAAGACCAGCAGCGCCGTCACAATCAGCACCTTCTTGTGGTTCGTGGTGGACAGCTTGCCCGACATCAGCACGAATGGAATGATCAGAAGATTGGGCAGCATGGTCAGCAGCTGCTTCTCCAGGGCGCTTGAGTCCGGGAATATTCGAGCCAGCGTGTCGAGCATAGGCGTGACCGCCAGTCCCGGCAGGTTGACTATGAGCGAAAGGGATAGAATGGCAATGTATGCCGCAGGGTCCAGCGGCAGCTTGCCGGTCTTTATTGGTTTCATACTGTTTCAATATTGGCATTAATGAATCAGGGATACCTAGAGGGTCCCCTTATCGGGGCCTGTAGACAAACCGGGCACAAGGCGCAGCCGCCGAGACGAGCCGCGGCTTGTGCCTGGTTCTTGGTGCAGAGTGACGGAATCACTTCATGAACATCTTCACGGGGTTCCATCGGCCGTCGAGCGCGTCGGGAACAAAGTCCACGGACTCGTCCTGCTTCATGTCGGCCCAGGGACTCTGGCTCCAGATGAACGGCAGATGGCGCACATGGGCCGTACCGAACTTCATCCAGAACGAGGTCTTGGTGCCGTTGATGTCGGGAACGCGGCTCAGGTTCTTAAGCGTATCGAGAATCAGCTGGCGTGAGCCGGCCTTGGCGTCCACGGAGCCGTCGGGGCGCATGCGGGCCATTTCGGTAGTGCCGTATCCCAGGTCCCAGCGGCCGTAAACCGACAGTGGCTCACGGTCCTCGGTGTATGTGATCAGGTCCTTGGCCGTCTCCATATCATTGACGGTGCCGATACGGTCCCACAGCTGGTTGCGTCGCATGGGACGCAGGTTCATGCTCTCCAGTTCATATCCGACCCACCAGGATACCGGCTGGTTGACTCCGAACACGTGGGTCGGGGTGATCAGATGGTGGTCGTAGTCAAGATGGTTGGGGATGTAGCCCGTGGAGTCGGTGAGCTTCACCTCCTTGCCGTCGCATACGAACAGTACGAATCGGTTGTAGGACATGTCGAGCAGGCCTATCTGTCCAGTGTTGGCATCCACCAGATGGTAACCGTTCAGATAGGTTCCGGTGTTGTCCAGCTTGCAGTAGTCGTAGAATTCCTGTATGCTGTGGGCGAACTGCTCGGCCGCGGCGGAACGGTACGCCAGGAAGATGCCGTCCAGCTTGGTCTTGTCGTAGAGGTCGACATGAGTGGTCTCGTTGAACCCGATGCCGTTGCCGTTGAAGCCGAAGTCGGTGTTTGATCCGAACTGTCCGGGACAGTTGGCGTTCTGTGTGACGAAATCCTCGCCGATGACGTAGGTCACGGCGCAGCTCTGCGCCCAGAAGCAGCACCAGGAATTGTGGGTCCAGAACACGTTGTGGTCCGGCATCATCTTGGTGAATGCGGTGCAATGGTCGGGTTTGGAGGTGCGGTGCATTGCCTTGGTAGCCGTGCCGTAGCCCATCACCAGACCGATCTTGTCGCCGATGGCGTCGAACAGGTCGTACTGCATGTTGATGAAGATCACATCCATGTAGGTCAGCGGGGCGTTGTCGTAGCCTAACTTGAGCTGAGCGTCGTCGAACGCCGAGAGGGCCAGGTCTGAGAACTGCACGTTGGCGCGCGGATCGTTGCCTGCCGCTCCGTCGTAGATGCCCAGCATACGGAACACCAGACGGGTGATGTTGCGGTACATCGGGTCATCCTGCTTGCCCGACAGGACATCGTACGTGTAATTGTAGTTCTGTATCAGGCTCTGGGCCGAAGCGGTCAGGTATTCCGGATGGACGTCAACGTTAAGGTTGTCCTGGGGAGTCGCTCCGATCAGGAAGTTCTTCCATGAGTTGTTGCGGGTGGCGACAATCATGGCGTTTCCCTGGACCTTGCCCTGAACGTAGCCCGCGTTGTACTCGTTCTGGTAGATCGAGATGTTCGGATTCTGGGCGTAGATGGCGAAGTTCCAGTTATTGTCGATACACTGTGCGAAGCCGCAGGTATATTCGTCGAGTACGAACTGGGTGGCTTCCGTGTTCTTGAATTTCGGGGTGTATGTAGCCATATTCTTGTTCTTGCGCCTATGCGCAAGGGGATTTTGATGTTAAACGATTGTTGAGGGATTATTACGGGTAGGACCTGCTGGCCTTACTCCATGAAGAGTTTCACACGGTTCCAGGCGCCGTCGATGGCGTCGGGAATGAAGTCTACCTCCTCGGGCTGCTTGAATTTAGCCCAGATTGACTGCGACCAGATGAAGGGTGTTCCATCCAGCTTGACGCTTCCGAAACGCATCCAGAAGGATGTCTTGGCGCCGTCCTTGGAAGGCCGCATGGAGAGCGATGCCAGGACTTTCTTGATTTCCTCGGTGCTGAATGCCTTGGCGTCGATGGATCCGTGAGGCTGGTAGCGGAGGAACTCGGAAGTACCGTAGTTCTTGTCCCAACGGCCGGCGATGGATATCGGCTCCAGGTCATCGTTGTAGGTGATCAGGTTCTTGGCGTCGTCCATTGTCTTCACACCTCCGATGTGGCGGTACAGCTGATAGCGGCGTTTCGGAGCGCCGTCGATGGTCTGCAGCTCACGCCATATACGCTTGTAGATGGGGATGTTGCATCCCAGGACATAGGTCGGGCTGATCATGTGGTGGTCGTAGTCCAGGAAATTAGGCTCGTAACCGGTCGAGTCCTTGACGGTCAGGTTCTTGCCATCGCCCTTGAACAGGGCGAAGCGTGCGTAGCTCATATCGATGAGCCCGAACTCGCCGCGGTAGGCGTCCACCAGCATGTATGCGTTCAGATATGTACCGGTGTTGTCGAGGGTCACGTAGCCGTAGAAGTCATCGATCGACGTGGCGAACGACTCGGCGGCGGCGGCGCGCCAGGTCAGCCACAGGCCCAGGGTCTTGGACTCATTGTAGAAGTAGGTCTCCGTTGTCTCGTTGAATCCGATACCGTGGCCGTTGAAACCGAAGTCGGTGTTGGAGCCGAACTGCCCGGGGCAGAAGGAATTCTGTGTCAGGAAGTCATCGCCGACAACATAGGTCACAGCGCAGCTCTGTGCGAAGAAGCAGCACCAGGATGTGTGGGTCCACAGGATCTCGCCGTTGTCCAGCTTGGTCACGAAGCCGGAGCAGCGTCCAGGTTTCAGCCGGTCGTTGTTGGCCATACGTTCCCTGTCCTCCTGTTCCTGCAGGGTGTGTTCCTTGTCGCTTTTCTCAACCGCGTTGAAATCCACTCCCAGTTCCTTGCCGATTGCGTCCCACAGGTCCATCTGGGCGTTCAGGAAGTATATGTCGATGAAAGTCAGAGGCTCGTCTCCGGAGTTCATCTTCAGCTCGTCGGGATTCATGTTGGCCATCTTCAGGTTGTCGAACGCCACATTCTGCAGCGCCTTCTTGTCGGCGGCGCCGTGGTATATTCCAAGCATTCGGAACATAAGCCGGATCAGCCCCTGGATACGCTTGTCGTCCTGATGCTTCTCCACATAATCCGTCATGTAGTTGTAGTTGTCGGTCAGAGCCTTGACCGCCTGCTCGACGGCGCCTGCCGGAGGAGTCACTGAATTGGCCCCCGGGCCCTCGTCGAGAACGTACCACCGCCAGGTGTTGTTGCGGGTGGCCTTGATCAGGTCGTTGCCCTGGACTTTGCCCTGCACGTAGCCGGCGTTGTATTCGTTTTGATAGATGCTCACCGATGGATCCTGCGCGTAGATGGCGAAGTTCCAGTTGTTGTCGATACACTGGGCATATCCCTTTGTGTACTCGTTGAGTACGAATTCCCGGGGCTCTGTGTTTTTGAATTTGGGTGTGTACATAATATTAAATAAGAATTACGTTGGTGATTGATGGCCGGGGGTCGGCAGACCCCCGGTGTAAAGTCATTTGGAAGCCGGAGTACCCTTGGCGACCTGCGCCTTGGCGACTGTGGCTGCGTCCTTGTAGGAATCTGCGGGCGTCGACGCTGTGAGCGCGGCAGCCGGATGGTTGTTGCTGACGTTGGCTGCGGCAATCCTTACCTCGGCGTCCTTGGCGTTCAGAGCGTTGTGGGCGGCAGTGTCGGCGGCCAGTTTTGCTGAATGCTCGCTTGCGATGCGGCTCTTGGCGGTCACGATCACCTTATATACGATGACGGCTGCGAGTACAATCACGGACATCCACGTACAGATCAGGAACGCCACGTTGGGGTGCGTGCTTGTGGAAGTGTGGAATACCTTGGCGATGGCATCGATGATGAATGGAGCCACCACATTGCCGATGGAGTCCATGGAGGCGAATATGGCCAGAGTCAGAGTCAGGGCCACGCGTGTCGAGGCCACCGAGAGGCGGTCATAGTAGTAAGGCTGCGCGATCCCGTAGAAGTAGGTGGCGATCAGGATACCGATACCCACCAGGACCGGGCTCTTGAAGAAGGTGATCATCGCGAAGCCTATGACCGTGAACACCATGACGGGAATGGCCACGTGTCCGCGCAGCATCTTCTTGACGCACCAGTTCAGGGTATATCCCGAAGCCATGATTCCGAAGAACAGGATCGACGTAAGGTCGCCGGCCGTGGATGAGTTTGTGAAACGGAACGGGATGTACATCGAGATCGAAGCGATCACCAGCGTGATGAAGAAGTAGTACAGGCAGTAGCGTGTCAGCATCCATATATCGACCTGCTCGGAGAATTTGTACTTGGTCTTGGTCTGTGCGTCGGCAGGCTTGGGTGTAGGAATGTATTGGCCGAATCTCTTGGCGAAGAAAAGAGGCACAATCGGCAGCAGGTAGATCATGAAAGGCAGACGCCAGTTGATCTTGGCGAGATATCCGGTGGCGATGACGCAGAGCATCAGGACCAGATTCAGGGTTGCCGAGGTGTAGCCATACTGTTTGGTACGTTTCTCTCCACTGAACATGTCGGCGATGAATGCGGAGGAAAGAGGACTCAGGATACCGGCGGCGATGCCGATGATGAAACTAAGGATAATCAGCGTGATCATGTTCGGTACGAAGAAGAACAGCACGCCGCAGATGCCGTAGAACAGGCATGTCCAGGTGGTCAGCTTGTTGTTGTTGAATTTCGTTCCGATCCACCCTCCGAGGAATACAAATGGTATGGCCGCGATGTTGGGGCCGATTTCAAGCATCTGTGACTCAAGCTGAGTTGTACCCGGGAAAATCTTGGTGAGGTCGCTCATTATCGGGGTGATGGCCAAGCCCGGGATGGATGTGCAGATGAAGATGACGTACAGATTGAAGACAGCCCACAGAGGCAATGTCTGGTTTCCGTAGCCGGATTTGATTTGTAACATAAAGCAAATGGTTTAATGGTTGGAGATAAATGTTTTTTGAATGTTCCGGTCCCGGAAGTAGCGGCCGGACTTATGGCTGATGCCATGGGGCCTGTCAGAAGGAGAACTGGAGCTGGGTCTGGAGACGGCTGTCGTGGGCGCCTCCGATGTTCCATGTCTGGCGGTGTCCCCAGATGTACTCGATTCCCCACTGGAGGTACGGCGTGATGTTGTAGAAGCAGTTGGCGGCTGCGTACAGAGCATATTTGTAGTTCTGGCCGTCGGGGAGGGCCTTGCAGTAGTCGCCGACGTCCCAGATTCGGCTTTCGGAGAACATGGCGTTGAACTGCAGTTTCTTGGTGGCGTTGACGGAGACACCTAAGTTGAGGCCCATCATCGGGGCTGCCTTCATTCGGCCTGGAGCGTCATCCTTGGGAATGAACGATATCGGCTTGCCGGCGATGTCCTGCAGGTAATTTCCGATGCCCTGTCCGTAAGCCAGCTGATAGTAGAATATGAAAGCGTTGGAGGGACTCAGGTTTCCCGACAGCATGGCTCCCCATCCCACCATGTGTCGTGTCTTGTTGGCCACCAGGTCCTTGTAGGCGAAGTTCCGCAGTATTCCGGACACGCGGATTCGGTTCCATGGCGAGAAACTGTATTCCACCCAGGCGGGGATGTCGGGGATTAGCTGTTCGGCGTCCCTGTAATTAGTGACCTGTGTGCCGTCGAACTTGGGGAAGTCATGGCCGCGGTAGATTCCGTTGGAGGAATAATACGACGGGAGATCCAGGCCGACGGCATATCGGAAGCCCTTGTAGCTGGGGGAGGTGTAGCTGATTTCATAGGCCACGTTCGAGACGCATCCAGAGGGACCTTCCGGGTCTATGGTGGGAGGCTGGCAGGCGTAGCAGTCCTGCAGCAGCGTCAGCTTCTCTCCGAATGTGAAGTTGCGCCAGGTCATGTATGCACGGAGCAGCATCAGGCTCATGCTGTTGCCGTCGGTGCCCAGCTTGACGTACGCGCTGATTTCATTCTTGGTGTTGGCCAGGCCTACGATCTGCAGGTCCACGGCGCTGTTGAAGGGATTGATGAAAAGGTCGCTCCTGTGTCCCTTGACCGAGGGAACCGGAATGGCCGAGGTAACGAAGCTGATTCCGGCTCCAGGCTGCTTGTACAGATTATTGCCGATGTCATATCCTAAAATCAGGTTGATGCTTCCGCCTATGGTCATGATGAACTTGTTGTTGCGGGTGGCCAGAGCGAACGACGGGGCCGGAATGGCCTTGTTCTCGACAGGTCTGTGGCGGTTCAGGATTGCCTTGGTCTCGGCATCTGTCCGTTTGAACTCGATTTTGCTTCCGCCGTCATCAGTCAACTGTGGGACAGTATCCTGCGAAAATGCGGAAACCGGAAGCAGGGCTGCGAGCGCCAGCGCCATGCTTATAGTGGTTTTCATAGGCGTGAGGGTTTTATTATCCGCGGAGGTTCGGCAAAATCCTGTATCGGTTATGATGCATCAATGACCTTTGCAAGGAGTGTCCCAACGACATTGGATTTAACATATTTTGGTTTCTTATCATTACAACAACACTTTTTGGAAATAGTTTGAACGATTTTCAGAAATGGCTTGAGCATAAGAAAGGCCATGCGGGATTATCATGAGAATCCGCATGGCCTGTGTACCGGTATTGTTGCAAGTGTTGTCAGTCAGGTATATAAGGAACTACGCCTGTAGTGCCACGATTTCATCGTGTACCGCTGCGTCTAGGCCCTGGGGCGCCCAGATTCCGTATATTCCCAGAGCTTCGGCTCCGGTCACGTTCCTGCGGCTGTCGTCCACGAACACCGCCTCCTCCGGACGGATGCCCTCGGCCTCCAGAATGGTGGTGAAAAACTTGGCGTCAGGCTTATACGCCTTCATGTCGCAGCTGGCGTAGATATGGTCGAAATAATCGTCGATTGGCTTTCCCTGGAAGAATCCGGGAGCGTGCATATGTTCCATCATATAGGGGTTGGTGTTGGAGGCAATCACCACACGGTGGCCGCGGAGGCGCAGGTCCTGCACCATGCGGATACGCTCCTCGGTGGTCGGTTTCACGAAACCCACCCAGGCGTGCGCCGCCTCCTGATGGGTCACCTCGCGGCCCACCATCTCGCTCAGTTTCGCCAGGAACTCATCCTTGCCGATCGAGCCGTTCTCCAGCTCCAGAAAGATACCCTTCTGTCCATAAGGGTCGAGCCACTTGTCTGTGTCGACGCCTATGGCCGCGAAGCGGCGCACCGCCTCCGGCATGTCGAGGGGGACGATCACGCCCCCCAGGTCAAACATTATTGTCTTAGGTTTTTCCATAAGTGTCTATAAATCTTATAACTCTTATAAATCGTGTTCCGGCGGTAGGTTACTGTCAGAACTGTTTCGGATATACCACCAGCAGGTTGTGCTGCTGGAAATGGCGGCTGATGTAGTTGGTGGTCTGTTCCAGGTCGGTGGTATGGCTGATGGAACCGCGCCGTGCCGCGATCAGGACAATCAGGTCCGCATCGTCGGTCGAGCCGCTGGCCAGGATGAAATCGTCCCAGCTGGTCAACGTCTCGTAGCGGGCGTCGACCTCCGTGCGGTCGTCGGCGATGGCGGCCCGTATCAGCTTGTTGGTGTCCTCCTCGGCCAGGAAGGTGATTCGCGCCTCTATGTTGCTGGCCAGCACCGACAGCCTGGTGACCCATTGATGGAAGCCCGTCTCGTATTGAGCGCCGGGAGGCACGATGGTCAGGAACCGCGTGATGGTGCCTATCGGTATGAAGCAGCGCGACAGCATCACCATGCGGTGGCAGTCCTTGAGCAGACGCTCGATGAAGGCGCCGTAGAAGGTATCCACCACTGAGCCTCGCACATGCATGCCGATGATTATCTCCGTGGCCTTCTGCTCATGGGCCAGATTGACGATTCCGGTCACCGAGTTCAGGTCGAAGCGCTCCATGGTGTTGCATTGCACATCCATCTCCTCGGCTATGCCTGCGGCCGCCTCCAGGGCGGTTCGGCCCATCGTGGCGCGGGCACGGTCGTCGTTGTTGCGCACGAACAGTGCTGTGACCGGAATATGGTTCTGACGCTTACGCATGAACAGTGCCAGACGCATCAGGCCCTCGGCTGTCAGAGGATTGGAGACAGCCACGACCTGACGGGCCAGCTCGACTGAGCCTAATTCCTCACGTTCCAGGTCGCGCGACGTCTCGGCTATACGTAGCTTCATGGCCGAGCGGTCTGTCTGCACGGACGCCACCAGACAACACAGCAGGATCATCACCACGGCGGCGTTCATCATGTCCTCGCCAAGAAGCCCTGTGTCGTAACCGATCATCACCGCCGCGATGGTCGCAGCGGCCTTGCCGCCGGTCAGACCGAAGATCAATCCACGGTCCACGGTGTTCATTCCCAATATCTTCTGAGCGCCGAACGCCGCAAGCCACTTGGACGACAACGCCAGCAGCGACAGGATGGCCGCCGCGTAGACCACATCCCAGCCCTGCACCACCACGCGCACGTTGATCAGCATCCCCACGCCAATCAGAAAATAGGGTATGAAGATGGCGTCGCCGACAAACCGGATGTTCTTCATCAAGGGCGAACGCCCGGGAATCATCTTGTTCAGCACCAGACCTGCATAGAAGGCACCCAAAATGCCCTCGATGCCGATCCACTGCGCTGACAGGGCCCCGATCAGAACCAAGGCGATGATGAAGATATACTGTGCCACAGAATCGGTGGTATGCTTGAAGAACCAGCGGGTTATGATTGGGAATGTATAGCCCACCACCAGCATGAACGCCACAATCATGGCAAGCAGCCTGAACAGCAATGCGGTGGAATATGTCCCGGTCTCGCTCAGCTGTGCCACTCCAGCCAGCACCAGCAGCGCCAGCATTACGGCCACGATGGTGCCGCATACCGCCACGACGGCCGGGCGTGTGTTCTGAAGTCCGAATTTGGAGACCGTGGGATAGGTTATCAGGGTATGGCTGGCGAACATCGATGCAACAAGGAATGAGGTGAGCCACCCCTGACCCAGCAGATAATGAGTGCCGAACACACCGGCCAGCAACGGAATCGAGAAACTCAACAGCCCGAACAGCGCGCCGCTGCGGATCTGAGCCTTCATGTGGAACATGTCGATCTCCACCGCGGCCTGGAACATCAGATAGAGGATGCCCACACCGCCGAAGATCTGGAACGATGCGTCGCGTTCCAGCAGGTTGAACCCATAGGGACCGATGGCGATGCCGATGGCGATCATCCCGACTGTCGAGGGTATGTGCAGGCGCTTGAACATTACCGATCCCACCAGGATAGTCAGAAGTACAATCAGGAAAATAGCTATCGGTGTGTGTATCATAGGCGTCGGTGTGAAAGTTGTCAGTTGATGGAAAAACAGTTCTGTATGTATTGAATCAAGGGAAGTTGAAGATGCTGTCGGCGTTGCGGTCCGTGATCCTCTCGAGTTCATCGGCACCGACACCGAGCGAGGCGGCGCATTCGTGCAATATGGCCGGTATGTAGGCCGACTCGTTGCGCGATCCACGGTGGGGCACCGGTGCCAGATAGGGAGAGTCCGTTTCGAGAATAAGCCGGTCGGCTCCGATCTCCTTGACAGCCAGGCGCAGCTCGGGGGCATTCTTGAACGTCACCACCCCGTTGATGCCGAAATATGGATCGCAATGTCTGCGGATGGCGCGGACATCATCAGGACTGCCGGTGAATGAATGGAATATCATGACCGGAAGCTGTTCCGGGCCAAGGCTGTCGATGACTTCGAGAGCCTGATTGCGCGCGTCGCGGCAATGGATTATGACCGGCAGGTTCCGTTCCGCTCCCCATCGCAGCTGGCGCCGGAACACATCCTTCTGGATGTCGACGTCCGGACTGTCGGGCCAGTGAAGGTCCAGTCCGACCTCACCCACGGCAGCGTAACGGCCCGAGTCCAGCTCCCGCTCCATGCGGTCCAGGACGGCAGGCCAGTCGTCATGTATCTCCGACGGATGCAGCCCCATGGCCATTACCGTGCAATCCGGGAATGACTCATGGAGCCGCTGCATCGGCACGACCGACGACTCATCGACATTCGGGAAGACCATCCGCGTCACGCCGGCTGCAATGGCGCGGCGCACGGTGGCATGCTGCTGGCCCGCGAAGTCCTCCATATATAGATGTGTGTGTGTGTCGGTCATAATGTGGTTTTGATGTGGCCGATTACTTCTTGCGGCCGGTCAGTTTGTCGATCATAGCCTTGAACGGCTCCTTGGCCGTGTCGGACATTTTGGCCTTCTTCAGCGCGGAGAGGGCCTCGGACGAGTAATGGGCCACTTCCTTGCGCACCACGTCGCTGAGGTTCAGCTTGTCGTAGATGCGGGTCACGGTCTTGACCTTGGTGTCGCCGGGAGCCATCTCCAGGGCGGCCTTCAGGGCTTCGGCTTCGGGTGTGCCGCTCTCCAGGGCGGTGAGGAGCAGGAACGACTTCTTGCCGTTGTTGATGTCGCCGCCTATGGGCTTCCCGAATGTGGTGGAGTCGCCGTATACGTCGAGCCAGTCATCCTGGATCTGGAACGCCAGCCCCAGCAGATAGCCGAAACGCTCCAGCTGCTCGGCGCTCTTGGCGTCGGCGCCGCCGATCATCGCGCCGATACGGGCGGATGCACCCAGCAGCGCGCCTGTCTTGGCACCTATCATCTCCACATACTTGTCGCGTGTCACGTCACCGCGTGTCTCGAAATCCATGTCCAGACGCTGGCCTTCGTAGACCTTGATGGCCATATCGTTGAAAGCGTCCAGCACGGGACGGAGCAATGCGTCGTCCACCATCATGACGCGCTGTGAGGCCAGGGTCAGCATGGTGTCGCCGCTCAGGATGGCGGTGTTGACATCCCACTTGGCCTGGACTGAGGGACGGTTGCGGCGCATGGCGCTGTTGTCCATCACGTCATCGTGCAGGAGCGTGAAGTTGTGGAACATCTCCATGCCGAGGGCGGCGTTCATGGCCCGGGCCACAGCCTCCTCGCCGCCGAAGGCCTCGGCGGCCATCAGCACCAACGCCGGACGCAGGCGCTTGCCCCCCGCGCTCAGTCCATATTCCACCGGCTCGTACAGACCGGCCAGTTCTCCACCGGGTAACTTGATATCCTTGAGTGCACCCTCAACCAGGGCGCTTGCTTCTGAAAGCTTCATTTCTTCAATGAGAAATTAGTAATTAATTGATAATTAGTAATTAATAATTGATGAACGTGTTGTAGACCTCGCGGTTCACGTCCTTGCCGCTGTCCACCCTGAGGACGGTCTTGAATCCGATCAGGAACCGGCGGTAGGTGGCCGTATCCTTTCCGCAGGCCTCGCGGAAGGCGTCGATCTCCCGGCGGACATCCTTGACGCTCTTGGAACCGTCACGGACGGTAGCAAGATATTCCAGGCCCAGTCGATAGCCCAGCCCCTGCGGGTCTTCGGTGCCGGCGGCTGCGTACACCCGCATCTTGTCGGCCAGCGACAGCGCCGCCATGACGCTCTCGTATTCAGCGCCGAACTTGTCCAGGTCGTCGCCTTTCAGTTTCTCGTAGGCGGCGTTGGTAGCGATGGCCAGCGTGTCGACGCGCGCCCCCTCAACACGGCCCAGCGAGCCGTAGATAATGAACCGCGCCACCGAATCAGGAGTGGCGTTGCGTATCATCCAGGCAACGCGGCCCGAGTCGCCGATCGTGCCGAAATTCTCCGGATAAACAGGTGCATTGTCCTTGTTCTTGCCGCAGGATGCTGCACCGACCATGGCCAGAACCGCAAGCGCGATTACAAACGTATTCTTCATTGTCATGAATATTTCTGCAAAATTACAAAAATATATTGATAAGTATGCCGCTCGTTCGAAAAAAGAGCGTTTCGGCAATCCGGGCATTATCAGAAGGGAAGTCCGGTTGCGATGAACCCGATCGAGACTGTGCTGTCCACCAATGCTGTCGACGGCGGATTGTTGCGGTCAGACAGCGCCTTGATCAGTCCGGGGGTGCATTGGGCCGGGTCGGGACTGATCCACAGGCTGTTGTATTTCCAGTACCACACGCCTGCGTCGTCCATCGAGGCGTAGTCGGTCGAGACTCCGCGGACATCCAGCAGGCTTGCCAGCGGGTCGCCCAGGTGGATGACGCCCTTTTCGGTGTTGAATCCCAGCAATGTTGAATCCAGCGAAATCATGTCGACGTTGCCGTCTCCGAAATTATAGACGGAGAACATCGGGGCGCCCTGCAGCGTGAACGACAGCACCGTGGCGTCGGGAGTCTCGTCCATCTGCATCTGGTCGTAGAGGTTCTCCACGCCCTCGGGCAGGGAGTCGATTGGCATGCCCACGCGGATCTGCCCCAGTCCCTGGGCGGTCAGCAGCGGCAGTGGTATGGAGTCGATTGAGTCAAGGTCGGCCTGCGCCTGCGCCACGACGGCGCTGTCGGAATCGGAGCCACGGTAGGCCTTGTTGCCCGAGCATGCCCCTAACAACGGAAGCAGGAGGGTCAGGATAAGGAGTGTCTTTTTCATTGTGATGGGTATTGATTTTTATAAGTTTATAATTCTTATAACTCTTATTGCTCTAATGATTCTTATGTTAATGAAGTTTTTTCAGAGTGGCTGTACGCATGAACTCGGCGTAGTGTGGATCGCCGACCACCCAGAGCACGTCGCCCGGCTGCAGCACCAGGTCGCGGTCAGGCTGCAGGAATGAGTCGCCGCGCTTGATCTTCACGATCATCGAGAAGAAGTCGTGCAGGATGTCTGTGCTGGACAGCGGCACTCCCACTATGGGACTGTCCTCGGCCAGACGTATGGACTCGAGTTCCACGGGCTGCTGGGTTATGTTGAGTTTCAAGCCGGCCCTGGTGGCGTTGTCCAGGTCCTGGTTCAGGCGGCGCAGCTGCTCGTCGCTGCCGATTATGCCGAGTACATCCCCCGGGAATATCCGGGCATCCGGACTGGGCAGCGGCATATAGTCGTCGCCACGCTGGATGGAGGATACGGAGACGCCGTATTCCGAGCGCAGGCCCGAGTCCCGCAGTTTGTCGCCCACGAAGGGACAGCTGTTGTTGATCTCGATGAAGGCCTGGTGCATGTCGTCCACCAGATTGTTGCCTACGCCCAGGCGCATGTTCTCGCGCATGTTCAGGTTGGAGATGAACTTGTTCTCCATACTCTTGTAATGTCTCAGCAGCTTGGTAGACGCGAACACCAGGATGATGACGAAGCATCCCACGCCGGCCAGCCAGCCTACCAGCGAGGAGTAGGCTACGGTAATGAAGTAGACTATGAAGAACAACGCCACCAGATATCGGATTATCCTCATGGCTAGTAGCGGAACGTCGTAGAAAGCGGCAGTCTGGTGCAGCCTCACCTTGTCGGAGGGACTCGTGGAGCTGAAGCATAACGCCACCAGGAACGGCAGCATAGCCACGACGGTCAGGACCGTTGCCAGCAGGTGTCCCCAGTGAGGCATGACGCTCTCGGCGAAGGGGAACAGGAACAGCCGGGCCACCAGGATCTCGGCCAGCAGTATGACGGAGTATAGGAGGATGCGCCAGATGTAGCGTCCCAGCACCGCGCGCCACAGACGGCGGGTCTCGTTGGTGTCGTAGGTCTGTTGCGAGTAGCGGTCAATCAGGAAGCGCATTGACTTGGGGAGATGGTTCTCAACGAAGGTCGCCGCGCCGTCGGCCATCTTGATGAAGTATGGAGTGGTGAATATGGTCAGCACAGATACGGCCACGATGATGGGGTATAGCGTGGCGTCCAGCACGCCGAGGCCCATGCCCAGCGAGGCGATGATGAATGAGAACTCGCCGATCTGCGTCAGCGTGAACCCCGACTCAATGGCCACGCGGAGGGTCTGTCCCGTGACCAGCATGCCGATGGTGCCGAACAGGATCATGCCCACGATCACCACTGCCGCCAACAGCAGGATCTGCCACCAGTATGTCACCAGCACGTGCGGGTCCACCATCATTCCGACTGAGATGAAGAACACCGCGCCGAACAGGTTCTTGACCGGAGCGATGACCCGGTCGATGCGCTCCGCCGCGACGGTGCCCGCCAGGATGGAGCCCATCACGAAGGCACCTAACTCAAGGCTGAATCCGCACACCACCGAGAAGATCGCCATGGTGAAGCACAGGGACATGGCCACGATCAGCAACGTCTCGTCATTCAGATAGGAGCGGGCCTTGACGAAGAACGTCGGGAAGATGTAGACTCCAACCACAAACCAGATTGTCAGGAAGAAAACCAGCTTGCCGATGCTCATCAGCAGCTCGGTGCCCTGGACGTTGCCCATTGCCATGGACGACAGCAGCACCAGCATCAGGACCGCGAAGAGGTCCTCGATGATCAGTACGGCCAGCACCAGCTGCGCGAACTTGCGTTGCCGCAGGCCCAGGTCGGACAGCGCCTTCATGATTATGGTAGTCGACGACATGGAGATCATGCCGCCCAGAAAGATGCGGTTTATGGAGTTGAGATGCAGGATGTACCCCACGCCGTATCCTGCAAACGTCATTCCCGTGATAATGATCAATGCAGTGATGACCGACGACGAGCCGGACTTCATCAGCTTGCGGAACGAGAACTCCAGACCGATGCTGAACATCAGGACCACGATGCCCAGGTCCGCCCAGAAATTGATGTTGTCCAGGTTTGAGATGGATGGAAGGTACTCGAACTTGGGCGATGCCAGGAACCCGGCGATGATGTAGCCCAGCACTACGGGCTGTTTCAGTTTCTTGAACAGCAGGGTCACCAGCGCGCCCAGGAGCAGGATCCATCCCAGGTCGGCGATCAGTCCGTTGGTCTGGTCGTGCCCCGACTCCGCGTCGGCGGGGTCGATGGTCTGTTCCAGTGTCTGTACCTCCTGGGTGACTGTGGTCTCGGGGAGCTGGTCGCAGGTGGCGGATATGGGAAGTGATATCATGGCTCGTACCGTTGGATGATGTATAGATTATAGTATGACAGGAGCAGGGTGGTGAGGGGCAGGGCTATGATCAGACCCATGAAGCCCAGCAGGGCGCCCCAGACTGATAGGGCCAGCAATATGATGGCCGGATTCAGGCCCATTGCCTTGCCCATTATCTTGGGAGTGAGGAACAGGTCCTGGATGCACTGCACGACCACGTATACGGCCATGGCCTCCCAGAACAGGAGCCAGAAGCTGCCGCCGGTAGTCATTGCCCCCACCATGCACAGCACCGCCGCGATGGGGAGCGAGATGAGCTGCAGGTACGGCACCAGGTTCAGGAATCCGATGAAGATCCCGAATGCCACGCCCATCGGCAGACCGATGATCAGGAACCCGATGCTGAACAGGACGCCGACCAGCATGGCGATGGTGAACTGGCCGCGGAAGTAGCGGTTCATGGTGAACTCGATGTCGTCGGCTATGCGGTACGCCCGTTTGCGATGGGCGTATGGGATGAGCTGACGGAAGCTGAGCATCAGCCGCTCGTAGTCCAGCATGATGAACAGGACGTACAGCAGGACTATGAGCCATGACACCACTCCGGCGATGAAGGCCACCGAGCTGGTCAGGAACGACCAGGAGGAGGAGAGGGCTGTCTTGATGATGGACTTCCATTCGTCGCGCGACAGCCAGCGCGAGATCTCGTCGAAGTCGATGTTCTCGCGGATGATGCGGTGCCATTGCTCCGATATGAATGGCAGCGACATCTGCTTGGTGGCGAAATCCTTGATTGTATCGGCCATCTCGGTGCATTCGGACACCAGGTAGGGTATCAGCAGCAATGCCAGTCCGAAGAACACCGCCATCGCCTCGAGCAGGGTCAGGATCACCGGCACGAATCGCTTGCGGATATGCGTCCACCGCATGTTCCACTTCACGACCGGCTCCAGTATGTAGCTGATCAGGCATGCCACCACGAACGGCAGCAGCACTCCCTTCAGGTAGTTCAGCAGCCACAGGGCCGCCAGCGTGACCGCGATGCTGAAGAATATCCGCACCGTCCGGTCGAAGGTGAACGGCCGGCGTTCGTATTTTATCTTATCGTCATTGTCGTTTCCCATAGTCGATGGTGGAATTTGTTGTTTCGTATTTTATTGTATTTACCGTATTAAACGTTTTAAATTTGTGTAAAGTTACTAATTATTTTTGATAAAAGCTGAACAGTTATTAATTTTGCAGTCATGCCGGAGGTATTGAAGAGCATATTTATCCTGTTGTTGCTGTCTGTGGCGTCGGTGTGCGGTGCCCAGGAGCAGGAAGCGTATCCGATCCGGGAGTTCCTTGCGACTCCGGGCTTGGACAGCCGTACCACCGGTATATATGTGCTGGACCTTGGGAACGGTGAAGTTGTGGGCGGGTACAACGCGACATTGCCGCTGACGCCCGCGTCGGTGATGAAGTGCGTCACCACGGCATCGCTGCTGAACGAGGTCGGCGATGACTGGGTCTACGAGACGCCGGTGTTCGCCACCGGTCCGGTATTAGGCAATGTCCTGGAGGGCGACATCGTGGTCCAGGGCTCGGCCGATCCGTCGCTGAATTCCCGTAACGCCGAGAGTCCCGACATGCTGCAGGAGATAGTCCGGTCGTTGGAAGCGGCAGGTGTGGACACGGTTCGCGGGCGTATCGTGGTGGATGGGTCACGGTTCGCCGGGCCGGCGGTGAATGCCACATGGATGCGCGCCGACACGCAGGAGGACTACGGTACGGGAACGCATGCCTTTAATTTCGAGGACAATGCCGAGCGGAACCGGTCGGTACGCGACCCCGCGGAGGTGTTTGTCCGTAAACTGAAGCAACAGCTGGAGCATTCCGGCATCGCCGTCCTGGACTCGGCGGAGCTTGATGTCAGGAAACGGGATGTCCGTGTGTTAGGTATCCATCGGTCGGAGGCAATCCGCGACATAATGCGCAGCTGCATGATGCGCAGCGACAACCAGTACGCCGAGTCGATGCTGAGGACATATTCGCGTCAGCGAGGAGGCGACGGTTCGGTGCAGTCCGGCGCTGACGCCGAGGTGAGCTACTGGAAACGGCAGCGGTTGCCGCTGGAGGGTGTCAGGATCGTTGACGGCTCGGGGCTGTCGCGCACCAACAGGCTCACGCCGGTGTTCTTAGGCCAGCTGTTAGTCCGTATGGCATCCAATCCGTATTATGCCAGCTTCTTCCCGCTGGCCGGACAGGAGGGAACGCTGCGACGGTTCGGCACTGGTACCAGGCTCGAGGGCTACGCCGCGATGAAGACGGGGTCGATGAGGGGCATCCAGTCATACGCCGGCTACCTGCTGAATGACGATTACGAGCCTACGCACGTTATAGTAGTAATTATGAACAATCTCGGCGACCGTCCCGCGGCACGCCAGGCACTCCAGAAGATGCTGGTGAGGCTGCTGTTCGCCGAGGAAGATATAGAAAATTCGGAAACAGATGCAAATGAATGAGTTGAAGGATAAGGTCTATGAGCTGGAGGGCCTGCTGGAACTGTTGGCGCTGCGTCCCGACAAGTCCGATGACCTGCGTCATCTGATCGAAGGGCGCATCAAGGACATCGACGCCTTGTGGGCCGGTATGTCCGGTATGAAGCCGGAAACGCCTGTAAAGGCCGAAGGGATGGCCGCGAAGAGCGAGGAGATTGTAATTGTAGAGGATCCACCGGAACCCGTGGAGGAGACGCCGCAGGAACCCGAGGAACAGGCGCTCTATAATGTTCCGGAGGACCTGGACGACATGGATGTCTCGATGACGGATACCGAACCGGAGGAAGAGATGGTCCGTGACCTGTCGGATGAGTTCGAGGCCCCTGCGTACGCTCCTGCAAACCGTCCCGTACCGGCACTGTGCCTCAACGACCGTTACCGCTTTATCCGCGTCATCGCCGGGGGCGACCGCGTCAGGTTCGACGGCATGCTGCATAATATATCGGAACTTACCGACTATGAGTCCGCGCGCGACTACGTCCTGTCGCAGAGCCACGCCGACACCGAGGATCCGGAGGTGCTGGACTTCCTGGAGATCCTGCAGCAGTATTACGAGTGATGGGCAAACTGTACATAGTCCCGACACCGATCGGGAATCTGGAGGACATGACTCTACGCGCCATCCGCATCCTGAAGGAGGTGGATGTGGTGCTGGCCGAGGACACGCGCACCAGCTCGGTGCTGCTCAGGCATTTCGACATCCATACGCCGTTGCGCGCGCATCATCGCGACAACGAGCATAAAACCGTCGATGGCATAGTCCGCGAGCTGGAGGGCGGCGCGGTGATGGCGCTGATATCCGATGCCGGCACTCCGGGCATCTCGGACCCGGGCTTCATGCTGTCGCGGGCATGCCGCGCGGCCGGCATCGAGGTGGAATGTCTGCCCGGACCCACGGCTTTCGTGCCGGCCATGGTGGCCAGCGGCCTGCCTTGCGACCGTTTCGCGTTCGAGGGCTTCCTGCCGGTCAAGAAGGGGAGGGCCACGCGTCTGGCTGAGCTCGCCGCCGACCCGCGCACCGTAATTATTTATGAGTCGCCGCTGAGACTGGAACGCACGCTGCGGCAGCTGTCCGAGGCCTTCGGTCCCGACCGCCGTGCGGCAGTGGCCCGCGAGATCAGCAAACTCCATGAGGAGAACCGGGCCGGGACCCTGGATGAACTGGCCCGACATTATGCCGAGAACAAACCGCGAGGTGAAATCGTTATTGTTATCGAAGGCCGATAGCCGTGTGGCGTCGGCGTCCGTCTCAGGGACGGGATTCTGTGTTTCATTATGAATTAATCAACTAAACTTATAAACTATGAAGAAAATCTTTGCATTCGCCGCCACGGCGGCCTTGTTGCTGGCGGGTTGCTCGGGCAATCAGAAGAAACTTGACGAGGATTCGATCCGTATCGCCGACCTGACCGCTGAGTATCAGCAGGCAACGAATTTCAACGACTCGCTGATGCTGCTGATGGGCGACATCTACTCCGGACTGGATTCCATCAACACGCAGGAGGGACTCCTGTATAACATGAAGTCGGGCGAGGGAGTGGACCGCCGTGCCGAGATCCGCGAGAACCTGGCTCAGATCCGCGCGCGTCTGGCCGCCAACCGTCAGCTGCTGGCCGAGATGGAGGCCAAGGTCAACGCCTCCGGCAAGGAGAACGGCGTGCAGTCCAAGACCATAGCTCAGCTCCGCGCCCATATCGAGGAGCAGGATGCCAAGATCGCCAACCTGGAGAAGCAGCTGAGCAGCGCCAAGGCCGAGATCGATACGCTGAACAACACCGTGGCGCGTACACGCGAGCAGGTACAGACCGAGACCACAGCCAAGGAACAGGCGCAGGCGCAGGCAGCCGCCGCTGAGGCAGAGGCCAACGAGGCCAACAAGGTATACGTGGCCATCGGTTCCAGCAAGGAACTGAAGAAGAAGGGACTGCTTGAGAAGAAGTTCTTAGGTTCCACCAAGGTCCTGAAAGGCGACTTCGACGCAAGCTACTTCCAGGTATACGACAAGCGTACGCTGCAGTCCATCCCGACCGGTGCCAAGGAGGTGAAGATCTGGACAAACATGCCCGCCGGATCCTACCGCATCGTAGGCGAGAAGGATGGCCCAAAGACCATCGAGATTGTAGATCCCGCCAAGTTCTGGAGCCTGTCAAGCCACTGCGTCATCCAGATCAAATGACGAGAACAGCCGATAACTGAATATGAAGTCGTCTGAACCATGGTTCAGACGACTTCTGCGCATATACGATATGGATATGAGACATATTGGAGGAATACTGATGGTTGTGCTGCTTGGAGCGATGGCCTTGACAGGCTGCAAACCCACGGAGAAAGGCTACAGACAGGCCTATGACGCAGCCAAGGCCAAGCGTGAGGCTGCGGCCCGCGAGCAGATGCTGCCCGTGCAGGGACTTCAGAGCGATGACGGTCCGCAGCTTCGCGTTGTGGACGGCGACAGTATCTATGTACTGCGCGAGCGGCTCCGCACCGAGGACAGCAAGCGTGCCCCGAAGGCGTGGCTCCTGGCTGTGGGAGTGTATAAGATGAACACCAATGCCAGGGCCAACGCAGTAAACCTGCAGGCCGATGGCTATGCGGACGCCACCTGGCTGCGCGGCCCGGGCGATAAATGGTATGCCGTGGCGCAGGGAGCCGGTTCTTTAGACTCGCTGCGTGTCATGAACCGTGAGTTCAAGCGCAGGCACCGCGACTATCCATACGTCGGGCTGCCGGGCGCGCCGGTAATCATCAACGCATACTGAGTCATAGGTCAGAGTTATGAGTGATGAAGTGATGTTAAGTCATAGGTCAGAGTTATGAGTGACGAGGTATAGGGCTTGTTGAGGTCTGAAGACATATTATTATGATGAGTAGGCGGTCCCCGTGGGGACCGCTTGTTTTTCCTGACTTCCTCATTGCGTCACCGGAATCACTATCCAGATAAGCAATCTTCTGAAATTGATTATAAGACATCCCGGTCATCCGGCTTACTCGTGGGTGGGCGCGCAAAGCCGCAAAGACTCCGCGTTTATTGACTGAATCGTGATTGCCGTGAAGAGAGAAGGACAGGGATGTACTATGAGACTCCGGTCACCGCCTGCCGCCGCGAAGGGCGCCGAGGGTTATGGATAACCCTGGACGCGGATTGCGCCGAGCCGTCCGGATGTCTTGGCGCGCTTGGCGTCGGGAATCTCTATTCCATCGGCGTGCTTGGCGTAGCGCCTACACTTTGGATGATATGGGATGAGATAGGTGACGGCACGTATCTGTTGACCTTCTTTGCGGCTTTGTGCGACGCCATATGTGCCACCATACGCGCAGGCAAGCGGCGTCGCGTCAGCCGGAATCATCCTTTTGATTTATCTATTCTTCTGATACTCACCCAAGATATTTCTCCAACTCGTTGAAGTGATGAAGTGATGTTAAGTCATAGGTCGGAGTTATGAGTGACGAGGTATAGGGCTTGTTGAGGTCTGAAGACATATTATTAATGAGTGAGCGGCCCCCACGGGGACCGCTTGTTTTTTTGGACAAAATGTTAAAAAATGCCGTTTTTGTAACAAAAATGACTGAAATAGTCGAAAATATTTGGAAAAAAGGTAAGGAAAACTTAAATTTGCAAAATGTTAATACATGTGCACACTTTTTAACAGACGGACCAAGCGTTTTGAAACATTGCTAAAGCGGTATTAAGGAATGTTTAAGTCCCCCACGGTTCCCGGGAAAGACAACAATGACGCTTCCGTAGTTAATGTCATGATAATTAGCAGAGAAAACAAACAAATTTTAAATTATTAAAGGTATGAAAAAACTCTTTATGATCATGGTTACGCTGATGTGCGTGAGCTGGGCAGCCGTTGCTCAGAACCACACCATCCGCGGCCAGGTAGTCGATGCGGGTACCAACGAGCCGCTGATCGGCGCCACAGTCATGCCTATCGGAGGAGGCCAGGGAGCCGCCACCGATGCCGATGGTAACTTTACTATTTCCGTTCCCGCGAACGTGAAGTCGGCCAAGGTAAGCTATGTTGGCTACAAAGAGCAGACTGTAGCCCTTCACAACGGAATGAAGGTGCGTCTGTCGTCCTCCGACACCAACCTGGATGACCTGGTTGTCGTGGCCTACGGAACCAGCACCAAGGAGTCGCTGACCGGTTCCGTGGCAGTGGTAGGTGATGCTGCAATTGAGGACCGTCCTGTTACTTCGGTCACAGCCGCACTTGAGGGTAACGCCCCCGGCGTTCAGGTCAACAACTCGGTGTCCTATCCCGGTTCTTCGCCTTCAATCCGTATCCGTGGATTCAACTCGGTGAACGGAAGCCAGGCACCTCTGTACGTTGTGGACGGAGTTGTGTACGAAGGTGATATCTCCGACATCAACCCTGCCGATGTTGAGTCGATGTCCATTCTGAAGGATGCCGCCTCCTGCGCACTGTACGGTAATCGTGGAGCGAACGGCGTCATACTGGTGACAACAAAGCGTGCGAAGAATGTAGGCAAAGTCGACGTGACTTTGTCGATTAATCAGGGTATCTACGAGCGTGCCATTCCCTTCTATGAGCGTCTGGGCGCCAATGACTGGATGGAACAGTCGCTGATTGCCTATACCCGTGGTAAGCTTGCCGCTTTCAATTCATGGGAGGAAGCATTGGCAAGTTGCGGTAAGACATTTGTCAACGATATGCTGCGTGGCGAAAACATCTACGGTGTCGCCAACGACGCAGTGTTTACCCCCGAAGGCAAGGTTGTTGGCAATCCTCTTGCCGGATATACCGACCTTGACTGGTGGAAGGCCATTGGCCAGACCGGTCATCGTCAGGAGTACAGTGTGAATGCAACCGCAGCTACGGACAAGTTCAACGTGTTTTCCAGTTTCGGATACCTGAAGGAGAACGGATATGTCAAGGAATCTGATTTCGAGCGTTTCAACGGACGTTTGGTTGCCAATTACAATCCGGTAAGTTACTTCAAGACCGGTTTCAATCTGAGTGCAAGCTACAGCAACTCCGAGATCGCCGGTGTTGATGAGGATAATTATACGAAGGGAGAACTCAACTACACGACTAACCCGTTCTTAACAATGATGTATGCGCCGGTTCAGCCCTACTATGCCCACTATACTCTCGCCGATCAGGAGGCTAATGCAGACCATGTCGCCGGCAACATTATCTACGGCGAAGATGGGAAGCCGGTATGGGGCACTTCAGGTCTGAACAAGGGCGAAAACGTGGCTTGGGGCATGCGTCTGAACTCCAATAATTACACTAATCTAGCCGTGACCGGTAATATTTATGCAACAGGTGTCCTGCCTTATGGTTTTGAGGTCAGCCTGCGTGCGTCGATGTATCGCCGCAAGCAGAACTCCAAGAAATATAACAACAATATCGTCGGTTCTCAGAAGGGCAGCGGCGGTCTGGACATCGAGTCGTACGGTGAGAATTCCTATACCTTCATGCAGCAGTTGAGTTGGAACCATGATTACGGTTTGAATAACATCGACGTGTTCCTGGACCACGAGAATTACGAGATCAGCTACGATGATCGATTCTTGCGTATGTCGGGTCAGTTGATGGACGACATGCCATTCATGAGCAATTTCGAGACTCCGGATGCCGCTTCCGACGGTGTTGGCAAACTCCGCACCGAGTCATATCTGGGTCGTGTGCGTTACAACTACGACCAGAAGTACTTCGCCGAGGCTTCGATTCGACGCGACGGCACCAGCCGCTTTGCCAAGGACAACCGTTGGGGAACATTCTGGAGCATCGGCGCAAGCTGGGTTATCTCCAAGGAGAAATTCATGCAGAATCTGAACTGGCTGAACTATCTGAAACTCCGTGCCGCGTATGGCTCGGTAGGTAACGACGCCACGGCTTCTTTCTATGCATCCTATTCAACGTATATAATGAGCACATACGACAAAGTCGGAATCGCATTCCCCTACACCATCCCCGGTGATAACCTGAAGTGGGAATCTACAAAAACGCTGGATGTCGCTCTGGAAGGCTCATTGTTCGATGATCGTTTCAATTTCAGCATAGGTTACTACAACAAGCAGAACGCGGACCTGCTTTACAAAGTGACCAAGCCTATGTCGGCGGGTGCGGCATTTCGAGGTGATGCGCTTCAGGTGCTCCAGAATATCGGTACGATGCTCAACTGGGGATGGGAACTGCAGTTCGGTGTCGACATTATCCGCAACGATAATCTGACATGGGATTTCGATATCGATGCTTCGTTCCTGAAGAACAAGATTTTAAAACTGCCCAACCGTCAGGACATCCCGGGTCAAGCATTGTTCGAGGGCAAGAGCCTGTATGAGCAATACAGATACACGTGGGCCGGTATCGACAAGGCTACAGGACACTCTTTGTACTATATGGCTCCAAATTCACCCGATTACTATACGTATGACGAGAATGGAGTCAAGAAATACAATAAGGATCAGTATGAGTCTCGCCTGAAGGCCGCCAAGGATGCGGGAGCATATTATGAAATCGACGGCAAGGGATACACCGACCGTCCCGAATATGCAGGCCGCGAGCTGCAAGGCACCTCACTGCCCACAGTATACGGTTCGTTTGGCACTTCCTTGCATTGGAAGGGCATCAACTTCGGAGCCTTGTTCACTTATTCACTGGGCGGCAAGACCTACAATGGCATTTATCAGAGCCTGATGTCCCAGAGTTCGAGCGGTGCCAGCGCCTTGCATAAGGATATTCTGAAAGCATGGACTGCCCCTTACGGTGTTCAGAATGCTGACGGAACATGGCAGCATGCCATCGACAAGAACGGTGTGCCTGTTCAGGACTATGAGCTGAACCAGTACAACAACATGGGATCTTCCCAGTTCCTGCAGAATAGCAATTATCTCACGTTGAAGAACCTCAACATTAGTTATGACTTCCCCAAGAAGTGGATGCAGGCTTTGAAGTTGCAGAACATCAATATCGGCTTCTCTGTAGACAACCTCTTCATCATAACCAGCATGAAGGGCATGAACCCGCAGTACAGCTTCAGCGGCGGACAGGGCAACTACTTCGTACCCTCGCGCGTCTATAACTTCTCGCTCAGCTTCAAGTTATAATTTTAAAAAGAAACCGAAATGAAAAATAACATCATAATCAAGGGCTTGTTTGGACTGTGCGCCGCCGCGATGCTGGCGGGCTGCTCGGACAGTTACCTGGACTTGGCTCCGGAAAGTGACCCGAGTACCAACACAATCCAGAACAATGCCAAAAACGCACTTCTGGCTGTTCGCGGAATCGCACGCATGATGAACACTCAGTTCTCCCAGGTAAGTACCGGAAACCAGTACAACGGCGAAGCGTACGTCAACACCATCTACAACGACGCTATGGGTCAGGATGCGTATGTCCTGTTGGCCTTCCAGCAGTTCGGTGCCTCCATGTCCAACTGGAACTCAATGGGTAATGAGCGTGCCTCGTGGTTCACATATATTCCCTGGAACTATGGATACACTCTGATTCGTCAGGCCAACATGATTCTGGAAAACATCGATGAAATGGAGGGCGAGAAGGCTCTCATTGATTTGGTGAAGGCTGAATGTCTGACTTACCGTGCGCATGGATACACGAAGCTGCTGCAGTTCTACGCCCCACGTTGGGAGGATTCGGACAACGGATCCAAGTATTGTATTGTAATTCGTGACACTCCTTCGCTCGGGGACACACCTCTGGTGACAATGAACGATGTCAAGAAGCAGATTTATAGCGACCTGGATGAGGCCCTGAAATGCTATGACGCCACGGATATGGAGCGTGAATACAAATGGGAGCCTTCCCGTGAAATCGCTTGCGGTATCTATTCGCGTGCGGCTTTGATTTTCCATGATTGGGAAACAGCCCAGAAGATGGCCAAGGAAGCACAGAAGGGTTTCGCTGTAATGGACAACAAGACAGCGTTCGCAGGATTCTACGAGACCAACAATGACTTTATGTGGGAGTCTAGTTCCGAGGATAGTGACATCTACTATTGGTCATGGGGCTCGCATTACACATGCAACGGTCAATACACAAATTCCTGGGGTCTTTGCGATGCAATCTCGCTTGACCTGTACAATCAGTTGGATGCCAAGGATGTTCGTCGCGAATGGTTCCTGACACCCGACAAGATTGTTGGAAAGACCGGTCTTGCCAATCGTGGGAAATTGACTATCGAGGCATTCTGGGATCCTTTGCTGGTCAGTCCGACTGACTGTGATATGAGCATCGGTAAGACAGCTGACCCGAAGGACGGAACACGTTGGGGCCTTCCAAATGCTGCTGCATATTTTGGTCTGAATTACATTAACAAAACCTTTACAGGCGACATGAACAAGATGCTCGGTGAAACTCCGTTTGCATGCTACATGGAGTACGGACCCAGTGTCCAGGGAGGTTTCATGGTTGATAAGGGAGTCCAGGCCAAATTAGGCAAATGTACACTTGGTGCGCAGTACAAATTCTGGTCTCTTGCTCCTTATGGAACCAGTACTTATCCTTACATGCGTTGCTCGGAGATGGTACTTAACGAGGCAGAGGCCGCTTACGAGGCAGGTGACTACGCAACCGCCAAGAATTGTCTGGAGAAAATCAATAAACTTCGTATCCCTGGTTACACGTGCACAAGCTCGGGCGAGGCGTTGCGTGACGAAATTCGTCTGTGCAAGCGTATCGAACTCTGGGGTGAGGGCATGAGCTGGTCAGACCTGAAGCGCTGGAACCTGCCCATGAAGCGTCGTCCTTGGATAGAGAACAACATCAACTCCGGCAACATCGGCGCGTCGTATGCAATTATCCGTCAGATCAACGAACAGGGCGGTTGGCGCTACGCTGTGCCGGCCAATGAGCGCGACTTCAACAAGGCTATCGATGCCAGTCTGCTTCCGAAGCCCGAAGAGTATACTCCGGCAACTATGCTGAAAGAATAATCAATAAGAATCTATAGAATTAAAAGGGATGCGTAGATCTACGCATCCCTTTTAATTTTTTTTGCAATAAATTTGGCAGATTACAAAAAAATGTGTTATTTTGTCAATGATATTATTTAGGCTGACTAATAACAATAGGATAGCTTCAATAGAGAGTAATCACAAAGATAAAATTAGGAATATGAAGAAATCAATGCTCCTTGGGCTAAGTGTAGTGGCGGCGATGGGGATGTCGGCGGCGCCATTGACACCACAGCAGGCGTTGGAACGCATGCAGCGAGGCCGCATGGGCAAGGTTTCGGCCGTCAAGGTTGAGGCGCAGCCCGTTTACACCCAGACATCGTCAAACGGAGTCCCTACTCTGTACGTTTTTAATTGTCCTGACAATCAGGGGTATCGTATTCTGTCGGCCGATGACGCGGCGTATGCAGTGATTGGTTATTCCGACACTGGCAGCATCGATCCCGAGAATATGCCTCCGCAATTTCGTTGGTGGCTGAATATAAGTGGTGATATGATCGCATACTATGCCGGTCGTGTCAGTGGAGGGGACATGGCTCCCGCTAACGCAGCCAAAGAACGCATCGACCCTCTATGCAAGTCTAAGTGGAACCAGGACAAGCCGTACAACAACATGAGCCCCAAAATTGGGACAAGATCCACGTATACCGGTTGTGTGGCAACGTCGATGGCGCAGGTGATGTATTATCACAAATATCCTGAAATCGGAGAAGGATCCAATTCCTATAGATGGGAGAGCGGTAGAAAGACATTGTCGATGAATTTCGATGAGACACCGTTTGACTGGGATAATATGCTGGATGTATACACAGGTAATAAGTATACAGCAACCGAAGCCGACGCGGTCGCGTTTCTGATGAAGTCATGCGGTTATGGTGTTGATATGAATTTCGGCACTTCAGCTTCGGGTGCTCAGGGTCCGCGCATTGCGTACGCTCTTAAAAAATACTTCAAGTACGACGGCAATTGCAATGTGAAGTACCGCATGGCGTACTCGGAAACAGAATGGGCAGACATGGTGTACAATAACTTGAAGAATGTTGGTCCTGTTATCATGAACGGTCATGAATACGAGGATGCTGGCCATTCGTTTATTTGCGATGGCTATGACGGAAACGGATATTACCATTTCAACTGGGGCTGGGGCGGTATGAGTGACGGATATTTCTCACTGGAGGCTCTTGATCCAAATGCACATGGTATCGGAGGTGGTGCCGGGGGCGGTTTCAATTACGGCCTGAACGGCATCTTCGGTATTCAGCCTCCCACCGGTGAGCCAATTGTAAATGTACCCGCCAACATGCTGTGTTACGGGGGTGTACATGCCACATTGACCGGCAACACACTGCAATATTATCAAAATGAATGGTATCCTCAGGGATGGTATGATGCAATTGATCGCGACATCCGTGTGAATATGGGTGCCACTATCGAACCGGTTAATGGTACAGCTGGGGACCCTATTGATTTGGTAGGAATCTTCGCCAGCAGTCGACTTATCAAGTTAAGTCCTGGTTCGTACTACAACACACTGACAGGACCGAGTGTGACGCTTCCGGCGCTTAAGGACGGAAGATATAAGGTGACATTGACTATTCGCGATATGGATGCGGACTCGGAAGCCCGCGTCCCCATCATTGTGTCCTACGGCTGTCCCAATTATGTGTATGTGAATGTGGCCGGAGGTCAGATGACCGTAGAGAATGTGGCCGTTGCAGAACTTGTTGCCGAGGGTCTGACTCTCGATTCCGAACTGTTCTATGACCGAAACGCTCGGTATAAGGCAAAACTCAAGAATGACAGTGAGTTCCAATTGACTGAAAATATTGTTCCCGCGTTATTGAAGACCGGCAAGATCGTTATGGTCGGCAATCAGGGACCCACAACAGTGGATTCCAAGACAGAAGGAGAGTTCGAGTGGATTTGCAAGATGAGAGTAATGGATGGAATATCTAAACCCACTCAGGAGATGCAATATGAATTGGCGATCATCAACCCTGTCACAAAGGAGATACTAGGCAAGTATGGTACCGTTACCATGAAACCTGAGCCCCTGAGCGCACGTCTGCAGACGGAATCCTTTATCATTGAAGGTGCGACAACCGAGACAATTGAAACCAATAATGGTCAGGGTTCGGCAACAGTCAATGTGATCCCGACGAGTGATTTCAACACGGTGCTTAAATATGTCGTGGATACCGGCTTCTTCGACGGTGTAATCTCTTATAATATTTATGAGCGCCCTGATATCAATGATTTCAACACTCAGGAGCCTGTGGCAATGGGGTTGTATACGTGTCAACCTTTACAGCCTCAGGGTACTCAGGATACTCTGGATGTGCCGATTGATTTCACTCAGGCACAGGTTGGAGCAATCTATTCACTCCGTATAACCTATACTGTGGGCACAACCGAGAAATTGCTAAACAACTGTCATTTCCGTGTTCTGTCAAACGAATCGGGAGTGGAGGACGTTAGGACTGAGAATGCGGATGCTCCGGTAAGATATTTTAATCTGCAGGGAATAGAGATCAAGAATCCTGCTCATGGACAGATTGTGATAGTTCGTCAGGGCAACAGCGTTCGTAAGGTGCGTATGTGATCCTGTCCGGATATAACAACGATATGGTAGGGCCATAGGTCGAGGCGATTAGTTGCGTTCGGCCTATGGCCCTTGATGTTTGTGTTATCAAAAATGCGGTTTGTTGCGTGCTTTTGTCAGGATATGTGAAAAAATATTGAAGAAAAGTTTGCAAAACAAAAAATTTTGTGTAACTTTGCAAAGATTCTAAATCAAAAGCGGTATTTGATTAGTGTCTATTAAGATTCCAACAGCCGAGGGAATCTTTGAAGTAAGTTGTGATTTAGAAATGACCCATAGACTATGATATGGGATGCGACTATAAAATAACTCATTTATAAACTAAATTTCTTTAACTATGAAGAAAATTTACGCAGCAAGCATGGCACTGGCCGTGGCATTGGCGGCTAACGCTGCACCGATTGAGAAGTCGGTGAAGGTAGAGTCCATGTCCCAGGAGTACCTGAAGATGGAGTTTGCTCCTACAGCCGCTCGGTCTGCAGAGAACGCCGGAGCACCGGCCAAGGCCGTCAGCTCAATCGATGATCTGGCGGGTCTAAAGGAGTGGTCGTGTGTAGGTTGGCTCGGCGGCCCCGGCAACGAGAAGTACGGTCCTCGTAGGGATGCCGTGTACTTCACCAAGTTGGATGAGACCACTATTCTCATGAACAACTTCCCCTGGGCAGGCAAGGAGACCAAGATGCTTGTCAACATCAGCGCGAAGACCGTTACGATTATGGGCAATCAGCAGGTCGGAGAGAACGGTACCGGCGGTGATATGGTATATCTGTATGTATACAATGGTTCATTCGACGATGAGGGTGATTACATCCGCGGTTCGAAGCAGCCTTCGGTTAAGGGGTCTATCAAGGACGACGGATCAATCGTATTCCCCGAGGGCGTTGGATTCGGTGCTTCCGATCCTACTAACGAGGCCAAGGGCAGTTTCTATTATCTGGACTCCAACAATGTGTTCAAGGCTCTGTCGTGGAACACTCCGGTAGCGTCCGACTACGAAAGCGCAGGTGTATGTCCTGAGTTCCTGGACGGTTGGTTCAACCCTCTGTTTGAAATTGACGGAGAAGAGCCTATCGTTGACACCGATGTTGAGCTGCTGAGAAACAAGACTAACAAGAATCTAATCGCACTCAAGAACCCCTACAACAACAGTGCATGGGTCGAGGAGTTCGGTATGACAATGCTCGATAGTGGATATATTCTTCTTGATGTATCTGATCCTGACTGGGTACAGGTTGTTCCTCTGGTAGGAATCAACGTGGAGGCTGAATTGTCGGATGGCTCTGTTAATCATTACTATCCTTATAACGAGGAGGGTCTGTATGTATGGAAGGGTGTTGACTATTCCTCCATCAAGGAAGAATGGCAATTGTTCGACGTGCCTATCTCCAATATGACTGACGGTGAAATCAATCTGTACCACTTGTGGTTCGGACTTAACACAGCTCCCGTTGGCGGATACTGGTGGACAGCTGTTCCTAAGGATTTCACGAAGCATGCATATGTTAAGCTGCCCGACGGCTTCGGCGGTATCGAGGGCGTTGCATCCGACATGGTTGACGGTCCCGTTAAGTACTACAACCTGCAGGGTGTAGAGGTAGCCGCTCCGGTCAAGGGTGAGCTGACAATCAAGACCCAGGGCAACAAGACCACGAAGTTCATCGCCCGCTAAGCACGGACTGAATTGAATATCATTAAGCGACCTCCGTCCGCGGAGGCCGCTTTTTGAATTTCAACGCTAACTTTTCTATGTTGATTTCACTGAATTATGAGATTCCAATAAATGACAGTAATGATGAAGAGAATATTTGGAATGGCAGCTCTGGCTGTAGTGTCCATGACGCTTGCAGCGATATCGGGTAGCTGCAGCCATAAGAGCAATGCGCCGGTAGGAAATGCAGGAAGTGCGAACGTCGATTCCGCTGTGCCGGTGTCCGTAGGCACGACTGCGTATATACCCAGGGCCACGGTGTTCAGGATGAGCGGTCCGTATGCCGACCATGTAGCCGTGACACTGGACGCAAGCGGCCAGCTGACATACTATCCCGACCCTTCGGATATCAGTGACAACTCGGTGCCGGTTTACTTAGGCGACGGATGGTGGCTGAACCGTCAGGGACTTGGCGCTAATTCAGTGTTCACCACCTGGACAATGCAGGAGTATGCCAAACTGCCGTCGGCTCCCACGCCTGCCGAGATCAAGGCTCACATCATGCCTGATGCGGCTGTAACAGATTTCCGCTCCACTTCCGTCCTTCTTCCCAACGCCATGAAGGAGCTGTCAAAGATAAAGGCTGAACTACCCCGCTGATTAGAAAGTGAAAGAACAAACTCTTGATGTTGTTGTTATTAAGTTAGCAACAACATCAAGAGTATTATGAAAATCGCAACAAAAATCCTGGCGCCGGCGGTAGCCGCCGCAGCCATGTGCTCATGGAATACGGGCGATGCCTGTACGCGTGTGGTCTATCACGGTACGGACTCGCTGTTTGTCGTGGCCCGTTCGCTGGACTGGAAGACTCCCATACCTACGAACCTGTACGTCTATCCACGCGGAATCAAGAAACAATCATCGAATCTGGACAACTGCAAGCGCTGGACCTCGAAGTACGGCGCAGTATATGCCGTGGGGTATGACGGCGGCATCACGGAGGGTATGAACGAGAAGGGACTGGTGATAAACGGTCTGTTCTGCAAGACCGCGGTCTACGAGAAAGAGGCAGTGTCCAAGGATGATCCGCGTCCATATATGTCATTGGCTGTATTCGTGGCGTGGCTTCTGGACAACAACGCAACCGTCGACGAGGTAATTGCGCAGCTGAAGCCTCAGGACTTCAGGATTCAGGGCGCGACTTTCGACGGGGGCACGGTCTCGACGCTTCACTGGGGGGTCACTGACGCCACAGGCCGAAGCATCATATTCGAATTTGTCGATGGCAGGCTTACCATAAATGAGATGGACGACTACCGTGCCATGACCAATGATCCGGAATGGCCGTCGATGCGGGCCATAATAGACTACTGGGAAAAGATAGGCGGCAAGAACATGCTGCCGGGCACGGTGACAAGTCCTGACCGCTGTGTACGCGCCAACTATTTCGCACATCATGTAGAGGCTGTGGGGGATCAGGCATTAGGCGTATCCATAGCCCGTTCGGTGCTTATGAACAGCTGTGTGCCCTATACCTATCAGGTCGTGGATGAGCCGAATCTGTCGTCTACGCAATGGCGCAGCTACTCCGACACGCGCGACCTGTGCTACTACTTCGATATCGTTACGAATCCGGGCTACTATTACGTGGACCTGAACAAGATCGACCTGGCGCGCAAGCAGATCTATAAGCTCGACACGGCCAGGCACACCGAGGTGGTTGGATGCGTGAATCATCTGCTGGAGAAGTCGCAGGGTTTCAACCCGATGTATTAAAATCAAAAATGGCGGCGAATCACTTCGCCGCCATCTTCGCGCTTCAGGATGGGCTTGAACCAACGACCCCCTGATTAACAGTCAGGTGCTCTAACCAACTGAGCTACTGAAGCAATTTAGCTATGTGATCCGCCTGGGGCTCGAACCCAGGACCCCAACATTAAAAGTGTTGTGCTCTACCAGCTGAGCTAGCGAATCCCAGTCTCACCCTGGGTTGTTTCCCAAAAGCGTTGCAAAATTACAAGTATATTTTGAAACTACCAAATAATTCGGTAAATTTTTTGTAATTTTGTGGCGTAAACCTGCAATTTGGGGCAAAACGGGGGTATTTGGACCCGGAATCAGCCTTGAAACTGGCAAAACATAACAAAATTGAGCAATGGATATTTCAGTAGTAGTACCATTATATAACGAGGCGGAGAGTCTGCCGGAACTGGCGGCGTGGATCGACCGTGTGATGACGGAGAACGGATTTGAGTACGAGGTGATCTTCATCAACGACGGGTCGCGCGACAACTCGCTGGAGGTGATCCATGAGCTGGCCGCGAAGAATCCGAACCTGCACGCGGTGTCGTTCAGCCGCAATTACGGCAAGAGCCCCGCGCTGGACACCGGTTTCCAGCGAGCCCAGGGCGATGTGGTGATCACGATGGACGCCGACCTGCAGGACAGTCCCGACGAGATTCCCGAGCTCTACCGCATGATCACCGAGGAGGGCTACGACCTGGTGTCGGGTTGGAAGAAGAAACGTTACGACCCGTTATCGAAGACCATTCCCACCAAGCTGTTCAACGCCACGGCACGCAAGGTGTCGGGCATACACAACCTGCATGACTTCAACTGCGGCCTGAAGGCATATCGGCGCGATGTGGTGAAGCATATCGAGGTCTACGGCGACATGCACCGCTACATACCCTATCTGGCCAAGAACGCCGGATACTCCAAGATCGGCGAGAAGGTGGTCCACCACCAGGCCCGCAAGTACGGCACCACCAAGTTCGGTCTGGACCGTTTCGTGAACGGGTACCTGGACCTGCTCCAGCTGTGGTTCCAGACAAAATTCGGAATCAAGCCCATGCACTTCTTCGGACTGTTAGGGTCGTTGATGTTCGTGATCGGTTTCATGGCGGTGCTGACGGTACTGATTCTGAAAATCGTGGCCATGTGCTCCGAAACGTTCCACTTCTGGCTGACGAATTCGGTATACTTCTACCTGTCGCTGGCGTTTATGATATTAGGCGTGCAGTTCTTCTGCACAGGTTTCATCGGGGAGCTCATAACCCGTAATTCCGCCGAACGGCGCAACTATCAAATCAGCGAGGAGTTTTGAGGAGCTTAAGAAACATATTGGTGATTCCGGCGCTGCTGGCGCTGGCGGGATGCGCTTCGGAGTGCTACGAGAACCAGAACGCGCTGCCGCTGGCCAAGTTCAGCTACGTCGAGGATTCGGTGGCGAAACCGTGCGACATGGATTCCCTGCGGGTATACGGTCTCGGCGCGCCGAACGACTCCGTGCTGCATGACGGTGGCCGTGTGTCGGAGCTCTATCTGCCGTTCCGTGTGGACGGAGACACGACTCGGTATGTCTTTGAGCATGCGCGTCTGTCCTCCATACGCGACACTGTAACCTTCCGTTACGAGCGGTCGCCGCGTCTGGTATCGGCCGAGTGCGGTGTCAGCTATGTGTACAGGATTCAGGGCATCACGTCCACAGGTCCCTTCATAGACTCGGTGGTGTGCGCCGACGGCGAGATAACCAATCAGAACAAGAGCAATCTTGTGATATATCTGCACAATTATGGGAACGAATAGGAGCCTGTCGATAATCCTGTTTCTGGTGTGGCTGCTGTGGGTAGGATTCGGTGCCGATGCCCAGGACAGCATTCCGGCACCCGCGGCGTATGACAGCATTCCCGTACGTCATGACAGTATCCCTATGCCTAAGGACAGCGTGCGGACACCGGTACGGGTCGTGCCAAAGGTGACGCCGGTGGATATAGACGAGAACAAGAAGCAGCCGGTGCTGCACTACTACGACAAGCATGGTGAATTGCTGGACGAGCCCGTGATGTTCCTGGCGACGCTCGACACAGTGACCAAGCCTAAGTCCAAGCCGGTGTATCCCACCTATAACGGGGTGTCGGTAGGCGTCAATTTCGGCGAGGCGGTCATGATGGCGTTCGGACAGAAATATGGATCGTATGACGTCTGGGCGGATGTCTCGCTCTGGAACTGGCTCTTTCCGGTGGTTGAGGCCGGCGTGGGATTCTGCAAGGATACACCCGACAACAAGAACTTCACCTATACCGTTCGGCCGAGCTTCTACTGTAAGGTAGGCGTCAACTATAACTTCCTGTACAAGAGCGATCCGGCCTATCAGCTGTTTGTGGGTCTACGCGCTGCCATGTCGCATTTCAGCTGGGACGCAACCGACATCAGCATCACGTCGGACTACTGGCAGGAAACGCAGCGGTTCGACATGAAGGGAATGCGGTCCACCTCGTTCTACGGCGAGGTCCTGGCGGGCATCAAGGTCAAGATTGTGTCTAACTTCTCGCTGGGGTGGAGTATCCGTTACCGGTTCCCGTTTCATGCCACGACCACCAAGGCCACGCATCTGCCCGACGGCATGGCGGACTTCGCACCCTCGCGGCCCTGGTTTGTGCCGGGCTACGGAGGCGACTCCAAGTTAGGCTTCACGGTCTCGGCGGTATGGACCATCCCCGCCAAGAAGAAACCGCAGGTAAATCCTGACACAAACATACTCCCTGAAAAGTCAGACCAGTCCGACAGGTCAGACTTGTCCGACCAGTCCGACAGGTCCGACACCCAGTCGGACAAAAAGTAGGAATTCAGGGGGGGTATTTGGTAATGTCGGAAAATTTTTGTAATTTTGCATCGCTTTTTGGTGAAATGCGGCCGCGGAAGGAGAACTGCGGTGCGGCATTTCAGGTAAAGGTTTTATTTATAAACAATTAAATTTTATCTCCAACTATGCATCTTTCAACTGAAGAGAAGAAGGAAATCTTCCGCACGTATGGCAAGGGCGAAGGCGATACCGGTAGCCCCGAAGCACAGATCGCACTGTTCTCGAAGCGTATCCAGCACCTGACCGAGCATCTGAAGAACAACCACAAGGACTTCGCCACCGCTCGCGCACTGAAGGCTCTGGTAGGTCAGCGCCGCAGCCTGCTGGATTATCTGATCCGCAAGGACATCAACCGCTACCGCGCCATCATCGCCAAGAAGGAACTGGGTATCCGTAAGTAATCGGCAGGGTTTCCAAGGCATGCTCCGCAGGGAGCCGATAGAATAGAAATCATCATATCTGACAGGCATAGTAAGCGCCAAGAGGCCGCCTGAGGATTCATTTAAAATAAATGACAAAAACGATGTACGCAATCGTAGAAATCAAAGGACAGCAGTTCAAGGCCGAGGAAGGCAGGTTCCTGTATGTCCATCACCTGGGCGATGTAAAGCAGGGTGACGCCGTAGAGTTCGAGAAGGTACTTCTGCTGGACGTGGACGGCGATGTAAAGATAGGCGCACCCGCCGTAGAGGGCGCCAAGGTGGAATGCGAAGTGCTGGAGCCCCTGTTGAAGGGCGACAAGGTGCTGGTGTTCAAGAAGAAGCGCCGCAAGGGCTATCGTCGCTTGAACGGTCACCGTCAGCAGTTCAGCAAAGTATTGATCAAGAAAATCGTAACCGCATAAACCAAAAGAAGAAATGGCACATAAGAAAGGTGTCGGTAGTTCTAAGAACGGCCGTGAGTCAGAGAGCAAACGACTCGGAGTAAAGATCTTTGGTGGTGCGAATTGCAAAGCCGGCAACATCATTAAGCGTCAGCGCGGCACAGTTCATCACCCCGGACTGAACGTGGGCATGGGCAAGGACCACACTCTGTTCGCCCTGATCGACGGTGTTGTGGTATTCACCACCGGCAAGGAGGGTCGCAAGTACATCAACGTCGAGCCCCACGCATAAGCAGGTTCCGATGTCCGCACGGCGGATGTTGAAAACAATAAGAAAGTCAGTCCCCGGTGGGCTGGCTTTTTTATTTAGCGCAGTTCTGACTTTTTTATTTTTTAAATATATGTTAACTTTGTAGACGTTATAAGCGTTAGAATAGTGTGAAAGGCGAAAAAGCGATAAAACATCAGTTGCGTCGGCTTCCGGCATGGATACTGACCGGACTCACGGTAGTATTGATACTGTGGCTGACCCTGGCACCGGATCCACTGCCCAATGACGAACCCATATTGCTGTTTCCGGGCGCGGACAAGGTGGTACATGGCCTGATGTTCGGTTTCCTGACCTTTGTTGTGTTGGTGGACTGGGCACGAGGCCGGGATTTCAGGGCGGTCCGCTGGCCTGTATGTCTGGTGGCGGCGGCTTCGGCAACATGCTTCGGCATCGCGATTGAGTTCGCGCAACGGGCCATGGGGCTGGGACGGGGTTTCGAGGTCCTCGACATGCTGGCCGACGGCATCGGGGCGTTCCTGACCGCCACATGCTGGATCATCGCCGAACACGTAAGGCGCAGGAGCCGGTCAGACTAATCAAGGACGACAGACTCCGGGGCTGAAACAGATACTTGGCCGCAAGGCCTTTAACAGGACTATAAACTATATTATGAGCGACACGCAGCAGGACATACAGGACAAATCCGCGGAGGAGCAACCTACACCGGTGCCCAAGAGGCATCTGATCCGGCCCAAATGGTTACGAATCACATTGAAGACATTGATGTGGCTCGTGATCGTGCTGTTGTGTATTCCGGTTCTGCTCTATCTTCCACCGGTCCAGACCTGGGTAGTGGGTCTGGCCGAGGATATGGTCAACAAGTCCACCGGAATGGAGGTAAGAGTCGGGAAGTTCCGTCTTTCCTTCCCGCTGCGGGTCCATCTGCAGGATGTCTATGTACTGACCGCTCCGCGAGATACGATGGTGCGCGCAGGGGAGGCGATCGTAGATGTAAAGATGCTGCCGTTGCTGAAACTCGACGTCCGGGTGAACCGGCTTGAGCTGACCGATGGCTACTACAGAATGGTATCTCCCGACTCATCGATGATATTAGGCGTCAAGGCCGGACATCTGACCGTGGACGACAAGAGCTCGGTCGATATCTCAAGATCCCGGATACTTCTGAACAAAGTCCGTATGAGCAAGGGCCGTGTGGCCCTCTATATGAATGTCTGGAAGAAGAAGCCCACGCCGGCCGACAGCGCAGCCTCCACACCATTCTACATCAGCGCCAACCGGATCGAGATGGATGACTTCGGTTTCGGGATGTCGATGCTTCCTACCATCGACACGCTGGATATGGCCGTGAAGCATGTGTCGCTTGCAAACGGAATCATCGACCTGGACAGGAACACAATCACATGGAAGCGGGCGGGTATCTCGGACGGCGACATACGGTACATCCAGCCTACGGCGGAATATATCAAGAACCATCCGGCACCTCCCAGCGAGCCATCGTCGGGACCGCCCATGGTGATCAAAGGTGATTCAATAGCCATCAGCAATGTCACAGCTGTCTATGCGACAAAGGGCGTTACACCCCAGCCGGGATTCGACCCTGCGTATATATCGGTAAGCGACGTGAACATCGGGATGCGTAACTTCTACAATGAAGCCTCGACGGTGCGTCTACCGCTGACTGTGCTCCAGGCACGCGAGCGCAGCGGACTCCGGATAGTCCGGGGCAACGGCACGGTCGGTATAGATTCCATTGGCTTGAAGCTTGACAAGGTCAATCTGAAAACACTTTATTCCAGCCTGCATGCAGATGCAGACGTGCCCTTTGCGGTAATGGCCATGGCAACGGACGCTCCGCTGTCGGTGAATGCCGGAGGGCAGTTAGGACTTCCAGACATCGAGGCCTTCATGCCGGCGGTCAAGGAATTCACGGCCAAGGTTCCGGCACGCAAGCCTGTGGCATTCGACGTGCAGGCCGACGGTACGCTCGCATCAATCGCCATCCCGACCCTTACTGCCGAGATGGCAGGAGTGTTCAGTATCGATGTATCCGGCAATGCCGAGAATCCATTAGACTATAAGAGGATGGTAGCGGACCTGGATTTCGACGGCTCGCTGATGGACCCCAAGGTAGCCAAGCTTTTTCTGGCCGAGAGCGACATGGATATTCCGGTGTTCAATATCAAAGGAACAGCCAGCGCCCGTGGACAGGAGTATGGCGCTGACTTCAAGCTGACCTCGACGGCGGGCGATGTGGCGGCCAACGGTCATGTGGGTTTGACTTCCGAGAAGTACGGTGTCGATGCCGAGATCCGTCAGCTGGACGTGGCCTCGTTCATGCCGACGCTCGGAATCGGCCATGTCACCGGAAGTGTCAGCGCCACGGGACGCGGTTTCAATCCGCTGAGCGGACATGCGCTGACCGACGCCAAGCTGCGCATAGACGCCATCGAGTACAACAAACGCCGTTACGATGACATCAGGCTGGACGCCCTGCTGCATCAGGACGGAACCCTGAACCTGCTGCTCAGCTCGGCCAATCCCGGCCTGAACCTGGACATGCATGGGTCTGGCGCGATCTTCAAGAACGACTATACCGTCGACATGCAGGCCGACATACGCGACCTGGACCTGCGCCAGCTGGGCCTGACGGACTCGCTGTGCCAGGGCCACGGCAAGATATACCTGGCCGGCAACGCCCGGCCGGAGACATGGCTCTACGACGTGGACCTGAAGCTGATGGATTTCGACTGGGACTATGGCAGCACCTACATCCATCTGCCTGGCGGTGTCCACGCCACGCTCAAGGCCGACGAGTTTTCGACCTACGCCAACATCGACAGCCACATGACCAATATGCGGTTCGAGAGTCCCGTGGGAATGGAGCAGCTTGTGGCCGGATTCTCGCAGGTTGCCGACACGCTGACGGCACAGCTGAAAAGCAAGAACATCGCCATCGACGCCCTGCGGACCTCGATGCCCCGGTTTACGCTGGACTTCGATGCCGCGGGCTCGGGACTGTTAGGACAGTTCCTGGTGCCTACGGGCCTGAGCATCGATACTATATGGGGGCATGTGGAGCGTGACTCTCTGTTCCACGGCGGCGTGCATGCGCTGGCCCTCAACACTGGCGGCATCGTGATCGATACGCTCGGACTGACGCTGAAGGAGCGCGGACAGCTGCTGGACTACCGGCTGCATATGGGCAACCGCCCCGGAACTCTTGACGAATTCGCGGATGTCAATATCAATGGCTATATGGGCAACAACCGTGTCAGCGCCTATCTGCGCCAGCACAATATCAAGGGAGAGCAGGGTTACCGCCTCGGTCTGACGGCAGCGCTGATGGATTCCACCATATCGGTCCACTTCACGCCGTTGAAGGCAACGATCGCCTACATGCCATGGACCCTCAACAACGACAACTATATAGACTATAACCTCAGTACCCGTCATGTGGGAGCCAATCTCAAGGCCCTGTCGGCCGAGAGCTCCATCCTGGCGCGTACCGAGGACCTGGCCGACGGCAATGAGCAGCTGCGTCTGGCCATCGAGAACCTGCATATCGAGGACTTCCTGCGCATGTGGGTGTTCGCTCCGCCAATCAAGGGATCGGTCAGTTCCGACATGACCGTCCTGTATCAGGAGGGTATGTTCCACGGCAACGGCAGCCTGCAGCTGGACAACTTCCAGTATGCCAACACCCGTGTGGGAGACTTCGACTTCAATATCCGTGGGTCGTACGGTATGAAGACAGGCGATGTCAACGCCGACGCCGGACTGAAGATAGATGGCCGGGAGGTGATAAGCGCTTATGCACGCATGGGTACCACCGGCGACATGAAGGCGGACAGTGTCGGCGTGCGCCTGACACGTTTCCCACTTAAGATCGCCAACGCCTTCTTAGGTAACTCGGCGGTTCTGGGA
>DXXK01000063.1 GCA_019416425.1 Bacteroidales bacterium
AGGTATCTTTCTGTAGGTGTCTTTCTATATAGTTCAAGTTGGCGGGAATAAATCTCACTGAACAGCGCGCCATTCACAGCAGAAAGATTGCCGTCAAACGATGCGTAAAATACGTTTCGCGCCTCTTGTGTTCTTATTTGAAATACCGAAGAGTCTGCTCCGGCTTTTATCGTAACCTCAGACGGAAGCCTATTGAACGAATTATAGTAGTCGGCTACAATTTCTCCCTCAAAAGCGAATCCTACGACTGCTTCATTGCCCGAAGAGGTCATTGTCGTATATTTGAAATACCCCGATTCCACGACTCCAAGATATTTGCCTACACACCCCTGTTGAACAAAGACATCATCTTTAGAATAATGGGCAGCACGACCATGCTCCCGGCAATAATCTTTTATCGCCGATAAGTCTATGCTTTGGTCATATGAGTTGAACTGTGCCATAAGGTATTACAAAGTTAGCTAATATTTCCGAAATGGGAAAATGCTAATTTCTAAATCATTAAGAATTAACTTAATAACAACTCTCACCCATTTACGCAAAAAAGACAGACAACCTCGGCAATGATGTCGTGGTTGCCTGTCTATGGATTAAAGTCCGGGTGGTCGATGTGTCGGACGAATAGTCGGAGCAGGGGATTGATAACGATATTGAGGTTCCGCCACCATCGAATCTTTGGAGTCGTTTGATTGCGCCGGAACATCTACACGCTGGGCTTGCTGTAGTTGTCCATCTCGCTTGACTTCCTCGCCATCCTTTTCATCATGTTTGGGAACAAGTTCGACAGTAATTTTGCGGTCGAGGACGGCAAGTTCGGATTTCAATGCTTTCAGCTCATCCTCCTTGCCCCACGGTTTTGCGATGATGGCTTCAAGCAACGGCACATCCTTCCGCATTTTCTCGGTACGTTCCTCATACTGGCGTATGATTTCGGGAAGACGCTCCAGAGCGTTGACGAAGTTCATGCAGGCGGCTTTTGTGTCGCTCATGGCTATAAAGCCGTTGTTGTATCGGTACTTGTACTCACCCTCCACAACAAAGCGGTTCTGTATTGCCTCAATACCATCGGTTATAGTTTTTTCAGAGGTAATGCTTATCGGAAAGCCATAGACATCACCGACACGGACAGATTCGCCGTGGGTGTTGGTACGCTGTGCCAGACCTTGCAGATGGATACCCATATTCTGAATATCAGTAAACCTGCAACCGTCGAGGGTCAGACCCGGTAACGGATTGCCTTCTTCATCCCGCTTTACGGCAGCCTGATACTTATCCAGATCCGACTGCATTTTCCGCATGGTAATCTCGTTCTTCCCGATGTCATCGTTCAGGGAGCGCAGCTTATATTCGCTGTCAGCCTTTCCTTTGCCGTGTGCTTTTCGCTCACTTTCCAGTGCGCCGATGCGCTTTTCAAGTTTGGCCTTTTCAAGCAGATCGGTGTTGCCCGAAAGGATAGCCATATACTCCGAGAAGTTCATGCCGGTGTCCTCGTCCATAGAGCCTTCATCAATAGTTCTCGCCCCAAGCGCACCACGTTTCAACTGCGATATGAATGTCTGTTTGCAGTGAAGAAGGTTGAACTTGTAGGAATCCAGCGACCTTTCTACGGCATAGATTATCACATCCACTTTATTGTCGTTGTAGAGCTTTGCGACCTCGTTGCCCTTGCGTATGGCACGGCCCTCGCGCTGCTCCAAGTCGCTGGGACGCCACGGCGTGTCAAGCTCATGGACCGCGACAGCCCTTTTCTGGGCATTTACGCCTGTCCCCAGCATGGATGTCGAGCCGAACAGCACCCTCACGGTCCCCTCGTTCATAGCCTCTATGACGGCTTTCCGTGATTTCGCGGTCTTGCACTCCTGTATAAACCGGATTTCATGCGCCGGTATGCCGTAGTCCTCGACAAGTTTGCGCTTGATTTCACTGTAAACCGACCACTCGCCGGGCTTGTAGGTTCCCAAATCGCTGAAAACAAACTGCGTGCCTTTCTGGGCGTCGAACTTACGGTAATACTCGGCAATCATACGGGCGCAATGCGAGGCTTTGTTGTCCGGGTGATCCTCATAGGAAGGGTCTATCATACGCATATCAAGAGCCATCTTGCGGGCATAGTCCGTGGCGATGAGCATTTTCCCTTTCCTCTCCTTATCCGACAACGCTTCCCGCCCAAGCAGAGTGGCGTCGCCGGTTTTGGCATATTCCATCAGTTTCTGAATGAACTCCTCCTGCTGTGGCGTCGGAGGTATATTATGGAGTATCTCACGTTTTTCGGGACGGTCAACACCCACATCCTCCGCCGTGCGGTAGTCGGTGATTTCATTGTAAAATGCCGCCAGTTCCGGCACCTTGATAAAGTATCTGAACCTGTCCTTTGCCACTATATTATTAGTAACATTGAACTCAAAATCGGTGGTTTTCTTCGCAAAGATTGCCGCCCATGCGTCAAAACAGCGGATGTCCTGCCTTTCAAGCTCTTTCGGACGCAGATATTTGAACAGCAGATACAGTTCTGTCAACGAGTTGCTGATTGTGGTGCCGCTGAGGAAAGTGGCTCCCAGATCCCTGCCGTTGCGCTCCTGAATGGTGCGTATGGCGAAAAGGAGGTTGAGAGCGCGTTGGCTCCCGTCCGAGTTGCCCAGACCCGCGACACGGTTGTGGCGGGTGTTGAACATAAGGTTCTTGAACTGATGACTTTCATCCACGAAAATGTGATCTATGCCCATCTGACGGAAGTCAATCACATCGTCGGTGCGGTGGTCTATCTGATAGCGCACCGTCTCCAGCTTCGCCTCAAGATTCTTCTTGCGGGTCTCCAGCCCCCGGAGCATACCCCGTGACACATCCTTGCCCTGCTGACGGACCACATCAAGGTTTTCCTCGACGGTGTTCAGTTCCGCCTCCAGTATCTCCTGCTGCACCTCCGGCGACTGCGGTATCATGCCGAACTGGTCGTGCGACATTATTATGCAGTCATAGTCGTTGTTGCGCATATTGTTGAAAAAACGGACACGGTTCTGCGCGGTGTAGCTCTTTTCATCTGCATACAGGATGCGGGCATCGGGATAGGCTGCCTGATATGTCATTGCTATGTCGGCGACATTGGCTTTCAGTCCGATAATCATCGGCTTATGCACCATACCCAGACGCTTCATCTCGTGCGCGGCTATGCACATTATCAGTGTCTTGCCCGTGCCGACCTGATGGTCAGCTATGCCGCCTCCGTTCTGTTTCAGCATCCATACGCAGTCCTTCTGCGAGGAATATATCGAATGTATGCCGTAACGGTCAGCCAGCATCTTCAGGTTGAGGCCGGGAAAAGTCTGGTGGGAACCGTCATACCTCGGTCTGACAAAACAGTTGAACTTGCGGTTATACAGGTCAACCAGCCTCTCCTTGAACTCCGGGCTTTGCACCCCCAGCCATTCGGAAAAGCCGTCGCGGATTTCTTCAATCTTGGAATTGGCGAGCTGTATAGCCTCGGTGTCCGGCACCTTGATGTCGTTGCCGTGGTCGTCCTTGCCGACACACTTCTTTATCTCCGGCACAGTGTTGTGCAGGGCGTGTTTCAAAAGGCTCATGCCGTTGTAGGAGCGGTATTGACCTTCTACGAAAAATTCCTGCCGTATCTTCATAGTATTTTCCGAGTTTGTCGCGGAATAATCATCCAGAGAAGGCGAATAGGCAATCTTTATGTCAGTCTCATACAGATGGCTCATATATGCGGAGTAAATGCCTGTGGGTATCCACCTCTCCCCGAAATTGAAGTCAAGTTCCTCGAAAGGGATCCTGCGGGGAACAGCATCCTTCAACGCCGAAAGGCTCTCGTCAATACGGCTATCGTGGCTGTCGTGGTCTTTTATCCACTGTTCAATCATCTCCGCTTTCTTCACCACGTTTCCGGCGACGAAACGGTCGGCGGTCTCGTATTCCGACACAAGGGGATTGAAGTAGATATGACCCTTCAGTTCTTCGGCGAGGCGGTTCTCATCCATATCCACAAGGGAGGACATATATCCGAGCCTCACATCGCCGTACTTGTTGAGCGACGCAGCCAACGCCTCCATCGGGGTATCCACCGAAGTCACCTCGTGGATATTGAAGGCGACGGGATGGTCGAAGATGTCGGCCTTGACAAACAGTCCCGCCTCGGCACGCTCCAGAGCAAGGGAATCCATGCCGTTGGCGTCAAGCATAATCAGCTTGGCGTTGGCTTTCTCGTTGAGATGCCCGTATCGCTCCACGAACTCATCGTAATACTGGTTGAGATGTTCGCGCAGTTCCTCCGACGGCTCCTGTGTCTCCACCTCGTAGTCATATAACTGCTGGTATGTCTCCGACAAGGTTATATAGAGCATGGCGCGTTGTGCCTGCTCCGGCTTTATGCGCATGGGCTTGAATGTCGCGCCGTTCTTCCTGACATCGGAGAGAAAACCGACCTGACCGTTGTCCACCACCATAGAGCCGTTCTTGTGGAAAGACCGTATGTCCTCCGAGAATTTTCTCGGCGACATATCCGGCCCAGCACCCTCAATCGGTATGGCAGTGACTTTCGGCGGACGGTTGCGGCCTCCGGGTATGAAATCCCCCTCGGTCTTTTCGATGTATGTCTCGCCGGGGGCGATGCCCGCAGCTCTGGCAGCCTCGGCGGACATGGCTTCCGCCTCCATTCTCGCCCTTTCCTTCAGCTGTCGGTGGGCGATAGACATCATAGCCTCGTAGAATCCGTTGATAGGCGGATTGTCCTCCCAGTTAAGGGAGCCATAAAATTCCAGCTCCTTGTCGGTGAGCTGACGGAATTTGGCATTGGGAGGTAAGGGCGCATCCTTCTTCGGTCGGCTGACAGGTTTTGCCTCGGTCTTGTCATTTTTCGGTTCAGCCTTATGTCGACGTTGAGGTTTGCCGATTGGCTCCAGTTCTCCGAAAAGATTATAGGCAAAAAGCCGTGGGTCATAGTCGCCGCTGTAATCGGGAGTGTCATCGGTCTCTATTTCCTGCGGTTTATCTGCGGGTGCAGTTGCAGACGGTTCAGAGGCTGGCGGTTGAGCCGTCTGAGGTGCCGGTTCCTGTTCAACCTTTGTTTCAACCAGAGGCTCCACTCTTTTATTATTAGGAGTAATTTCCTCCACGACCTTATGTTTCGGATCTTCCAACTGCTCACATATCGCCACCCGCTGCCCGGCTCTTACGAGCTTGGGGAGATAAGTGTCGAGGGCATGATGTGGGAACCCGGCAAGCTCGATACTGCGTGTCGGCCCGTTAAGGCGGCGCGTAAGGGTGATGCCGAGTATCTCGGACGCTTTTACTGCGTCCTCTCCAAATATCTCATAGAAATCTCCGACACGGAACAACAGTATGGCGTCGGGATGTCTCTTTTTCATTTCCCGGTACTGGTCCAACAGCGGTGCCACCTTTGTAACGGTGGTTCTCTTGACTGCCTCGTTTTCCTTCTCGGCGGTCTCCTGTCTGACTGTCGGGGATGTCGGAGGTGTCAGTTTGGGGGCGTAGCCGTTGTAGCGGTCTATGTCAAGGCGTAGCCGGAATGATAATTGGAGAGCCGTGCCTATATCACGGGCGATACCGTCAACTCCTTCCTTATGGGTATATACAATCGCCGGTTTGCCGTACTGGTCCGCACCCATTTTTGCATCCGTGCATATCACATTTTGCGGAAATGTCTGAAAGAACTTGTTGCCGGCTACTTTCGTGGCGTTGTCGATAACGGACTGCGTGAAAAGTTCCTCGTCAAAGGAAAGATTCTTCTTGTCGCTATGTTTCTGGAGAATGATAAGGTCAGACGCTGCATCGGTTCCGGCGTTATCGCTGAACGTGTTGTTCGGCAGACGCAATGCCGCAACAAGGTCGGCACGTTTCATCATCTCCATTCTGACAAACGGGGACGCGGCGTTCATGACGCCCTGGGACGCGATAAACGCAACCAGTCCTCCTTCACGCACCGAATCAAGGGTCTTGAGAAAGAAATAGTTGTGTATCGCTTTCGATGCCTGACGGTATGGAATATCCTTGCTGACGGCATACGCCGGGTCAGGGACGGCAAAATTGCCGAAGGGGATATTGGAGGCGGCGACATCAAAATATCCGTCGAAGTCGCGCTCTATCTTTTCAAAACCCTCTATCCGTGTAAGTATAGACGGGTGCAGGGCTGAAAGGATTTTGCCGGTTAGCAAATCCTTTTCGTATGCGAGCACCTCCGCACCGGGATATATGTCGTTACGCAGAAAGGAATCTATAAATGCACCCTGTCCGGCTGACGGTTCAAGAAAACGCCGCACCTCTATACCTGCCTGTTTCAGCGAGCCGGATATGGCGTCAATGACAGGTGCAGGTGTATAGAAAGCTGTAAGCACGGAGGCTTTCAGAGAATCCATATACCGGGCGAACTCCTTATCGTCCTTTATTTTGTCGTGAATAAGGCGACGGAGTTCTACCGTAGGGGCGAAAAGTTCTATGTCGGATTTTGCCCACTGCGCCACATCTTCCAAGTTATCGGCCGGATTGAGGATACATTTCAGACCGCCGAATCCTGCGTACTTGCGCAGGATATCCCTTTCTTCATCAGTCTGTGCTGTGCGCCCGATTTCACCGAGACGCAGGACGAGCCTTATCGCCTCGATGTTGTCGCGCATGGTACGGAGGCGGTTATAAGCCATAGCCGTCCAGTATTTCGGTGATTGTTCCGAGCAGTTCAGTCAGCATCGGCTGATGTGTCTCCCTGTCAAGGAAGTCGCCGTTGACCTCGTAGCGGTCGAGTATGTCGCTAATAGGTTTCTGGCCAAGCAGATGCACGGCGAAGTCAGGCATATACTCCGGCGGCAGGCGCAGCCAGAGGTTTTCCTCCACCACATTATATATTATGTCGTAACGCGACACATACAGCCCGGCAAGGAGTGTGCGCATCGCCAGCTCACGGGCAATCGGTACGGGCTTACCCTCCAGACGCGCAGACACGAATGTGTCGTATGCGTCGTCAGAGCGGGTTTCTATGAAATTTTTATTGTCTCTCTGGGAAAAATGATGGTCAATGAGATGACCCCGGAGATAGACTTGGAAGAAGTCTGCCTCCGGCAATTCTATGTTATGTTTCATCGGGGGATGCGGATATAGTGGTTGCCGGAATCCTTCTCCGAGCCGTTTTATTACGGCGCAATGAAAAAGGACACCGGGTATCCCTCCCGATGTCCAACCACTAAATCCGCGTCAAAAATGAAACAAAAAAACATAATGACGCAGAATCAGTCGCAAAGATAATAAATTATCCTGACACGGGAGGGATTATTATGTGTTTTAGGAGCTGGTTTCAAGAGAGTTTAGGCGGTTTTAACCGTTTTTGCCTTCTTCTCTTTGTTCTTTCTATTCTTGCGGCGGTGGTTCTTCTTGCCGCTTTTGTACTTGCGCCCCTTGTCGCAGGTGTCGGGGGCGAAGGCGTCGATGACGCGCTTGACTATGAGGTTGTAGAGCTTTTCTTCGTCGCGGCTGAGATCCGTGGGGTGCAGTCCGGTGGTGACGATGCCGAAGCCGTTATACACGCTTTCGCCGTTGCGGAAGTTGTGGCACTTGGAGGGTTTGCCTTCGCCCACCGAGCGACCCCACCTGCTGTTGTAACGCAGCATCTCCATATTGCGGAGCATCGCTTTCCATACTCCGCCGGGAACGGTGTTCTGCAACACGGCGGGATAGGATATGAGTTTCTTGGCATACAGGCGGTATGCTGTCAGTATTGTCTTTTCGTGGGTATAGTCCAGCTCACAGGCAGCCTGAATCATCAGAGCCGGGAGGTTGAACAGGGGACAGCGGTCGGTGATTACCCCGATATAGTTGTCTCCCTCGCGCTGTTCTCCGGGAGCCGGGGCGGGTACGCCGGCACATTCCGCATCTTTTGCGGCATCGCTGACGGATATTTCCTCGACTGCGGGCGAGCCTTTCAGCTCTGCGTTTTCCTCTGCGGCCTGTACGATGGCGTTGTAGATGGATTCCTCCAGCCATTTCTCGTATTCCTTGCGGTTCTGAGGCCCGTGGTTCACGGCATGGACGATGGCTTTCTTTGTCAGCACGGGGAGCCATGCGCGGCGCGTATCCACGGGGCAGCCGATGAAGTAGTAGAGGTTCAGGAAGTCGAGGTCTCCGGTAATGTCGGGGCGCATGGCGTTCACAACTGTCAGGCTCATCTTCCACAGGGCCTTGATTGTTTCGAGCTGTCGGATGTCCTCGGCTGATTTCTTGTAGCCGACAAGCTCGTCGTAGTTGCGCATGGCGAAGTTGAAGTTATGGGCGTAGGCGAGGCGGCTCTCCATAGTGGTCGAGAGAACGAAACTCTCCTGCGGCGAGAAGGTTGCCTCCACGAGCTGTCCGTTTGTCCATGTCACGGCGTAGCCGTTGCCGAGGTAGTAACCCTCGTGTTTTTCATTCGCGCCGATTGCTCTGGCAATTGTGTCCGCTGTGATCTGATGGTCGGTCACGACGGTTATGAGATTTTTCTGTTTCATTTTTGCTTTTTATTTGGGTGGATATTTCTGGATTAGTGGTTTTCTGAAATAGCACCGGAGATTCCGGACTCTCCGGGATGCCGTTTCGGGGTGCTGGGTATTATACCTGCTTTTTGAAGATTACATCTTCGGTCCTTTGGGCTTGCGCTGCTGACGCATCTGGTCCTCGTTCTTGGGTGCCGTCTGATATTTCTGGAGCGGTTCTGCCACTTTGCTTGTCGCATCGTTGGTCAGTCCGTCGTTGTTGACGGCCTTCTGGGTCTTGGATTCCTCGGCGACTTTCACGCGGGGGTCGTTGAGCGATGTGTTGGGACGCTGTTTCTCAGGGTTGAACCAGAGATATACCGTGCATGGCTGACCCTTGTCGTCGAGGCGGTTGGTAAGTTCCGCCACGCGCCCCTCGGCGTAGTCCTTCTGCTGCTGTTCGGTGAGAGGGATTTTCGCCCATTTGGAAAGGGGCTTGATCTTGCCGTCCTTCGTGAGCCACGACGACTGCTGCTGGTTCGTAGTGCCGTTCTGCATCTGTGTCTGCGATTGGGACTGCGCCTGTTCCTGCTTTCTGACCGCGCCGGGTACGAACTCCACACCCTTGCGGTCTGCCGACACCTGAAGCACCACGTTGTAGGTCTTGCCGTTCTTGTCGGTTATCTCTTTCGGGGGAAGTGCCTTCCCTTCTTTGAGCTGCATGACCTCGGCTACGGTCAGTTTGGTCTGACCCACGGTGTCGCGGACAAACACATCCTTGACCGGGACGGAGACTATTTCATTGGTATAGCGGTCGATGCTGACGTATGACGGCACTTTCTCGCCGTTCCTGTCGGTCAGTTCCACGACCTTGCCGAGATTTCCTGTCTCGCGGAGTGCCGCCTTGTCCTCCTTGCTGAACTCGTAGCCCTCAAATTTCTGGTCGAGTTTCGGCTCACGGTGGATGAAGTGCGGCACCACCTTGACATTGCCGTCCGCATCGGTTCGGAATGACAGTCGTGCGTCGATGGGAAATTTCTCTCCGGCGAATGTCGGGGTGACGGTGACGACCCTTGACTTGCGGTTGTAGAGCATCTCGCGGAGGTCTCCCGATTTCTCAAGCTCGTCGCGGTCGATGCCCCATTTCTCCTTTAGGTTCGCCCAGTCTATTCTGCTTTCGTCGATGGCGGAGTGCCTGGTCTCCTTTGTGGATACCTGAGCGTTGGATTGTGCCTGCTGTTCCTCCTGCGGGGAGCCTGCCGGCGACTGCTTGGAATGTTCAGCCGTCTGCGCCGCCTCCTGTTTGTTGTCCTGCGTAGCCTGCGGGAGATCGACCTTGTTGTTCTTCAGCATATCGGCGTTTGCCACGGGGTCTTTTGCAAAGTCCCCGATTACGGTTCCTACCGTCTCGTAGCGGTCGGCGGGGACACGGAAGAATCCGAAGGTCGTGGGGTTCTTGCACTGGCGCACGAAGTTGGAGAGAAACGCCTCCAGCGGGTTCTGACCTTTGGAAAATTTCACGAGGTCTGAAAGTTTCGCCGACTTTACATCGGTCATCTTTGGTGTGCCGTCCTCGTTGAGTCCGGTCACCGCGCCTACCTGCCCGGTGTCGTTGTTGCGGGCGATAAGCACTTCTTCTAAGTTCTGGTCTTTTGCCATAAATTAAAAAGTGTTTTTGGGGTTTGATACTTGCGCCACCGAAGTGACGCGGGATTATTTGTGTGTGAAAGTGTGTCTGTGTTTTATGATTCGCGGCTGGCGAACACCTCGGCGACATCCGCCACCCGGTATGTTATCTTGCTGTTCTTCGCCGTGCCGTGTTTGGTGAAGGGTATCTCACCGTTCTTCCTCATGTCGCAGAGCTTACGGTCGGAGACGCCGTACTGCTCGCAGACTTCGCGGCTCGTCATGGTCTGTTTGTCGGGGTCAAGTATGGAGAAGCCTTGCAGCATCCCGATGAACTTACGCCCGAATCCGTCAAGACGGTCATCGAGCCTTGTCTCCAGCTCCTTTATCATCCGGCAGATGATTTTGAACTCCTGTGAACTGATCATACGGAGGGAACCTTTTTATATTTCTTCCTGATTTCCTCCAGAGTGGCCTCGCTCCATTTGAGGTTGAGGCGGCGGATTGCCTTCAGCAAGGGTGCGAGATTGTAGAATACCTCGCGCCCGCGCTCTATCCATGTGAGCTGGTAGCGGCGGCGCACCCGTTGGAGCTGTCGGGTTGACATATTTAGCAGATGGGCGGCCATCGCGTTGGGGATGGGTGGGATTGATGTGATTTCATCTTTCTCATCCTTCGCCTCTTTTTTCTTTCGCTCCTCTTTCGTAAGGAGGTTGAGTATCAGCGACAGGGTTTCTTCGAGAGTGACCGTGCGCTGATAGAGTGTTTCCAGTGTAATCTGTTGTTCCATTTTTTTCTCGGATTTAGTGTTACGCCGGCAAAGTTAGGGAGGGACGGAAAGGTCACTTGGGAACGTTCCGGGAACATTCCCGAAAATAATTTTCAGCCGAATAAAGACAAAGCGCCGGCTGTTGATATGCAGCCGACGCAATGTCAGTGAGTTAGCTATATATCAACTAAAAATCGAGGTCTCCGAGATTTTTTGCGAGATTTTCCATGTCGTGGCTGATTTTCTCGTTGGTGATTCGGGCGTAGATTTGGGTGGTCTGGATATTCGTATGGCCGAGCATCTTGCTTACTGATTCGATGGGTACACCCTTGCCGAGTGTCATCGTCGTTGCGAAGGTGTGTCGCGCCAGATGAAAAGTAAGGTTCTTCTCAATGCCGCAGATGTCGGCAATCTCCTTCAGATAACAGTTGAGTTTCTGATTGGTGATTATGGGCATCAGCTGACCGTCGAGATACTTGCCTTCATACTTTTTCAGTATCTTGATGGCGGGAGGAAGCAGTGGAACAGTCACCTTTGTGTTGGTTTTCTGACGGTGGGTGACTATCCACAGCCGCCCGTCAAACATCTTCTGGATGTTGTCAACACGCAGGTTGGCAAGGTCGATGTATGCCAGTCCGGTGAAGCAGGCGAACACGAATATGTCGCGCACCTGTTCGAGACGCTTGGAGGCGAACTCCTTTTCCATCATCTTCTTCAGGTCGTCTTCCGAGAGAAAACCCCTGTCAACCCTCTGCACCGAAATTTTGTAGCCGTTGAAGGGGTCCACGGTAATCAGCCCGGCACGGATAGCCTTGTTGATTACCTGCTTAAAGAACTTCATGCACTTGTAGGTGGTGTTCTGGCTGTAACCATACTCCGTGCGGAGGAAGAACTCCAGATCGACGATGAACTGGTACTTGATTTCACGCAGGGGGATGTCGGTGATGTTGTATTTCTTTTTCATGAACTCCACCACACGGCGGTACATACGCTCGTATTTCTGATAGGTGGGGTTCGCCTTGCTCAGTCCGATGAGCTTTTTGGTGTCTTCAAGATGCTGCTTGTAGAGCGGCACCAGAGATTCTTCTTTCGCGGTAACGCCGGTAAAGGCGTTCTTTACCATTTCGGCTGTAACGTAGCCGTGGCGGTTGAGGATGTCGTAGTAATGTTCTTTAAGAACGACTCTCATATCTTCAAGTCGTTTGTTGATTTCGAGAATTTTTGCTGAACGACCAATGGCCTTCATTGCCTTGACATCCCAAAGTTCCGGCTCCACAGCTACTGTGGAGTTGATTCTTTCGTATTCTCCGTTAACGGCTATACGAATAGTGATTGGGCACTTCCCTTCCTTATTCTTGTAGTTGCCACGGATATGGAAAAGAATCTTAAAGGTGTTCTTTTTCATTTTCGCTTTGGATTTAGTGTCATCATTGACCGCTTGTCGCGGCTGGATGCAATGATAACGAGTTTGACTTCATTTTCGATTGGACACATCCAAGCCAAACTGGAGCCATATCAGCGACTTAGGTTGTTTTTAACATGTGCGACTAATAGCGGACAAGGCTTAATCCGCACATAAACCGCAGGATTAAAGAGGAAAATCAGACATTGTGTCTGACAGCCACTTTAACACATCAATATCGGGTGGTTAAAATGTCGCCGATTTTCCGAGTTAAGTCTGAGTTGAGTCTTTGGAACTTATTGAACACCATTTGATTACATAAGAATTGGTCACATTTTTGTCACAATTTCCGTCACATAAAAACTTGAAACGATTTTGTGACAGATAGCCGTCCGAGAAGGTCTTTTTTAGGTCTTTTATCGGTCCTCAATCCGATAGGATTAGACACGAAAAAACCTCGGAACTATCTGATAGTCCGAGGTTTGTCTCGAATATTCCGATTTAGTTCGGAAGTACATAGTGGAGCTGGAGGGGATTGAACCCTCGTCCAAACGTGGAATCAATAAGCTTTCTACATGCTTAGTCTGTGAATTGGTTTTCGAGTTGGGACAGGCTCACGACGGCCAATCCCAACCTTAGTCCATGAATCTCGGAAACGAGTCGGGACACCTCGCTTCCTATTTCCGAATTTCTCTGCACCACTTTATCCAAACGTCTCGGAACAGGGCAATGGAGTGATGTCTCGTTCTCCCATCTGATGGGAGAATTAAGGAATCCTACTGTACTTCAGATTACGCAGCGAGAGCGTAGTTATTATTTTCGCCAATTATAGGTCGATGATCTTGTTATTATAGAGCTTGGTCATCAAAGCTCTGCATGCTTACTTACCGCTTCTGCACGCTGTCAAAGCCAATCAGCCCCGTGTTAAGCGATAAAAAGGGTCAAATCCTCTGATTCAACCCTCAGTTGCCTTGGAAAGACTCGAACTCTCACAAACGGAACCAGAATCCGGTGTGCTACCATTACACCACAAGGCAATATTTCATTGTCTTAGCAGGACCTTCGTCCCTTTTGACGTTGCAAAATTACTGCTTTTTCGCGACATGACCAAATATTTGCACAAAAAAATTCACACTTTTTTGTTTACATCCACAAATTCTCCTACTAATCAACAACAAACAAATCACACAACATCACATTCAAATGACCCTTATCTCCTATTGAATTCATTTCAAACCTCGGTAATTGGTCATGTCGGGGAAAATTGCTAATTTTGTGGTTGAAATTTCCGGAACCGCGGTTGGGGCGGTTCCAAACAAGTAGTTGGTAAGCTTTCCATTAGAATGATCAGTGTAAATAATCTTGAAGTTGAGTTTTCGGCCAGGCCGTTGTTTCACGACGTGAGTTTCGTGATCAATGACAACGACCGTATAGCCCTGACAGGCAAGAACGGCGCGGGCAAGTCGACCATGCTCAAAATCCTGGCCGGTCTGGAACAACCCACCGGCGGTACCATAGCCATGCCAAATGACACGACAATCGGTTATCTGCCCCAGCAGATGGTGCTGGCCGACGAGACAACCGTGACCGACGAGGTACGTAAGGCCTTCTCCGAATTACAGACCCTGAAGGACGAGCAGGCAGCATGCGAGCGGCAAATTGCCGAACGCACCGATTACGAAAGCGAGGACTATGCCAAACTCCTGGAACATTACGATTACCTGAACCAGCGTCTGGCCATAGAAGGCGCCATGAACATGGATGCCGAGATCGAGTCGACGCTTACAGGTCTGGGATTCCTCCCCAGCGATCTGCAACGCCCCACATCCGAGTTCTCCGGCGGCTGGCGTATGCGCATCGAGCTGGCTAAGATCCTGCTGAGACGTCCCGATATCCTGTTGCTTGACGAGCCGACCAACCATCTGGACATCGAATCCATCCAATGGCTGGAACGGTTCCTGCAGAGCAAGGGAAAGGCCGTGCTGCTGGTCAGCCACGACCAGGCGTTCCTGGACAACGTTACGAGCCGCACAATCGAGATTAACTGCGGAAAGATATACGATTATAAGGTGAACTACACCAAGTTCCTGGAATTACGCAAGGAACGCGTGGAGCAGCAGATGCGCGCCTACGAGAACCAGCAGAAGATGATAGCCGATACAAAAGACTTCATCGAGCGCTTCCGCTACAAGCCGACCAAGGCGGTACAGGTACAGAGCCGCATCAAGCAGCTGGAGAAGATCGTACCCATCGAGGTGGACGAGGTGGACAACTCACGGCTCAGGCTCAAATTTCCTCCGGCTGAGCGCTCGGGCGATTTTCCCCTAATTGTCGAGGGATTAGGGAAACGCTACGGCGACCACCAGGTGTTCAGCGACGCTGAGTTCACCATCCGCCGAGGCGAGAAGGTGGCGTTCGTAGGCCGTAACGGCGAGGGCAAGTCCACGCTGGTGAAGTGCATCATGAACGAGATTCCCTACGACGGCACGCTCAAGGTGGGCCATAACGTCAAGATCGGATATTTCGCGCAGAACCAGGCACAGCTGCTGGACGGCGAGCTGACCGTGTTCCAGACCATCGACAACGTCGCCACCGGCGATATGCGTACCAAGGTCCGCGACATACTCGGTGCCTTCATGTTCGGTGGCGAGGCCATCGACAAGAAGGTCAAGGTGCTGTCCGGTGGCGAGAAGACACGACTCGCTATGATCCGTCTGCTGCTGGAGCCGGTGAACTTCCTGATACTCGACGAGCCGACCAACCATCTGGACATACCCTCCAAAGATGTGCTGAAGAACGCCATTGCCGAATTCAACGGAACTGTCATCATAGTGAGCCATGACCGATACTTCATGGACGGCCTTGTTAGTAAAGTCTACGAGTTCGGCCACGGTAAGGTACGCGAGCACTTAGGCGGCATATATGAGTTTCTACGCGACAAGGATATGGAGAACCTGCGCGACATAGAACGGAAAACAGAACCCGCCTTTTCCGCACCGAAAGCAACGCAGCCGGAACAGAAGCAACCTGCCGCACCTGCTCCAGAACCGACCAAAAAGCTAACATACGCCGAGCAGAAGGAGCTGGCACGAATGGCCTCAAAGGCCGAGAAACAGGTCAAGGCGTCCGAAAGCAGGATAGCCGAGCTTGAGGCTGAAGTCAAAGGTCTGGAGGACAAGCTCGCGGCCGGGGATGCTTCGGCAGAGACATTGGAAGCCTACAACACTGCCACCAAGCGGCTGGAGAACGAGATGTCCGTCTGGGAACTGGCACAGGAGGAACTGGAGTCACTGCAGAGCAAGTGACATATCACTTTCTAAGATTCAACACAATGATACAAGATAATTTAGACAGAAGCATAGATCCGGCACAGGATTTCTACGGATACGCATGCGGAGGCTGGCAGAAGGCCCATCCCCTGCAGGGTGAATATGCACGCTACGGAGTGTTCGACGATATCGCGGAACAGAACCGCAAGCAGCTGCGCGAGCTGATCGAAGGCTTAGGCCAACATCCTGACGCCAAGACTACGGACACAATCGCACAGAAGGTTAACGACATCTACCTGTTAGGCATGGACATGGAACGCCGCAACCAGCTCGGAGCCGAACCAATCATGCCCATAGTCCACCGCATCCAGGCCATCGACCGCGAGAACTTCGCAGAGACCATGGCATGGCTGAACCGCGGAGCCGGAGGCGGCTTCTTCGGTTACGGCGTAGGACCCGATCCAGCCGACTCCACAATGAACGTGCTCCATGTGTCGGAATGCGGACTCACGCTCGGCGACAGGGACTATTATCTTGAGCAGAACGAGACCAACGACAAGATCATGGAGGCATACCATAATTATGTCGTGACCGTCATGAAACTCATAGGTTACAGTGCCGAGGATGCCGGGCGAGTATGGAACTCAGTCATCGAGATCGAGACAGAGATAGCCCGAAACAAAAAGACACGTGAGGAGCGGCGAGATCCGCAATTGAGCTACAACTGGATGAAGACCGAGGATTTCCTGGCAAAATATCCTGGCATAGAATGGGTCCGCATAATGGAGGAATCCGGTCTGAAGATGCCCGAGGCGCTGAATGTATCGTCGGTCAAGTATATGGACTGGCTCAACGGATACCTCCCCGCGCTTGACATACAGAAGGTCCGTGACTACCTGGTGTTCACGGCTGTCTGCGAAGGCACAGGCACGCTCAGCGACGACTTCTACGATGCCGATTTCGAGATGTTCGGACGTGTGCTGTCGGGACGTGAGGAGAAGAAACCGCAGTGGAAACGTGCAATGACCATCCCCAACTCCATGTTCGGCGAAGCCATCGGCCAGCTATATGTAGAGAAATACTTCCCTGAGGAAAACAAGCGCTACATGAAGCAGCTGGTGGAGAACCTGCGTGCATCCCTGGCCAAGCATATAAAAGAGCTGGAATGGATGTCGGACGAGACCAAGGCTAAGGCGCTGGACAAGCTTGCGTCTCTTACTGTCAAGATAGGATATCCCGAAAAATGGAAGGATTATTCCGAAATCCATATCGATCCGGCCAAAAATTATCTGGAGAATGTACTTGCCGCCTCCGAGTGGTTCGTGCAGGACAACTACAACAAGTTGGGCAAGCCGGTGGACCGCGAGGAATGGTTCATGACCCCGCAGACCGTCAACGCCTACTACAGTCCTGTCATGAACGAGATTTGTTTTCCGGCTGGAATACTTCAGCCTCCTTACTTCGACATCAACACCAACGACGCCATGAACTACGGAGCCATCGGAGTGGTGATAGGCCATGAGATGACACACGGATTCGACGACCAAGGGCGGCAGTTCGACAAGAACGGCAACCTGGTGAACTGGTGGAGCAAGGAGGACGAGGAGAAGTTCAAGTCGCTGACCGAGGTGCTGAAGAAGCAGTTCAACAAGGTAGAGGTGGCACCCGGCGTGTTCGCCAACGGCGAATATACCTTGGGCGAGAACATCGCCGACCAGGGAGGACTACGTATAGCCTATACGGCCTATCATGACGCGGTGGGACAGGACGCCAAAGGTGACGGAGAGTTCACACCCGACCAGCTGTTCTACCTGGCATACGCATCCGTATGGGCCTCCAACATCCGCCCGGAGGAGATACTGGTACGCACCAAGACCGACCCGCACTCGCTGGGCCGCAACCGCGTGAACGTCACTCTGCGCAACATCCACACATTCCTCAATGCGTTCGGCTTCAAGGACGGAGACACGATGTACCGTCCTGAATCCGAACGGGTAATCATCTGGTAAGGCTATGATAGAGCTCGGGCTGATAGGCTGGCCGTTAGGGCATTCGCAATCCCCGGAATACTTCGCTGCGAAATTCCGGAGACTGGGAATCGAAGGCTCGTATTCCCTGTTTCCATTAAAGGGAATCGATGATTTTCCAGCCCTGCTCGAAACACATTCCGGTCTGCGCGGATTCAACGTCACAATACCCTACAAGCAGTCAATCCTCCCCTATCTGTCCTGCATCAGTCCCGAAGCCGAGGCCATCGGTGCGGTCAATACCGTTTCGATAGAGAGGAGAGACGGCAAAGTCATCATGTCGGGCTACAATACCGATTGCCTTGGTTTCCGGGACAGCATTGCGCCATTGCTTGGCTCAATGATGGATCAACCAATACATGCGCTGATTCTCGGGACCGGTGGCGTCTCCAAAGCGGTGGCCTACGGACTGACCACGCTCGGCATCGAACATCTGTTCGTCAGCCGCCACGCTGACGGATCCGACAAGATAGGATACGATGAGCTCACAGCAGAGATAATGGATACGCACCGGCTCATAGTGAACTGCACCCCGTTGGGTATGTGGCCGGATGTCGATGGATGTCCTGATATTCCATGGAATCTGCTCCCGGCCAATGCCGTCTGCTATGACCTGGTCTATAATCCGGCCGTTACCGAATTCATGAGGCAAGGTGCAGTGCGAGGAGCTGCGGTCAAGAACGGTCTGGAGATGCTGCACCGACAGGCCGATGCAGCCTGGGATATATGGCGTCGCTGACCCTCCGGTTGTACTCGCCTATGCTTCTCCCGCTATCGGGGCTGATCGGCGGAATTCTTCTGAGCCATCTCGGCGCAGGATTCGTTGCCGGTGCCGTATTGATTATGGCCGGTATAGTCGTCTATGAGATCATAGCCAGGAAAAGCGGTGATCCGGTCGCCGCATTCCACATGCACAACTGGCACTATTCATGGGTCGCCGTCATCTTCACAGGCATAGGGGTCATAATTACAAACACAAGGATGCCCGAGCCATTGCCCGACGAACTTGTAGACCGTACTGTAATGGCTTACGGCCATGTGGACGAGGTTCGGAACACGACACTCGGCGACCGCGCCGTCATGGAACTGACGGCACTGATGGATTCTTCGGGAAACGCCAAAGCCATCTCGCCCGTCAGGATACTTGGAGTATGCCGGTACTTTCCCGGCCAGGTGGACGACAACGTTATCTTCCCATGTAAGCTGAAGCCTATATCGGATTCATGGAACACATTCGACAGCGGCTATGCGCTGCGGATGGCAAGAAAAGGGATCCTGTACACCGCGATAATGGACGATTCAATCAAGACCCAGTCGCGGAACACTACATTGAACGGCCTGACATGGAACATCCGCAGCCGGGCCGAGGAATTCATCGAGAAGACTCCGTTGACCAAGCAGACACAGAATTTCCTCATCACGATCATTCTGGGAGACCGGGAATATCTTGACGAGAACACCCGTGCGCTGTTTGCCGACGGCGGCGTCTCACATATGCTGGCACTGAGCGGCATGCATGTGTCCATCATCGCCGGAATCATCCTGTGGCTGCTGTTTCCCTTCAACCCGCTTGGAATCTACCGCTGGCGTTATATCGTGGCATTACCCGCTCTATGGGGATATACATTCATCACCGGACTGACACCCTCCACCGTCCGCGCAGCCATAATGCTGACCACTGTGATAGTCTGCATGCTGACCGAACGCAAGAACTCCTCCTGGAACGCGCTGCTTCTGGCCGTCTTCATAATCCTTCTGTTCAATCCTGATGCACTTTTCGACATCGGACTGCAGTTAAGCTTCATATGCGTGACATCGCTGATATTCTTTGCGGGCCCCCTCAACCCCATCGACCATCACGAGCATAGTATTCTGTTCAATGTCGTGGCGGCGGTACTCGTAACCCTATCGGCTACCGCGGCGTCATGGGTGTTGACCTCCTACTATTTCGGCATCTTCCCGCTGCTGTTCATCCCGGCCAACCTGATCGCCCTCCCCCTGCTGCCCATCTATGTGGTTCTGGCATTGATTTTCATGCTGACCGCTGCGATCGGCCATCCGTTCGTATGGCTTGCCTGGACGCTCGACGCGGGCTATTCCGGACTTGTAGCGATGCTTTCAGCGATTCACGGCGAGGAATCGTCGGCACTGCAGTTCGACGTGTCATGGATCACTGTCACGCTATGGCTGCTGGCATTGGCAGGACTTGCCTTGTGGCTGCATTACCGGCGCCATCGGGGATTCCTGATACTGTCCGCCGCCGTCGCCGTGATCTCGTTGATACTGATACCGTTCGCCGAACCATCCAAGCCTGACGGTTTCATAATCCAGACCCGTTCCGACATGCCGCAGATACTGTCACGCATTGACCGCCGGGAATTTTCACAGACATTCAAGCCCAATGCAGTGAGCGGAATTACAATCCACGGCAAACACATCCTGTCCGCCGACTGCGACCTCCAGAGCATGCTCAAACCTGATGTCTGCGACATCGCCATAATAACCCGCAGCTGTCGCAACAGCATCGCCGAGATCGACTCCATCCTGCATCCCGGCCTGATTGTATTGCACCCATCCATCAGGCGTGTCATAGAATCCGAAATGATACACCAAGCCGACTCACTCCACATCCCCGTTCATTCCTTACGGATTTCCGGCCCATTACACATCATTAAGGAATAGGTTCCTGAATCAGTCTTGATATTTTTATCTACAACTCGCCACCGGAAGTTGTATTTCTCCGCAATATTTTCTAAATTTGTAGTCATTTCTGAATAAAAAACAGCTAAACTGCATAGCATCATGTCATTCACGCATCTTCATGTGCATTCGCAATACAGTCTTCTCGACGGCAAAGCCTCCATCCCGGAGCTGGTGGACAAGGCCATCGCGACAGGCATGCGCGGCATAGCCCTGACCGACCATGGCAACATGTTCGGCATCAAGGAATTCTGGAATTATGTCGACAAGAAGAATTCCGGCAAGGAGGAAGGCGAGAAGTTCAAACCCATCCTGGGCTGCGAGATGTACGTGGCGCGTGACAAGATGACAGACAAGAAGGACAAAACCGACAACGGATACCACCTGATAGTCCTGGCCAAGAACCTGAAGGGCTACCACAATCTGGTCAAGCTGGTGAGCCGTGCCTGGACCGAGGGATATTACTACAAAGCGCGTACGGACCGCGCCGATCTGGAGGCCCACAAGGAGGGACTGATAGTCTGCTCGGCATGTCTGGGCGGCGAGGTACCGCAGTTCATACTCAACGACGAGCTTGACAAGGCCGAGGAACGCATACTGTGGTACAAATCCGTATTCGGCGATGACTACTATCTGGAGCTGCAACGTCACCAGACCTTCAAGGAGAACGCCAACCGCGAGGTCTACCCCGAGCAGTGCAAGGTCAACGACGTACTGCTCGGACTGGCCCGCAAGCACGGCATCAAGGTGGTGTGCACCAACGACGTTCACTTCACCAACGAGGAGGACGCCGAGGCCCACGACCGACTGATCTGCGTATCGATGCAGAAGACCTTCTCCGAGCCGCGCTTGCACTATACCAAGCAGGAATGGCTCAAGACTCCGGAGGAGATGGCCGAGATATTCAAGGACATCCCCGAGGCACTGGCCACCACGGAGGAGATTCTTGACAAGGTTGAGTTCTACAGCATCAACCACGCCCCCATAATGCCCTTCTTCGATATACCAAAGGAATTCGGCACCGAGGAGGAATACCGCAGCCGCATCACGGAGAAGGAACTCTTCGACGAGTTCACCCAGGACGAAAACGGCAACGTGGTCCTGTCGCCCGAGGCTGCGCAGAAGAAGATAGACGGCCTCGGCGGATACGACAAGATCTACCGCATCAAGTTCGAGGCGGACTACTTGACCAAGCTTACGATGGAGGGAGCCAAGGAGCGCTACGGCGACCCGATACCTCCGGATGTGGCGGAACGCCTGAAGTTCGAGCTGCACATCATGAAGACCATGGGATTCCCCGGCTACTTCCTGATCGTGCAGGACTTCATCAATACCGGACGTAAGAAATTAGGTGTGAGCATCGGCCCGGGCCGTGGATCGGCAGCGGGATCGGCAGCGGCTTACTGTCTGGGCATCACCCAGATCGACCCCATCAAGTACGACCTGCTGTTCGAGCGTTTCCTGAATCCCGACCGTATATCGCTCCCCGATATCGACGTGGACTTCGATGACGACGGACGCTACGAGGTGCTGAAGTACGTCACCGAGCACTACGGCGCCGAGAAGGTGGCGCACATCATCACGTTCGGAACAATGGCCACTAAGATGGCTGTCAAGGATGTGGCCAAGGTGCTGGAGGTACCTCTGCCGGAAGCGAACAGACTCGTGAAGCTGATACCCGACCGATTGCCGGAAGTGGACGGCAAGTCACCGAAGATCAACCTGAAGAACTGTCTGAAATACTGTAAGGAATTCGGAGCCGAGCTTCAGAATCCCGACGAGAAGGTACGGGAGACGCTGAAATACGCCCAGCAGCTTGAAGGCAACATCCGCGGTACCGGCATCCACGCCTGCGGCGTCATCATCTGTCGTGACGACATCACCGACTGGGTACCCGTTTCCATGGCAACCGACGCCGACGGCACGAAGGTTGTGTCCACGCAGTACGAGGGATCCATCATCGAGGACACCGGCCTGATCAAGATGGACTTCCTGGGACTGAAGACCCTGTCCATCATCAAGGAGGCGCTGTACAACATCAAGATGCGTCACGGCTTCGACCTGGACATAGAGCATATCCCGCTGGACGACCCCAAGACATTCGAACTGTACTGCAAGGGAGCAACCACCTCGACATTCCAGTTCGAGTCGGCAGGCATGCAGAACTCGTTGCGCAGTCTTCAGCCCTCGAAGTTCGAGGACCTCATCGCCATGAACGCCCTGTACCGTCCGGGACCTATGGACTACATCCCCACCTTCATCAAGCGTAAGCACGGCGAGGAACCAATCGAGTACGACATTCCCTGCATGAAGCAGTACCTGGAGGAGACCTACGGCGTGACCGTCTACCAGGAGCAGGTCATGCTGCTGTCGCGTCTGCTGGCCAACTTCACCCGAGGCGAATCGGACATGCTCCGCAAGGCCATGGGTAAGAAGCAGATTGACAAGATGCAGAAGCTCAAGAAGAAATTCATGGAGCAGGGGCAGGCCAACGGACACGAGGAGAAGACCCTGAACAAGATCTGGGAGGACTGGGAGAAGTTCGCATCCTACGCCTTCAACAAGAGCCATGCCACATGCTACACATGGGTTGCCTACCAGACGGCCTACCTCAAGGCACACTATCCCGCCGAATATATGGCGGGAGTGCTGAGCCGCAACCTGACGGCCAGCGACAAGATGGGCAAGGTGATGGGCGAATGCCGCCGCATGGGCCTGCGGGTGCTGGGACCGGACATCAACGAGTCCATCGAGAAGTTCGGTGTGAACAAGGCCGGCGACATCCGTTTCGGACTGGCCGCAGTGAAGGGTGTTGGCGCCAATGCCGTAAAGACTATCATAGACGAGCGTACCGCCAACGGACCGTTCCAGGACATCTACGACTTTGTGGAGCGAGTCAACCTGTCGGCGTGCAACCGCAGCGCCATCGAGAACCTGGCCATGGCCGGTGCCTTCGACAGCTTCGGCAAACCACGCGAGACGTACGTAACCTCGATGTTCGACTCCACATTCGCCGATTGCCTCGTGAAGTACGGCCAGCGGGTACAGAACGACAAGAATTCACTTCAGCTCAGCCTGTTCGGCGACCTGGAACCGATCGAGACAAACCGTCCCCCCTATCCCGAGCCTGAGCGCATGACACAGCTGGCGTTGCTTAACAAAGAGAAGGAGCTTGTCACTATGTACCTCTCCGCTCATCCACTGGACCCGTATGCCATGGAATTGAAATACGGATGCAACAATACGATGGATGAATTCTCGGCACGCGAGGAAAAACCAGGCGTGGTAACCATCGGCGGACTCGTGACCAAGGTGCAAACACGCGTCTCCCGGACCGGCAAGGAATTCTCCATCATCGAGATCGAGGATTTCTCGGGCAAGGGAGAACTTAAGCTGTTCGGTCGCAACCATCAGAACTTCAAGGACAATTTCCATGAGAACGACACACTGTACATAACGCTCTCCTATCGTACCAGCCGTTTCAATCCGGAACGGATGGACATGAACATAGAGAAGATCCAGACATTGGACGAGATAAAGGGAAAAGTGGCCAATGCAGTCACCGTCTACCTCCCCATGGGATACAAGGACAATGCCTTCTTCGAAGAACTGTCGCATCATCGCGGCGACAAACGGAAGGGAGACCTGTTCATAGAACTGGTGGATGTAGATACCAAACAAACCATCAAGATACATTCGCGCAAGCAGTTCAGCATCGACGTCGCCCTGACGGACCTGCTGGAGTCCTACGGCATCAGGTTCAGTGTAACTACCATGGACAGACCATATTGAATATAAGTAACAAACTATAAACAAGTAAAAAGAAATGGCAAAACAATTCAATGACCAGACAGCCGCCGAGGCCATCGCATCGGGCAAGGTTGTAGTGATTGATTTCTGGGCCACCTGGTGCGGACCGTGCATCAAGCTGGGCCCTGTGGTTGAGGAACTGGCCGAGAAGTACGGCGACAAGGCCGAGATCGGCAAGCTGAACATCGACGAGGATTCGGAGCTCCCAATGCAGTTCCGCGTACGCAACATCCCCACCGTCCTGTTCTTCAAGGACGGTGAGCTCAAGGACCGCAGCGTAGGCCTGGTGAAACTCGCCGACCTGGAGGAGAAACTCCTTCCCCTGCTTGGATAACAATCTTCATAATCTGGCCGGATGGATCCATCCGGCCAGATTATGATTATCAAACACTCAGGACCGAATGAACAAGAACGACGACGCTCCGGTGAGTTTCCGACGCAAGCCGGACTGGCTGAAGATAAAGCTGCCGCGCGGCTTCAAGGCAAGCCAGGTGGTCGGCATGCTTAACGACCGGCATCTGCATACCATCTGCTCCAGCGGCATGTGTCCCAACCGCGCCGAATGCTGGGGCAACGGCACAGCCACATTCATGATCTGCGGCAATGTATGCTCGCGCAACTGCCGATTCTGCAACGTTACCGGCGGCAAACCCGAGAAGCTCGACCCACAGGAGATCGAAGACATAGCCCGCAGCGTCAAGGAACTCGGGCTGAAGCATGTGGTGATAACCTCCGTGACCCGCGACGACCTGCCAGATGGCGGCGCGGCACACTGGGCCGCGACCATACGCCGCATCCACGAGGTGGCACCCGGCGTCACTATGGAGGTCCTGATTCCCGACATGCAGGGCCGTACGGACCTGCTGGACATCATCATCGCCGAGCATCCCGACGTCATATCCCACAATATGGAGACCGTCCGCCGCCTCACTCCGGAAGTGAGACGCACTGCGACCTACGACTGCTCGCTCAAGGTACTGGGATATCTCCGCAGCAAGGGAGTGGTGACCAAGAGCGGCATCATGCTCGGACTCGGCGAGACCCGCGAGGAGATACTGCAGACCATGGACGACCTTCGCGCCGTGGACTGTCAGGTCATGACCATCGGCCAGTATCTGCAGCCCACCAAGGAACACTACCCTGTCCAGGCCTATATCCATCCGGACACATTCAAGGAATACCGGCTGATCGGTATCGAGAAGGGATTCCGTCATATCGAGTCAGCGCCGATGGTGCGCTCCTCCTACCACGCCGAAAAACATATAAAATGAGGATAGAGAACTGGGGACTTATACCATATCGCGAGGCATGGGAGCGTCAGAAGTCAATCTTCAATACCTTGATTGCCGACAGAGAATCGGAAGAAATCGTCGCCGCATGCGAGCATCCTGCGGTATACACTCTCGGAGTCCACGGCAATGAGTCAAACCTGCTGCTGACACCGGCTCCGGGAGTGGAGGTGGTGCGCATAGAGCGTGGAGGCGACATCACTTACCACGGTCCTGGACAATTAGTGGTCTATCCGCTGATCGACCTGAACCGCCATAAACTTGGAGTTAAGAAGTATGTCGAGCTGCTGGAACGCTCGGTACGCGAGACTCTTGCCGATTACGGCATATCCACCACCAGCAACGACTCGCAGATAGGAGTATGGCTGGACTGGGACACACCGCGCGCACGCAAGATCTGCGCAATCGGTGTCAAGATCAGTCACGGCGTCACCATGCACGGACTGGCGCTTAACGTCAACACCGACATGTCGGCGTTCAGGCTCATCAATCCATGCGGCATAACCGACAAGTCGGTTACCTCCATGGCGCTGGAACTTGGTCATGAGCTGTGCTGTGAAGATGTGGCACGGAATTTGTCTAATAAGGTATATCTGAATCTGAATTCTAAATTACAAGTTTAATAAAGAAGTTGTTTAAACTAATTTTTATGGTAAGATTTATTAAGATTTTGGAGCAGATTTGGCCGATTGAAGAGGGAGCAACCATTCGGTTGGTTCCGATGAGAGCGGTCAAAGATGCCCAAAAGATTAATAAAGATTGCCATAAAGTTTAAACATCTTCAGATTCATTAACAAACGTAAATTAGTTTAAACAACTTCAAAGTATGGAATATCCTGAACTTAATCTGCCTCCCATGCAGATGCGTCTGCAGACGGGTGCCGACGGAGTGGAGCGGGTATGGGACTATCTGCGCCGGCGCTTCGTGGCCCTTACGCCCGAGGAATGGGTGCGTCAGCATTTCGTGAACTGGCTGATTAGCGGCAAGGGATATTCACGGTCCATGATGGCCAACGAGATCGGCATTCATGTCAACGGCCGGCAACGCCGCTGCGACACCGTCGTGTACGGACGCGACATGAACCCGCTGGTCATAGTCGAGTACAAGGCTCCCGAGGTCAGGATCACCCAGGATGTCTTCGACCAGATAGTCCGCTACAACATGTCGCTTCACGCCTCGTATCTGATAGTCAGCAACGGCATGAACCATTACTGCTGCAAGATCGATTACCCCAACAACACCTATCATTTCATACCCACCATACCGGACTACCGGACACTGGTCCTACCTTTCAGCGAACAGTAAAGATGACAGAGGAAATCAAACCCGACTACAGATATCTGGATAAGTTGAACGACCAGCAGCGCGCCGCCGTGGAATATGTAGACGGTCCTTCGCTGGTAATCGCCGGCGCAGGGTCGGGCAAGACCCGCGTACTGACGTACAAGATAGTACACCTTCTGAACCTGGGCTATGAGCCAAACAGGATTCTGGCGCTGACCTTCACCAACAAGGCCGCTCGCGAGATGAAAGAGCGTATCGCCAAGCTGGTCGGTCCACGCGTAGCCGCACGCATACCCATGGGCACGTTCCACTCGCAGTTCCTCCGGATCCTGCGGCACCATGCCGACCGACTCGGATACAAGTCATCGTTCTCCATCTACGATACCTCCGATTCACGCAACCTGGTCAAGATGATAATCAAGGAGATGGAGCTCTCCGACAAGGATTACAAACCCAACACCATCGCCGCCATCATCTCCAACGCCAAGAACGCCATGATGACGCCGCTGGAATACGACCGCGAGTACCACAGCTACGACGTGAAGTGCAAGCGTCCGATGACCACCCGCATATTCGAGCAATATGTGGAACGGTGCCGCATGGCCAACGCCATGGATTTCGACGACATCATCTTCAACATGAATATCCTGCTGACCGAGCACGAGAACATCCGCAAGCAGTACTCGGAGTTCTTCCGCTACATCCTGGTGGACGAGTATCAGGACACTAACTTCGCGCAGCATCAGGTCATATCCAGGCTGGCCGGTCCGCAACGACGCATCTGTGTGGTCGGTGATGACGCTCAGAGCATCTACTCGTTCCGTGGAGCCAACATCGACAACATCATCCGGCTGGAGCGGTTCTATCCGGGTCTGCGGACCTTCAAGCTTGAGCGTAACTACCGCTCCACGCAAAACATAGTCAATGCGGCCGGCTCGCTGATCGACAAAAACACCAACCAGCTGCACAAGAATGTCTACAGTGAGAACGCCGTAGGCTCGCCCGTGGAGATAGTCCAGACCTACAGCGATCTGGAGGAGGCAAGTCTCGTGGCGTCCAGGATAACGGAGAGCGTCATGACGGCCCATGATTCATACGAGGACTATGCCATCCTGTACCGAACCAACGCGCAGAGCCGCGTGCTGGAGGAGGCGTTGCGCAAGCGTTCCATCGGCTATAGAATCTATGGCGGCACGGCGTTCTACCAGCGCAAGGAGGTGAAGGATGCCTTGTCGTACTTCCGTGTGATAGTCAATCCGGACGATGACGAGGCCTTGCGCCGCATCATCAATTATCCGGCCCGCGGCATCGGTGAGACTACCATGAAGAAGGTCCAGGCCGCGGCGGTCGGCTCGGGTGTCAGCATGTGGCAGGTATTGTGCGATCCGGCCAAACATGGACTGACGGTGAATTCGGGGACCCTGAAGAAACTCCGGGCTTTCGTCGAGATGATCAATCTGTTCATCAACGACAACAAGACCGGCAATGCCTTCGAGGTGGGCCAGCTGGTGTTCAACCGCACCGGCATACTGACGGCGTTGGAATCGGAGTACACTCCGGAGAGCATCAGCCGCCGGGAGAACCTGATGGAGCTGTTGGGCGGCATGAAGGAGTTTGTCCGCTCGCGCGAGGAAAGCGGCGACGGAGAAGTGACACTGACGGCCTTTCTAAGCGAAGTGATGCTGGCCACGGACCAGGATGAGAAGGACAAGCAGGAAGGCCCCAAGGTCACGCTGATGACAGCTCATGCCGCCAAGGGTTTGGAGTTCAAGCATGTCTATATCGTGGGAGTCGAGGAGGAGCTGTTCCCTTCGGCCATGTCGATGGAATCAATTGCGCAAATTGAGGAGGAGCGCCGTCTGCTGTATGTGGCAATAACGCGCGCCGAGGTTTCGTGCATGCTGAGCTATGCCCGCAGCCGCTTCCGCAACGGTCAGACCACCCTGACGTCGCCAAGCCGGTTCCTGTCGGAAATCGACCCGTCGTGCGTCAAGATGGATACTACATCCGAACTCTCGTCGGGATTCACCGACCCAACCCGTAACTATCGCCGCAACATGTACAGCGACAATCCCGGACCGAAATATAAGCCTACATATGGCGGACACATCTCTGCCAACGAGGTGAACCGTATGAGACGTGTGGCCGATCAGGCCAGGCCCGCTGCCGACTCCGACTCCGAGATGCAGCTGCACTCGGCCCAGGAGGTGTCCGTCGGCACCAGGATTGAGCACAAGCAGTTCGGAATCGGAGTGGTAAAGTCTTTGGACAACATCGCCGGATTGCCCAGCATTTCAGTGGAGTTCAAGCAGGTGGGACTGAAAAAACTCCTGCTGCAGTATGCGCGTTTTAAGATTATCGATTGATGTTATTGAAGTGATATGGAAACCCCTTACTATATAGTCTACGAGGATAGGTTGCGCGCCAACATGCGCAGGCTGAAGGATGTTGCCGAGCGTGCCGACGTGAAGATCATCATGGCTTTCAAGGCCAACGCGCTGTGGAAGACTTTCCCCATCATCGCCGAGTATTTTCAGGCATCGACGGCCAGCTCGTTGAACGAGATGAAGCTGTCGCTGGATTTTTTAGGCCATGATGTGCATGCATATTGCCCCGTGTATACGGAGAAGACATTTCCCGAATTCCTGAACGGCTGCTCGCATATAACGTTCAATTCTTTGGCGCAGTTCGAGAAATTCCGTCCGGCCGTTTTGACATCCGGTCGCGACGTGAGTCTTGGATTGCGTGTCAATCCCCACTGCAGTGTCATCGAGACCGACATATACAATCCCTGTGTCCCGGGATCGCGTTTCGGCGAGAGCATGGACAATCTTAAGGATGGCCTGCCTGAAGGTATCGAGGGATTGCACTTTCATGCACTTTGCGAGAGCGACAGCCATGACCTGGAGAAGGTCCTGGAGGCTTTTGAGGACCAATACGGCCATCTGCTGCCTCAGGTCAAATGGCTGAACATGGGCGGAGGCCATCTGATAACACGCAAGGATTACGATGTGGAGCATTTCATCAAGCTGATGAAGGACATGCACGCCCGTTATCCTCATCTGGAAATCATCATCGAGCCGGGAAGTGCCTTTACATGGCAGACGGGCGACTTGGTCACCGAGGTCCTGGATGTCGTTGAGGATGCGGGAATACGTACCGCCATAATCGACGCCAGCTTTGCCTGTCACATGCCGGACTGTCTGGAGATGCCGTATCAGCCGGCAATCGCCGAGGCTCTCGGCACGCGCGACGAACTGGAGAAAGACGGAAACCTGTCAGAGGAATCAGAGTTGTCAGAGGAATCAAACGCAGCCGAAAATCGAGGTATTCCCTATCGTCTTGGCGGCAATTCCTGTCTGTCGGGAGATTTTGTCGGAGACTGGCTTTTTGCCGAGCCGCTTAAGCCGGGCGACCGTCTGACGCTGAAGGACATGAACCATTACACCACGGTCAAGACCAACATGTTCAATGGCATCCAGCATCCCTCCATCTGGTTCCAGCCCATCGACGGCGACCTCGTCCTGCTCCGCGAGTTCACCTACGCCGACTACCGCGACCGCATGGACTGACACTGGAATTACCGCCTCGATATCATACTTTTCTATATTCTTTACTTTGTAAACTCTTAGGAGCGGAAATTGTTATTAAGCTATGAAACATTTATTGCTTATATTCCTGTTAATGATGACGCTCAATATCAAGTCACAGACATCTTACATTTTCCTCGCGCCCGGTTTCGAGGAAATAGAGGCATTGGCCACAGTCGATGCCATGCGCCGTGCCGGAATGAATGTCGTGGAAGTGGCGGTAGCTGGCACTAAAGATGTCACTGGCGCAACAGGCCAGACAGTAATCGCCGACTCGTTGATAACTGAAATCGACCCGGCCGATGCCGAGTGGATCATAATCCCAGGAGGTCAACCCGGCGCAGATAATCTTCATGCATCTTCCAGAATCAATGAAATCATAAAGGGGCAATATGACCGAGGGGGCAAGATTGCAGCGATATGCGCCGCCCCCGCCGTGGTTGTCGCTCCCACTGGCATACTGAAAGGTAAAAAGGCAACCTGCTATCCGGGGCTTGGGAACATGATAGAAGCCGAAGGAGGCATGTATGTGGAAGAACCTGTTGTCATAGATGGAAACATCATAACATCGGAGGGTCCGGGCACGACCCTGAAGTTCGCCAAGGCTATCATATCAGCAACAGCCGGCAAGCAGAAAGCCGACGAGACATTGGCCTCGATGCTGGTGAACGACTAATAATACAAGAGTCCCATGCCGCAGCTAAATACTCACAACGGGTTGACCTCCAAACGCAACAAGTGGGTCGGTATAGGTTCCTTTGCAGTGATATTCTGTATCATGGCGGCCCTTGCCATGGTGCATGAGAACGCGATTTTCGGTTTTTCGCCAGGTAAAACGACCGACAAGGATAAGGTTCATCCTGTGAAAAAGTCCGGTGACAGCGAAGTAATCAATACCACTCGAATAGGCGAGAAGATTCTCGGATACGGAGGGAACGTTCCGCTGGAGATATACGTCACGGCAGGGCGCATTGATTCCATCAAGGCACTTCCCAACAATGAAACGAGCGAAGTGTTCCAGAGCCTATATGATAAAGGGCTCATGAATGCATGGAACGGCCATTCTCTACAGCAGGCTGCTTCACTCCATGTTGACGGAGTATCGGGCGCCACATATTCGTCAAATGCCGTTATTGGTAATGTCAGAGCCGGAGTAGACTATGCATTGGGAATGAAGTCGAGAGGTTCCACGGCATCCTCTGCACAAATAAGCCTGATTGCCGCATTGCTTGTGATATTGGCAGGAGCTACAGTCCCACTGATTTTTCATGCAAGTCCCCGCTACAGGTTTATGCAACAGATATTCAACGTGGCGATACTCGGATTCTGGGCCGGGGTTTTCATCGATTATTCAATGATGCTTAATTTCTTCGCCCATGGTTTCACGTTCACATTAGCCGGGCTGGTAACTATTATCCTTCTGATTGTTGGACTGATATATCCTGTGTTCAACAAACCGGGACATTATTGCGCGTGGATATGCCCCTTCGGCTCATTACAGGAATTAGCGGGAAAGATTCAGAAACACAAAATCAAGATCTCCCCCGGGATCCTTAAGGCCCTTGATACTTTCCGTTCCGCGCTTTGGGTTGTACTGCTATCCCTGCTTTTCGTAGGATTCGGATACCAATGGATTGATTATGAGATTTTCACCGGATTTCTTGTCCGGAGTGCGTCATGGATAGTGATTTGTGCGGGAATACTGTTTGTTGTTCTGTCGGTATTCGTAAACCGTCCTTTCTGCCGTTTTGTATGTCCGACAGGAACTTTGTTAAGAAACTCTTAGGACATGTTATATGAGGAATTCATGGACAATCGTGCTGCTATGCATAGCATTGATAGCAGTGTCGGTCAGACTTATGGTTTCCGTCAACAAGGCGTCTGACAGTTCGGCTGATTCTCCGGACCAGGTGCTTGAATGCATCATGACACGCGCCAGCGTGAGGAAGTACAAACCGGAAACAGTCAACGACAGTATCATCACAGACGTGCTTAAAGCCGGAATGGCGGCCCCTACGGCAGCCAATCAGCAGGCGTGGCACTTTGTAGTGATTACGAACCAGGCACTTAAGGATTCCATAACGGATGCATTCCAATGGACCAAGATGGTCAGGGACTGTTCGTTCGCCGTAGTGGTGTGCGGTGATATGTCCCGGCTTTTCGATGGTGACCGTGAGAACGGAGGCTTCTGGACCTTGGATTGTTCGGCAGCATCCGAGAATATGCTGCTCGCAGCGCATGCCCTCGGACTTGGAGGGGTATGGTGCGGCATCTACCCTGAGGAAGATAGAATGGCAAGGCTATCGGCCATACTCAATCTTCCCCCAAACCTACGGCCTCTCAATATTCTTTCATTCGGTTATCCAGAGACAACGGTTGCTCCAAAGCAAAAGTGGAATCCCGGGAAAGTATCATACAACCGATTCTGATCCATAAGTCAAATTTTGTTAGAAGTCGGGAATTGATTTGGAATTTCGGGCCAGAGGTGCTATATTTGTAAGTTAATCTCAAAATTGTAGAAATTTAGTGGATTTCAAGTTAACTTCCGAATATGTCCCTACAGGGGACCAGCCCGAAGCCATAGCCGAACTGGTGGATGGGGTGAACAACGGTTTGCCGCATCAGACCCTGCTCGGCGTCACCGGCTCCGGCAAGACCTTCACTATGGCCAACGTCATCCAGAAGGTCAAGCGTCCCACACTCATTCTCTCCCACAACAAGACCCTCGCCGCCCAGCTGTACGCCGAGATGAAGAGTTTCTTTCCCGAGAACTCCGTACAGTATTTCGTATCATATTACGACTACTACCAGCCCGAGGCATATATACCGGGCAGCGACAAATACATCGAGAAGGACCTGGCCATCAACGAACAGATCGACAAGCTCCGACTCTCAACCGCCGCAGCTCTGCTGTCCGGCCGCCGTGACGTCATCGTGGTCAGCTCCGTCAGCTGCATCTACGGCATGGGCAACCCCGAGGACTTCCGGCAGACCGTCATCAACATCCAGGTAGGTCAGCACGTAAGCCGCAACCAATTCCTCCGCGACCTTGTGGCGTCCCTCTACTCCCGTACCGAGATCGAGCTGCAGAACGGCCAGTTCCGCGTCAAAGGTGATACCGTCGACATCAAGCTGTCGTTCGAGGACATACAGCTCCGCGTTGTGTTCTGGGGCGACGAGATCGAGAAGATACAGACAGTCGACCCGGCATCGGGAGCCGTGCTGAGCAACCTCGAAGGATTCCGCATATACCCCGCCAACATTTTCGTCACCACCAAGGAACGACAGGAGAAGGCCGTGGACCAGATAGCGCTGGACCTCGGCAAACAGACAGAATTCTTTACCGCCCAGGGCAAGATCTTAGAGGCCGAACGACTTCGCGAGCGCGTGACCTACGACCTGGAGATGATCAAGGAACTGGGCCACTGCAGCGGCATCGAGAACTACTCGCGCTACTTCGACGGCCGCGAGCCCGGCATGCGGCCCTTCTGCCTGCTGGACTACTTCCCCGACGACTTCCTGACCATAATCGACGAGAGCCACGTCACGCTGCCCCAGGTCCGCGGCATGTTCGGCGGCGACCTGTCACGCAAGATGAACTTAGTGGAATACGGCTTCCGCCTCCCCGCAGCATTGGACAACCGACCGTTGAAGTTCGAGGAATTCGAGCGCCTCACGCCACAGACAATATACGTCAGCGCCACTCCGGGCGACTATGAGCTGCAGCAGACCGAAGGCATCTTCGTGGAGCAGGTGATCCGTCCCACCGGCCTGCTGGATCCCGAAATCGAGATCAGACCCACGGTCAACCAGGTGGACGACCTGATGGAGCAGATACGCCTGCGCATCGAAGCCGACGAGCGCATTCTGGTAACCACCCTGACCAAGCGCATGGCCGAGGAGCTGAACAAGCACCTGATCAAATGGGGCATCAGCTCCGCCTATATACACAGCGACGTGGACACTCTGGAACGTATCCGTATCCTGGAGGACCTGCGCGAAGGGAAGTATGACGTACTGATTGGCGTCAATCTGCTTCGCGAGGGACTGGACTTGCCGCAGGTCAGCCTTGTGGCCATCCTGGATGCAGACAAGGAGGGTTTCCTGCGCAACCACCGCAGCCTGACACAGACAGCAGGACGCGCCGCGCGTAACGTCAACGGCAAGGTCATAATGTACGCCGACAAGATAACCGACTCGATGCAACGCACCATCGACGAGACCAACCGCCGCCGCGCCAAGCAGATGATGTACAACGAGGCCCACGGCATCACACCCACTCCCATCGCAAAGAAGAGCCACAACGAGCTGGCCGAGATCTACGGCGAGGAGGCAGCCGACCGCACCTCCAAGCAGAGCAAGACCAAGCGCGTGGCCGCGCCTCAGAAACCGCGCAACACTCCGTCTGAACGGCCTCAGGCCAAGCCGAGACCATACGTGGAGCAGGAATTCCGACCGACCATCGCGGCGGATCCCGTCGTGGAGTATATGACACGGCCGGAACTGCAGTCGCGTGTGGAGATCGTGAAACGCGATATGATCGAGGCCGCGCGCCGCACCGACTTCATCGAGGCCGCACGCCTGCGCGACGAACTGGTGCAGCTGCAGGAGAAACTGGAAAGCATGGACGTAAAAGCAGAAGCCAATGTCTGACAGCAAGCGAGAACTCGAACCCTGGCTGGACCGCCGTAACTACCTTCCCACCTCGCGCGACGAGATGGACGCCCTGGGCTGGGACCAGACAGATATAATACTATTCTCAGGCGACGCCTATGTGGACCACCCATCGTTCGGCGCAGCTGTCATAGGCCGCGTGCTGCAGAAGGCCGGATACAAGGTCGCCATCGTCCCTCAGCCCAACTGGCGCGACGACCTGCGCGACTTCAGGAAACTGGGTCGTCCGCGCCTGTTCTTCGGTGTCTCGGCCGGTGCCATGGACTCGATGGTGAATCACTATACGGCCAACCGCCGCCTTCGCCATGACGACGCCTATACCCCCGGCGGCAAGCACGGTATGCGCCCCGACTATCCCACGATTGTCTATTCCGAAATACTGAAGAAACTGTATCCCGACGTTCCGGTGATAGCCGGCGGCATCGAGGCCTCACTGCGCCGAGTGTCGCATTATGATTACTGGCAGGACCGCCTGAGTCCTTCAATCATCTATGACGCTCCGGTCGACATGGTGGTCTACGGAATGGGCGAGCGCACGGTCGTGACTATAGCCGACCGCATTGCTGCCGGCGAAAAGATACAGGATATCAAGGATATTCCTCAAACAGTCTTCTTCGATAACGAACCTGCCGGTCCCGACGATGTGATACTGACCAGCTATGAGCAATGTCAGAAGGACAAGAAGAAACAGTCGTCCAACTTCCGTCGCGTCGAGGAGGAATCCAATAAGTACAGCGGCAATGTCATCCGTCAGTCCGGAATGGGCAAGACCGTCCGTATCAACCCGATGTGGGCGCCGATGACTACGGGCGAGATTGACGCTGCCTTTGACCTCCCTTACACCCGTATGCCGCATCCCGTTACAAGGGCAAGGTAATCCCCGCTTACGAGA
>DXXK01000064.1 GCA_019416425.1 Bacteroidales bacterium
CTTGCACATATGCAAGAGAGGCGTTCTTTTTTTGTGGGTCTATGAATTATTCAGGCTAAGAAGTTCGGCGATGCTGACACCGGCGGCTGCGGCCTTGGCTTTCACCTCGCGCTCTTCGGCATCGGTAAAATTCACAGAGACTTTGCGGTCTCTTTTATCACTGGATTCTTTCTTCGGTCGCCCGCGGAGTTTTACACCGGGAGCGTCCTGATTGAACTTTCTCATTTGTTGGGTTGGGGATGATAACCGCAGGGAACAGAGAGCGTCCTTCGGGATGCGAGGGGTTTCGGGTGGGAATTTTTTACCTCCCGAAACATACCCTTGCATCCCCAACTAATCCACTATCGTTTCTTAGTTGTGCGCTGACGATAACCGCTCCCTGCGGTCGGGTTAAACATTAGAGCTTGCGCCAGATTTCGGTGTCGTCGGCATACATTGTGAGATGCTCGACAAGGATGGCGTTGATATAGCTGCCGGCAGTCGTGTCGCGGTCGCCGAGGATACGGGCGATGCGTTCAAGCTTCTCCCACACGCTGTCCTCGATGTTGACCGGATGACGCTTCACCAGCTTTGACGGCATGAGATATGTTGCCTTGAAATCGGCGAGATCCGATTTGCGCTGTTGTTTGCCGACGCGCTGTTGCTTGGGAGGCTCGGTTACGGGTATTGCCTCGATTGCTGTCTGCTCGTTGTCGAACAGATTGTCAGCGTTGGCAGGTGTGGTGCTGCTAACAGCGTTCTCACAGTTAACCGTGGAAGTGGAGTTGATAGAATTAGTTGAGTTATCCGGTTGCATAATAATTTGTGGGTTTGAGGTTGATACTTTGGATTTGGTTGCATCAGTCAACTCTGTTGACTTGGATGCGGTGGATTTATTTGTTTTCATTGGAAATTGTGTTTTGGATGAAACTTTGGTTGACAAGAAAATCATTCAAGTCGTTGAACTCGGAGTAGAGTGTGGAGCGGTCAATCACAGCAGAGCCATATATGGCTGTCAACTCGGCGAGTGCTGTTTGTCCGGCATTGTCGTTGTCAAGGTAGCAGTTGATGACAGTATAATTTCTGAGATAAGGCACAGCCTTGTTGACATTGACAACCGAGTTGAGTATGGTAGCGTCGGCTCCCCTGATGATGCCGAGTGCGAGGGCGGAGAGATAATCAATGAACCCCTCGAATACGGCACACTCTGTTGACGGGCCATCTCTCGACCACGGCAGATATGAGATGTCCTTGCGTCCCCGGCAACCTTTGAAATATCTGTTGCGCAGTTCCCAGCCTCCGTTGATATTCTCAAATACCACGGCAAAATATGGCTTGCCGTTGACGCTGTAATGAGCCTCCTTGCAATTCTCCTTGGCGATGTGTGCCGGAATACTACGCTCTTGGAGGTATGCGACAAGTGCGCGGTGTTCCAGTGGCACGACTTCAAACCGATCCATACTCGGTACAGAGTGTCGCGGGGCAAAAGAGGAAGCGACTGTCTGCACCGATGGCACAGGATAGCTGTTGGCGATGCAACGCATGAGATAGCGCAGGTCGGTTGACTGATACAACTCGGTTGCCAAGTCGATGATGTTACCGCCTCTGCCAAGACCGAAGTCATACCAACAGTTTAGCGTTGTCTCGACCTTGAACGATGGTGTCTGTTCCTGTCGCAACGGTGACTTATACCAGAGCCTCGTTCCTTTTCTCGCTGCCGGTTCATGTCCGAGTTGAGACAAGAAGGCGGCTAAAGGGATTGATTTAATCTCTTTGAGCATATTGGAAATAAGTGTTGGGGATTTGGTTCGGGTTCAGCTCACATATATACACCCCGTACTGAACCGAACTTAAATCAGTAATAAAAATCGGGGTTGTATGAGTATGTGCCGTTTTCCCGGACTACCATCCGTTTGTTCATCAGAAAAGATTTCAGTTTCGTCACTTTGCCGTCGCCGTATGGAAACCCGCAGGCGGCGTAGGCTCTCTTGATGCTGTCCTCGCAGTTCTGACAGCCTTTTATTGCGCCGTTGGCAAAAGCCTTTTCAAGAGCCTGTCGGTGCTGTTCGGGTGTAAGCTCCGAGTATGAGAAGGTCTGAACCTTTGATTTCCCGGCAAAGGTGTAGTCGGCGGCAATCTCCGGCAGTCCGGCCTCGTTGACGATGAAAGCGAACGGCGGAAAATCCATTGAACGGATGCAGGATGCCGACACCTCGGTAACTTCACTGTCCGTAGTGCTTTTGCAGACTTGCAACACGGTCTCCGCCTTGTTGTTGAGTTCGGTGCCTACATGACCGCGCACATTGTCATCGCTCTTGTTCAGATGCAGGACAGTATGGATGTGTATCTGATACTTGTCCGTCCACTCCATCAGTTTGCCGATAAGCCTTGACGATTCAATGGCGTTGTTGATGTCGAACATCAGGTCGCGTACTCCGTCTATTATGACCAGTCCGACATTGGGTGTGTTTGCGATAGCATTGTCGATAAGTTCAAGGCGAAGGTCGGGCGTAATGGCGCGGAGCTGGGCGAAAATCAGATTTTCGGGATGCCTGTCAACCGGAAGTCCCGCGAGGCGCAACGCACGTTTCATAACCCGCTGGCAGTGGTGCGGACTCTGCTCGGTGTCGAAGTAGAGAATAGTGCGCTTGTCATCGGGAAACTCGGCGATGTAACGCAACACCTCCCCGTTGGTCAACGCCGCCGCAAGAATAGCACTCACGTTGAATGTCTTTTTGCTTTTCGCCTTTCCTGTCGATGCCGAGAAGTTGCCGAGTGTGCCGATCGCCGAACCGTTGCAAAAGAGAACCTCTGGGCTTTTTGCAATCTCGTCCGTAACTCTGAGTTGATATAACTGCCAGAGTAGATTCAATTCCTGCGCATCCATCATTGTCTCGCTTTTTCAAGAATGAGACGTTCCACATCACTCTGACGGTAGCATACCTTCTTCCCGACTTTTACCGGGATGAGGATATTGTTTCGGTTCCAGTTCCAGAGGGTGGTATGGCACACGCCGAATTTCTCCATCACCTCCTTCTTGGTAAGCAAGACCTCCTGTGCCGCGCTGACCATAGCCGGAAGCAGCTCCGTCTTTGTGGCCTCGATTGTCTGTCTTACCAGCTCAACGAGGTCTTCAAGTTTGACATTGAGCGTAACGCCGGTCACGCCACTGTTGATTAACTCTAATAGATTTGTCATAGGCAAATGCTATGTCGCCGGATTGTTAAGAGCTAAACGATTTTGGCGACGTTAGAAACCGTTTAGCCGCCGTTCCGTCCGAAACGGCAATGCAAAGATAATGGACAATTGCCCGCTTTGCAATAGCTATAACACACTGTACCAGTCAAATAAATTCGTTTAATTTCGTTGACACAATTAAACGAATTAAACGAACTGAATAGAAAAAAATCAAAGTGGATATAAACGGAAAAAGCCACCCGGCCGCAAGCGGTCAGATGGCTTCAGTATGATAAAAATTCGGCGTTATGCCGCCTCAAAATGATTTCTGATATTGTCGAGATTCTTTTTATCCTGCCCCATATCAATCATGCGCTTGCCACCCATCATAGGTGTGGTGAGCTGCTGATGGGCTTTCTGCACTCCGCGTAGTCCGACAAACTTGTGTTCGGGATAATGTTCCGACAGGGCATCGTGGAATGTTGAGATGTCGCAACTGCGTATGTGCGAATCCTCGTGAAGATAGATATACAGCATGGCGAGGTCGTTGCCGCTTGACCGGAGTTTCAGGAACTCCGTTATTTTACCCTTGATGCGGTCGGTGTTGTCGGGTATGAGGTTGTCGAGTGTTTCACGGACTTTCTTCCTGCCGCGTTTCCTCGGTTCTTTCTTTTCATCGGTCGTTTCTGCATCGGTGCTGTCTGCTGTGGCTGCCGATTCCTCCTCGTCAAATTCGGCGATTGCCGAATCGGTAACAGGCACGACACTACCCATCGACTTCTGAATCTTACGGAAATTATCCCAATCCTGTCGAGTACGGTGTTCATTCTGGATACTTCTACGAATGATGAAATAAATCATGGTGCGAGCCATAAGACGATTGAAGAACCCGGATTCTTTATCCTGTATGATTTCTTCATTATAAGAAACCATCAATTCCCAACTGTTGCCGAAGTATAGCCATGCAAGCATTGCCGGAGCAATGGTATCCCGATTTTCTGACTGAAAATCTCTAAGTATCGTTCTGCCTATGTCAGCATCCTCCAATAACTTCTCAAGATCGTCAAATCCTTCATCCCTATTGTCTGCCATACGAGATTTGACGGCATTGGCATAAGCGGGGGCGATAGATTGGGCATACAGAAAAATCTGTTGAAAACCTGAACGGTCGCGCTTGCTCATTTCCTCGGCAAAAGCGCAGTATTCCTCTCGGTGGGTGTCAAGCCATTCCTTTATAAGCGACTTGAATTGTTCGTGCGTGATTGTACGGGGTTCTATTTTCATTAATTATGTGATGTAAACGGCGGGACTTAATTACCCCGCAATCTACAAAACCCCAATCCGATTGAATGGTTCACTCGCCCGGCTTTATTAAAAAATGTGAAAAGATTTATTTTCCGTTCATTCAGTTGCGTCAAGGCTGATTCAGCATCGTCTAAACGCATATCTTATAGGTAACTTTATAGGTAACTCGGCGAAATTGGAGTGAAAGAAAAATCGCTAAGTAGTTGAAATTTAACTACTTAGCGATTTTGAAGGTGGTGCCACCAGGAATCGAACCGGGGACACAAGGATTTTCAGTCCTTTGCTCTACCAACTGAGCTATGGCACCATCATTTACTTACATCAGGGAGGCCTCCCTTCCCGTTTGCGAGTGCAAAGTTAGAACTTTTTTTTGAATTGGCCAAATTTTATCGCAACTTTTATGCCATAAAATATATATGTCACTGATAAACAGCTCCCATTACAGATATGCAAAAATGGTAATCATTGCTGATTCACGGCTAAAACATCATGAAGCGTTTGATTTCACCGAGATTTCTGCAACTCGTACTTGCGGCCGGTCCAGACGTAGGTCAGACTGGGACGGATGTGACGCTTCAGCTGCTGCGTGATCTCCGCGCCGAGATATTCAGTCACGGTCAGCCGTGCCGTGATTGTACCGTCTTCCGGGTCAAAGGTGTATTCAACCGTTGGGTAGGGAATCAGACTGAGTAGTTCTCTCTTCTGCTCTCGGCCTTCATGGTCATGACCGGTTTCTATAAACTCATCGATCTGTGCCAGCTTCAGGAATTTGCGGGTCGGAAGCCTGCGCATGTCAGAGTCATATAAGTTCACCTGACTGTCTGCAGCGTGACCGGGTGCCGAGATGGTGTATATCGTGGCCACGACAGTATCATTCCTGCAAGGTAGTACCTTGATGGCAAGCGTGGACACCGGCGTGATTCGGACCTTGAGGTAACTGTCGGTCAACGGACGGGTCAGCTGCGACAGGCCGCCAAGCGCATTGGGCACCTGACGCAATGTGTCGGCGTCATAGTACGACAGCAAGTCCTGCCGCATCTCGGTGGTCAGCAGGTTCAATGCCGGCGTCTCCAGCCGGACAAAGGCCTGGCGGGCCGTCAACGCCTGGACCTGGAGGGTCAGCAGGACGACAGCGAGCAGTATCAGCAGCCGTTTCATTTCTTTATGAATTTATCGTAGTTGCCGTTATATTTCGGAGCGGCTTTCTTGGCCTTCTTCTCCTTCTTATCTTTCTTCTCCTTTTTGGTCTTAGGCTTCCCCTCCAATGCCATGGCCGGATCTGTATATACATCCGGTCCCAAATCTTCAGCCGGAGTGCCGGCATATCCGCGTGACTTTCCTTTCTTGCCCTTAGCAGCCTTAGGTGCCTTGCCATCCTTACTGTCCTTGCCGCGGCGCTTACGCCCTTCGGCGGCATAGTCACGGTCGGTGGCTTTCTCGCAACGGACATGCTGACCGAAGAACTCCGTATTCTTCAGAGCCGCCAGTACTCGGTGGGCGTCATCCTTGCGGACATCGAACAATGTATAGTCCGGCATCAGGTCAATACGGCCGATCGCCGGCTTGGATCCGGCCACGTTGCGGTTGACCAGCTCCATCAGGTTGCCGGGGAAGAATCCCGAAGCCTTGCCGATGTTGACCATCAGCCGTTCGTAACCGTTCTCGGCCACTCGGCGGTCCTTGTCCTTGGCACGCGCGGACTTATCCTTGGCAGGTTTTTCCTTCTCGTTAAGGTCGATATCCGGCATATCCTTGTAATATGCCAGCAGACGGTTGAATTCCAGCGACAGGACACGCTTCAGCAGATCCTCCTCCGACAGCCATTCCAGCTTTTTGCGGACGCCTGGCAGATAGCGCGAAATCTCCTTCTCGTCCACTTCGACCCGCTCCAGGCGGTCAGCCAGATTATACAGCTGCTTCTCGATGATATGCTCGGGCGTAGGCACCTTGCGGTACTCGAACTCACGGCCGATGATCTTCTCGATCTGACGGATGCGGCTCTTCTCGCGCACATGGATTATGGCTATGGACACACCGGTCTTGTTGGCGCGTCCCGTACGGCCGCTGCGGTGTGTGTAGACGGCCACATCCTCGGGCAACCCATAGTTGATGACGTGAGTCAGGTCGTCTACGTCGAGACCGCGGGCTGCCACGTCGGTGGCTACCAGCAGCTGGGTCACGTGGTCGCGGAACTTCTTCATGGCCAAGTCACGCTGGGCCTGCGACAGGTCGCCATGCAGACAGTCGGCGTTGTATCCGTCAGCTATCAGTTTGTCGGCTATCTCCTGCGTCTCCGCCTTGGTGCGGCAGAAGATCAGTCCGTAAATGTTCGGGCTGTTGTCCACCACGCGCTTCAGCGCAAGATACTTGTCGTGCGCCTTAACCATATAATATATATGGCGTACGTTCTTGGTGCCTTCGTTGCGGTTGCCGGCCACGAATTCCACCGGATTGTGCATAAACCGTTTGGCGATTCCGGCAATCTCCTTGGGCATCGTGGCGGAGAACATCAGCATCTTGCGGTCCTCGGGGACATGCGACAGAATCTCGTTGATGTCGTCCAGGAAACCCATGTTCAGCATTTCGTCGGCCTCGTCCAGCACTACGGTGTGGACGTCGTCCAAATGGACCTCGCCACGTTTTATCAGGTCGATCAGTCGTCCGGGTGTAGCCACAATCACCTGCACGCCCTTGCGCAGTGTGCGGATCTGGCTCTCGATGCTGCTGCCGCCATAGACCGGCAGGATACGGAGACCGTCGATATATTTGGCGAAGTCGGCCAGGTCTCCGGCAATCTGTAGACACAGCTCGCGCGTCGGGGCAATGATCAGAGCCTGCGGAGCCTGACGGGCGACATCGATACGCTGCAGCAACGGCAGTCCGAAGGCGGCCGTCTTGCCCGTGCCGGTCTGCGCCAGACCGACGGCATCGCCATCCTGCGTGAGCAGATGCGGGATGACCATTTCCTGAATCGGCATGGGGTGCTCGAATCCCATCTCGCCGATGGCGCGCAGCAACCGCGGCTCCACACCCAGTGCGGCAAAATCGTTGGTCTCGGGGACGGATTCCTCGACTATTTCCTCTATATTCTCCGGACTTAACGTCTCGGCAATCATTTCTTGTTCCATGGGTTTCATATACATTAATATATTTTAAACGTATGGGTGTGGCTAATGTTTTAATCACGAAGCGTCAATCCATAAAGAACAATCCGGTCTTGCATATGTTATAATTGTGACAGAAGGTGGACTGGAGGAGCTGAACGGCTACATGTTCCAATCACACTATAAACTCTTAATCTAAAAGTTATGAAAAAGTACGTAGCTGAATTTTTTGGAACAATGTTCCTGGTGCTTCTGGCCTGCGGAAGCGCCGTGTTGGCCGGTCCCAAGATCGGCACTCTGGGCATCGGTCTCTGTTTCGGCCTGATCCTGCTGGCTTTGTGCTATGCCATCGGCGGCATCTCCGGTTGCCATGTCAATCCGGCCGTTTCGCTGGGTGTCTACCTGACGGACAGCAATTTCACGTTGAAGGACCTGTGCGGCTATGTGGTCGCTCAGCTGTTCGGCGCGGCATTCGGCGCGTCCATGCTGCTGTGGCTTATGGCTATGGGGGGATACTTTGACGGCGGCACGTTCGAGTTCGGCGGAATCACCAACAACATCGGATTCTCGGACAAGACATCCTATCTGGCCACTAATGTATGTCAGCCTGGTGTAAGCCAGGGCTTCGCACTGCTGACCGAGGGTCTGCTGACGTATCTGTTTGTATTCATCGTGCTGTTCGCCACCTCCAAGTGGGGCAACTCCAACATGGCCGGTGTTGCCATCGGTCTGGCATTGGGTCTGGTGAATATCGTCGGCATACCTGTGGACAACTGCTCGGTCAATCCGGCACGTTCGTTCGGTCCGGCACTGTTCTCGCAGAACGCATGGCCTGATTTCTGGGTAATGGTAGTAGGACCGCTGATCGGCGCCATCCTGGCGGCATTTACCTTCCGCATCTACAAGCCGTCGAAGCGGCTTGACTAATAAGCTGTGTATTCCACATTGACAGCTAACTCCATACACCCGACAGGCCATTGATTGGCCGTTTGGAGTGCGGCTTGACAATAAGATTTGGAAAATTCGCAAAAAAGTATTAACTTTGCACTTGGAAATCCCGCATGGACGTTCCTGCGGGATTTCCGGCAGGTCCCATAGCTCAGTTGGTCAGAGCAACTGACTCATAATCAGTGGGTCCTTGGTTCAAGCCCAAGTGGGACCACAACATACGAAAGCAATTCGCAGAAGAATCCTGAAAATCAATGATTTTCGGGATTCTGTCGTTTTAGCCGCCAGCGCAGTTTCATGCAAAATGAGGCATTACGCGTTGGAGAAGCCGTTGGACTTGATTTTTACTTTGGAAATGTCCAACGGATAGCCGACAAATCATTGAGAATCTTTCGTTTGCTGTTGGTTTTCTCATCTTGTCACAAAAACTATTGTTTAACCTTTAATGTTTATCTGACATGCAACAAAGAAGATCGACATTCAGCATCCTCTTTTACATAAAGAGGAAGAAGCTGCTGAAAAACGGTGACGCACCGGTATATATGCGCGTCACCGTTGATGGCCGTTTCCTTGAAGCGTCCCTCAAAAGAGGAGTGAATCCAAAGATGTGGAACGAGAAAAAGCAACGTTCTACGGGCAGAGACCGTCTGTCGCTTGAACTCAACGATTATCTTGCCGACACCTTGGCAAAATTGTTGAAGATTCATCAGCGTTTTATTGATGAAAAGAAAATCATCAATCCGAAAACGATTCTTGATGAATGGGCGGGAAGAGTGGAGAAACCGAAGATGCTTTGTGAAGTCTTCAAGGAAGACAACCTCAAATATCGTCAACGGCTTGAAATCGGCGATGTAGTACTCAACACAGTTCTAAGAAACGAACGTGCTGAACGTTATCTCGGAGAATTTATCCAGAAGAAATTCAACACACCGGACATCCCGTTCTCGGCTATCGACAATGCTTTCGTGCGGGACTTTCATCTCTTTCTTAGAGTTGACAAGAAGCAGGAACAGAACACAGCCAACAAATACTGCAAGATTCTGAAACGGATCGTCACGCTTGCACTCGACAACAAATGGATGGACGTGAATCCATTTCAGGGAATACGTTTCCATGCCAAGGCTACAAACTGTCAGTTCCTTACCGAGAAGGAGCTCCACACAATAATGAACAAGACATTCACTCTGGAGCGGCTGAACGCAGTCCGGGATATCTTCATATTCTGCGCGCTGACCGGACTGTCGTTCTCGGATGTCGAGGGTCTGAAACCGGAGCACGTCTCCGTTGATGATGATGGTAATTACTGGATCCACAAGGCACGACAGAAGACAAAGAACATATGTAGCATTCCATATCTGGAATCAGCACGCCTCATCGCAGAGAAATATAAAGGACATCCGCTTTGTGAAAAACGAGGTGTCATTCTTCCCGTGATATCCAATCAGCGCATGAATTCCTATCTCGGAGAAATTGCCGGAATATGCGGCATAGACAAACCTCTGACAATGCATATCGCCCGCCACTCCTTTGCGTGCCTTGCACTTGCCAACGGCGTATCGCTGGAGATCATAGCCAGAATGCTGGGCCATTCCGATATCCGCACCACAAAGATCTATGCAAAAGTCATAGACAAATCTATTGCAGAACAGATGGGTGGACTCGCCGCCAAGTTCGGTTCTCAGAAATAGGCTCTAATAAGTATAATCTAAGTATAATCGCCCCGACCATAGCTTTTGGCCGGGGCAATTTACATTCATCTGAAAGGAGGCATATAATGCCGTTGCAAAAGTTCTTCCACATCGGTGTCGGCATACAGTATTTTCCCGGGAAGATTATAATATGCCAATATCCCATTGGCCCTGTAGGTGGCAAGCGTCCGCTTACATATATTCAGTTTCTTGCTTAAAGCCGTATCTGTCAGGAATCGTTTGCCATGAAACATTGGTATAGAGTTCTTTTTCAATGTCGAGGCAATGTTTTTTATTTCTTCCAGTTCATTAAATATAGGGTGCAATTCCGAAACTGTCAGGATTTCAACCTTCTCTTTCATGACCGACATAGCTTTGAGTTAAAAATCTGGCGATCTCTTTATCTGGATAAAACACCTTGCCGTCTATAATACTGTAACCGATTCTGCCAGACGAACGCAACGATTGCATCGTCCTATTCGATCTCTGAAGTATGGCCTGTGCAGAACGATTATCAATCCATCCGAGCCGAGTGCAACAGATTGCCGAAAGAGCAGAATCCAGTATGGAGCGACATTCGCGCACACCTCTCACGAGCGCATCAAACAGATGACGCTCTATCATAATATAGTCCATATCAATAAGTAGATTTTAGGTGAATATAGAAGGTGGTGACATTCACCATTTCTCGTTGCCCGGCTTGATAGCCATGTCCGAGTCAACTCATCTCCGAGCGTAGGGGTGCCATACCGTTGCGCCGGAGGATTGTAAAGGCTCATTCTCCCACATATCCCTTTGCAATCATGAATGCTGCCACATGCATACACACATACACACCGATGTGGCGACATCCCGATATACCTCTCAATAGATGGAGGTGGATATAATCGAAGAACCAAATGGAGAGATAACGTTATACATGTTTAAGACAACGCACGTATCTCATTCCATTCTCGCTCATCATTTAAGCCTCTGTGCAAGTGAAACGATATCTCAACGTGAATAGTTTATTGCAAATCAAGCACTTTCCCAACATGCCCCAATCTTTCCACAAGATGTCCCAACTTATTTTATAGGAGGCATCCACAAGAGCCCCTATCGGCATTCTGACATTGTCCCTTTACCTTGTCATTCTTTTAGTTGAAGGAATGACGTTCACGTGAACATTGCAAGGTATGTTTTGAGGCACACGAAATTAAGATTGTGCCTCAAAACCCTTGCATGTGTCAGGTTGCGATTACTCCGGAGTCGTAATCACCAAAGCTTTCTTTTCAGATGACTATAATGTGATTGCTTTCAAAAGATATGTTCTACAGCATATTACTTTGTCTAATCAGAAATTCTTTATAACTTTGCAAATAACATCAAGAAATTGTCCCATGTCAAGTACAATAATGGATACAGGAAACGAAAGGATCAATCGGCTAAAAGTCGTATTAGCCGAAAAGAACCGCAAGGGTAAATGGCTCGCCGAACAGTTAGGCAAGAATGAAGCCACCGTATCCCGATGGTGTTCAAACACTGCGCAACCCTCTCTTGAAATGCTCGTAAAGATTGCAGAATTATTGAATGTCGAAACAAAGGATTTGTTAAATAATCGCCTTGCAAAGGACAGAAAATAAAGTGTTTTAAAATCTATCTTGATAAATCGTGACCTGATGAATGTGTCAACAGGCTTTATATTGAAATCTACGACTTAAATAACAACAGCAAAACATATAATTTCATGGCAAATTTCCCCATAGTAGAAATCTACGAGCAAGTTAAAAATACTCGCCATCTTTATTATGAATTAACAAAAGGAAGAAAACGGGGCAGTCATTTACATATAATTCCGATTCACGATTGGGGAAGTGGATATTTATGGTGGAGCAAAAATTGTTGGAATGGACAAGATTTATTAAATTCCTTCCAAGTCTGCTATAATGTAAATGATATAGTTTACTCTAACTCAGGTAATCTTCAGGATTTCTTTAAGTTTTGTATTAGGATAAAAGCGGACGAATATCCCAAAGAAATTATAGAATATTATACCAAAAGAATTCTTCCAACTTCATCTGCCAATATATATATCTACACACAAATCAAGGATCTAATAACTAAATGTTTTCAAGACTATACTAAAGAGGGAATTTATGTCAGTATGGGATTTGTGATGCAGACACCTATGATTATGCCTTTCTTCAATTTTACCCCTAATACTTCCGTTTTAGATTCCAATCAGTTTGATACTCTAAGAAAACACATTGAATCATTATATGCAAAGATAGATGGACTTCAGCATGAGAAGATAGAAATTTTTAATAAAACTCGATACAGTTATCTACAATCCAGCAATTCTATTATCAACTACCTAACTTTTTTACTTACAGATTCCTTCTATAGTTTTATTTGGAGCAAGAAAACTAATATGGAATATCAGAGTGAAACTTCAACTTTGATAATTGATTACAATCTTCCAAATAAATATGAAATCCCAAATGAAGTTATAAATACTCACCTCGATTGGTGTAAAATGCCAACAACAAAAGAAAAGAAATTATATGACTCAATAATATACTCAATCACATTGAGGACATTAGCAGAAATTTTTCATTATGATGAGAAAAAGTACATCCAACATGTTTGTTTCAATGGTAAAGTGAAGGATCGTAGTCCTTTCATAGGGCAAATGGAGGAAAAGTATATCTTGTCAGTAAATGTAAGTCGAGAACAGATAGAATCTCTCAACCTAGAGTTTATAGATCCTAAAGAATGCTTTAAGCATTTAAAAGGAGTCTGCGCATCTAAACTATATGAGCAAACCGAAATAAGGCCTATCATAACTCCCTCATTCAATGACAAACGTTTTGTGAAAGCGAGGGATGTAAAAACCTCTCAATATACCAATCTGGCAGAAATGGATTGGGAAGAGTTTGAACATCTTGTTAGGCAGGTGTTCGAATGGGAGTTCTCAGACAAAGGAGGAGAAGTTAATGTAACTCAATCGAGTAGAGATGGTGGAGTTGATGCTATTGTATACGATCCAGATCCTCTTCGAGGTGGTAAGATAATTATTCAAGCCAAGAGATACACCAATACTGTGCCGGTCTCCGCTGTAAGGGATTTGTATGGTACCATCATTAATGAAGGTGCAAACAAAGGCATTCTCATTACAACATCCGATTATGGACCGGATTCATATAAGTTTGCTCAAGGCAAACCTATCACTCTACTTAATGGAGGGCATTTGCTTTATTTAATGGAGAAGCATGGTCGTCATGCCCGTATTGACATTCAAGAAGCAAAGAATAATTTCAAAAACAATCAATAATGGAAACAACTGCCACAATTACTATATCTTCTTGGTTGATACCTCTCCTCTCTGGTATAGCTGGTGCGTTAATAGGTACTTTTTTCGGAGCATACTTTTTAAATAGGTATCAGAAATCTGATAAAGAAAGAATACGAAAAATTGCAATTCGTGCAGCAGAAATATTTAAGTCTTATAAGGGAAAATCATTTGTTGATGCTCAGAGTGAGTTTAATAATAAACTTACCATAGCAGAAAAGCGAGCTGTTATTGTAGCATTACATAAACTTGGTATTCCCATAGAAACACCCTACTCAAAGACTTTCAATGTCAACGAAGTGGAGTTCTGCGACCAAGATATTTCAGAAGAGTGTATTGATGACATAATAATGCAGGTAAACAAGGGACTTTGCGATCACCTTTTTTTCTTGGACGTAGAGGAACACTTTTCTTCAAATCTTAGATTAATGGCATTAAGGAAATTAGCACAAAGATATGTAGAAAAAGTCTTATCCAGAAGTGTATTAATACAACCCAATAGAATTCAACACATTCAGAACTGGACCGATCTTTTTAGTCCTGGAGAATTAGAAACGATTTGGGTTTTTAGAGATAAGGTTGCCAATTCTCTTTATTATAATATTGACGGGAGTCCTGATCCAACAAAGTTAGCTACCCTGCTACGGGAAATTGAAATAGGGTTGTGGGACAGCTACTTGTTTTGGGACTTTTCATCATATCAGAATGTTAATAATCAAAATGCGATGGTATCTTTAATGACTCAAATGATAAGCAACAGCAATGTCAACCAAACGCAGACAACGTTATCCGAAGAAGGCTAATGATTACCATTGACGATATAAAGGCATTGATTGCTTCGGACGAGTCGCGGACTCTGGAGCTGAAGAAGACTACCGGTGAGATGAAAGACGGTATGCATGCGGCGTGCGCTTTTCTCAATACCGATGGCGGCTGGCTGATTTTTGGTATTGCGCCAAAGTCACTGAGGATTATCGGTCAGCAGGTGACTGATGACACAAAGCGGGAGATCTCTCAGGCGTTAGCCGGGATTGAACCGGCATACGACATTCAACCCATATATGTCGATGTTCCGGAGTATCCGGGCAATAAGGTCATCGCCTTTCATTTTGATGGATGGAAATGTGGTGATAAACCTTATACTTTCCGGGGCAGACCATACTATAAGATTGAGAGTACAACTAAGATTATGCCGCGTGATATGTATGACGAGCGCATTCGGATTCATGAACCTCATTCCTATTCTTGGGAATCGCTCCCGGCAAGAGGTGTCAGTTTTTCGGATCTGAACAGGGATCGCATACTCGGTTGTATACGGCTTGGAGTAGAAGGCGGGAGAATCCCTGAGTCTGCATTGACCGCTCCGATTGAGGACACATTGGCAAAGTGGAAACTTACTGTCAATGAAGTGCCCACCAACGGTGCTGCCATGCTTTTCTCCAATAACATCTATCCATACGATAACTTCTTATTGAGGTTGGCTCGTTTCCGTGGCAATGACAAACTGGAATTTATCGACAATCAACGTGCCGAAGGTAATTTCTTCGATCTCCTTGACGCAGGTATGGCTTTTCTTTTCAAGCATCTTAATCTCAGCGGAAAGATCACCAACAAAAGCCTTATGAGAGAGGAGCGTCTTGAAGTGCCGGTAAGCGCATTGAGAGAAGCATTGATCAATGCCTTGGCACATCGTCAATGGGAGAAGGCAAATCTTACAATCAGTATAGCAGTCTATGACGACCGCGTGGAGATTGCCAACCCAGGTATACTTCCACCTAAGATAACTCCCGAGAACATCAAGGAGTCGCATGAGTCATTCCCCTACAACCGCAATATAGCTCATGCCCTCTATCGCTCTACCTTTCTTGAAAGTTGGGGCAGCGGCATCCGCCGCATCATCGAAGCTTGCCAAGAGCAAGGTGTCGAAGAACCCACATGGCGCTGGGACGGAGCATTTGTATATGTCATCTTCAAACGACCGGCTAAAGTAGCCTCTGATACTACAAAAGATAACTTAGGGGGTGATGTCGCTCCAAGTACCGACCAAGTACCGACCAAGCACCGGCCAACCACCGATCAAATACCGACCAATCACCGACCTAAGCACGACCCAAGCACGACCCAAGCACGACCCAAGTACGACCCAAGTACGACCCAAGTATCCCAATTGATTATATTGATGGGTGAAGACTACATGTCTCTTAGTGAAATAATGTCATTATTTAATTTAAGTAGTGCCAAACGATTTAGAGAGAATTATCTCAATCCAGCCTTATCGGATGGCGCTATTGAGAGACTTTATCCAGACCAGCCTAGGCACCCCAAGCAAAAATACCGATTGACAGAGATTGCTAAGGAATGGAAATCAAACAACCAGAATTCTTAAAATTAGTAATTGTGGCAAAGAAGAAGATAGATAAAGTAGATTTGCTTTTGTCGAAACTCGACAAGACACAACTGACGGATTTTATCAAGAAAGAATGTTCTGACAACAGACAGTTTAAGGATAGGTTCCTCGCTCTTGGTGCAGGAACGTTGTTCAAGCCTGATCCGACAAAATATGCTTCACGTGTGGAAAGCTTGATGGAGGAGTATTCGGACAGGCATGGCTATATCTATTATAGTGATACCTTTGCTTTCAATCGTGCAGTAACCAAGATTCTTGGGGAAGCGGATGAAGCAATGGAAAAAGAACACTGGGACGTAGCAGTGGCTGTTCTAACCGGAATCGCTTCCGTTGCCGAAGATATTATCAATAGCGGAGATGACAGTGCCGGAGAATTAGGAGCAATTGTAAGCGATTGCTTTGAGAAATGGCATGAACTATGTTTTGAGGAGAATCTTCCCGAAAGCATCAAATCTGAAATCTTTGAGCTTGCTCTTAGCCGGTTCAACCAAAAAGATCTGAAAGGATGGGACTGGTGGTGGGACTGGATGCAGATGTCTATCGATCTTGCCGATACCCCTGAAAAGCAGAATAGAGTATTCAAGGCACTTGACGCAATACGACCTAATGGCGATGACTGGAGTTCGAGATTCGCATTCAATACGGCTCAGAATTACAGACTTGAATTGATGTCGAAATGCGGAAGCCTAGAAGATCAAATTCAATTCATGTACGATAATGTGTCGAATTCTGATTTCCGCAAGAGGCTTATTCAAATAGCATGGGATAAGGGAGACTATGAAGAAGTGCTCAGACTCGCCACGGATGGAGTGGGTCAGGATTCGGAATATGCAGGACTTGTGAGCGAATGGCAGAAATGGCAATACAAGGTTTATAGCGAGACCGGAGACAAGGATAACCAACTTCAATTAGCTAAACATTTCTTTTTCAAAGGAGGTTGTTTTGGAGACAAAGTGTTTAGTATGGAGGCTATGTATAAAGTTCTCAAATCTCTCATACCTCAAAATGAATGGTCCAAATATACTGAGGACTTGATTAATGAGGCTCTTGGCAATGGGGATGTATACAGCCTTCTCTTCATATATACCATAGAAAGAAAGTGGCCTGAGTATATGGAATATCTCCGCCAAAATCCATCAATATACAATATTGACGACGCACCTCAGGAAGTGAAGAAACACTTTAGAGATGAAATAATTGTTTTGTATTCCTCAGCGGTGAACCGATTCTTTCAACGAGCAACGGATCGTAAATCATATCGTGAGGGTGTAGATCTCCTTAGAAATCTAATCAAATACGGCGGAACGAAAGAAGCACAACAAATTGTAGCAGAACAAAAGTCACGTACTCCTCGTAGGCCTGCGTTGATTGATGAACTCTCGAAACTATAGAGTTTTCAGATATTTAACAATCCGGTTGTACTATTTATTCCCATCCGAGCGTTATTGTTATGAACGGCAAGTGAGAGAACTTGCAGCAGCACTCACAACGATATTCCGACAGACTCGAAAGGGCAACGCAATGAAAAGCGATGCAATGCGCCTCGGGAGCAAATGTTGGAGATGTCGGGAGCTGACGAAATAAATCTTTGATTTACAGGATATATGTAACGTAGGGTTTCCCAAGTGGGACCACGATGGTAAAATACCAAATTAAGAAAATCGCTGAAATTCAGACATTTCAGCGATTTTTATTTTGTCCGTTTTCATCAAAAAAATGGGGTCAAAAAAATGGCAATAAGACGGTCCTTGAACGGCACAAGGATTTTTGACGGATACTTTCCTCCTCTCATGGCGTTAGAGAGACGGCTTAACTCCGGATCGTTGTCTGCTGGCCTGAACGATTTGTATTTAATAAGTGCCCTTTCCACCATTTTCTCATCAATGGGCTTCAGGAGATAGTCGATACTGTTGACCCGGAATGCCTCAATGGCATACTCGTCGAACGCCGTTGTGAAAATAATCGGAGCGTTAACCGTCATGGAAGAAAAAATATTGAAAGAAGAACCGTCGGAAAGCTGTATGTCCATGAAAATAAGGTCAGGAGCATCGTTTGAGGCAAGCCACCTCACGGTCTGGGCGACACTCTCGGTTTGTCCTGCGACATTTATTTCCGGGGCAATCTTGCCCAGTATGGCCATAAGGTTCTCTCTCGCCGCAACCTCATCCTCAACAATAAGCACTTTCATCATGCAAGCAAAGGGATTTTGACGGTGAAACAATTATCTTTACTGAAATATTCAATCGGTTTACCTATAAGGAGCCGTGAACGGGACATTAGGTTTTTAAGACCGATCCGGGAGCTTTCGACCTCTTCGAGTCTCTCGTTGATCCGGTTTGATACGATAAGTTCCCCCTTGGTGTCGTATTCAAACAGAACGTCTATAGGATTATCGCTGTCGATGGCGTTGTGCTTCACTACATTCTCCACCAGCGAGAGCAAACTGAGAATCGGCAGTTTTTTGTCCAGACAACTCTCGGGAATGTTGAAGCGACAATTGAAATTATCTCCGAAACGAACCTTCTGCATGTATATGAATGCATTTATGAAATTGAGTTCATCGCGCAAAGCAACGAGCGGCCTTGCCTCGCTTTTGAGGATATATCTGAAAATCTCGGAGAGTTTCTGCACGTATTCGAGAGACATTTCCTTTCGGTCATTCCTTTTCAAAGATGTCAGTCCATTCAGGGAATTGAAAAAGAAATGCGGGTTTATCTGTCCGGTCAGCGCCATGCATCGGCTCTGCAGATTCTCGTACTTAAGGGTTTCTATCTCATGGAGCTGGATTCTGTGGCAGGACGGAAGCTGCAACTATGATGACCAGATGAAGTATATAGACCTCGCAAATGAACTTGGATACGAATATGTATTGGTTGACGCGTGGTGGAACGATAACATCGGATATGACCGCATGGAGCAACTTATCGACTATGCGAAATCGAAAGACGTGGGTGTATTCCTGTGGTATAATTCCGGAGGATACTGGAACGACATAGAGCAGACACCGGACGGCCGTATGGATAATTCCATAGCCCGCAAAAAGGAGATGGAATGGATGCGTGACAATGGCGTCAAGGGTATAAAGGTAGATTTTTTCGGAGGAGACAAGCAGGAGACCATGAGGCTTTACGAGGATATTCTGTCGGATGCCAATGAATACGGACTGATGGTTATCTTCCACGGCTGCACATTGCCGCGAGGATGGGAGCGCATGTATCCCAACTATGTAGGCAGCGAAGCGGTGCTTGCGTCGGAGAACCTTGTTTTCAGTCAGCATTTCAACAATATGGAATCGATCAACGCCACATTGCATCCGTTTATCCGCAACACCGTAGGTTCGATGGAATACGGGGGCTGTTTCATGAACCGGTACATGAACAAGGGAAACGAGAAAGGGATTTACAGAACGACATCCGACATATTCCAGCTCGCCACGACCATATTATATCAGAATGCCATACAGAATTTCGCACTTGCCCCGAACAATCTCTCCGATGCGCCAGGACTCTGCATTGAGTATCTAAAGACAGTACCGACCGAATGGGACGAGACACGTCTTATCGACGGTATACCGGGTAAATACGTAGTGCTTGTCCGCAGACACGATAATGACTGGTATGTTGCAGGAGTTAACGCCACTGCAGAACCGCTGAACCTGAATCTGGACGTTGATATGCTTGCAGGAAAGAATGTTTCCCTTTATAGTGATTCTTATACAAAAGAAGCTAAGAACAGAATTAAAAAAGCAGGTAAAAATACTCATGATGGAATAATCGTCAAGAGCTCGGATTTCATACCGGGTAAGAAGGTTGTTAAGGTTAATGACAAGGGAACGGTTCCGGTGGCTATACTTCCCAACGGCGGCATAGTGATTACTTCCGTTTCCGAATAACAAGGACACCTGTTGCCCGAAGAGCAGTCACTGCATAAGCCAGCGTTTTGCCGAACTTATGCAGTGACTGTAAAGATCTAAGACAAGACAAAGTTCGCCCCATAAGTTTTAGATAGACTTGTGGGGCGAATTTAATTTTGCGAAAGCTTCCGATGGAGTCATTCCGAAACGTTTCTTAAAACATGTCGCGAAATGGGAGGGATTCTTGAAGCCCGCTTTGAGATAGACATCAGAAAGGGGGAAATCTTTACTTTCCATTAGCATCTTCGCATATTCCAGCCGCTTGTCCATAATCCATTGATGCGGCGTGCGTCCGAAAATATCAAAGAATTCCCTTTTGAATCCTGATAGGCTCCTGCCTGAGAAGTGAGCGAACTGCTCCACGTTCATGTCGCACAGGAAGTTCTTCTCCATGAATTCTCGCAGGTCTGATTTCCATTGTCTTGAAAAATCGAACAGAACGGGTGCAAGGTCAGGCAAAAGCTGCAGGAGGACAATCACTGTCTCCTGCACTTTCGATTTTATCAGCGATGTCGGTATGGGAGAGTCCGATGAGAAATACTGGTCAAGCGACATGAACAGTCCCTTGAGGAAAGGATGCGGTGATAGTGTGACGGCAAGTTCACGTTTCAAAGACTCATCCGCCTTGACTATGGGGATCTCTATCCTCTCCTCCATCTCCCTCAGTTCGGAAGCGTTCAGATGGAAGAAGAGCCCTTTGAAATGCTCTCCGTCCTCGCCGGGTTGCTTATACTCTTTCACAAGGTGATTGCGCCGCACGAACACGGCTTGTCCGTTCTCCACATCCACCTTGCGGTTGCCACAGCGCAAGGTGAGTCTGCCCGACATGATGTAGACTAATTTATGTTCCTCCACCATGTCGTGGCAGATCATCTCCGACTCCGTTATGCAACGGTAGAACGTATTGAGGTAATTCTGATGTATTTCCTTACCTGCGTGTGCCATGTCAATTCACATTTGAATTCTCAAAGATAGCGAAAATCCGGCAAACACATCATCTGAGTTCCATTTTCAGAAGCACGACACCTTGCCTCGGCAGCACAACACGGTCTTTGACTGTGCCGCGATTCACAGTTTTCCATTCCGGAGAACTCATCATTTCCAAGTCTCCGGCCCGCAGCAATTCTCTCAGCTGTTTTTCGTCGGGATTCTGAGGGCATCCCATTGCAACCCATTTCGAGTAAGAATTGCTGTGGCTGTCGTCAATGCAGTATCGGGCCACCAATACTCGCTTCGCATCATTGCCGACATTTATTTTCACGTCTATATCAGCGGGAGCAACATCCGTGTCGTTCACATCGTGGTAGTTCCAAAGGCGGACAGATGCGTTTTTGCCGTCTCGCGAGGCAAGTACACCGACATCAGGCATGTTCCTGACGCTATTCCTGACAATAGAATCAACCGGAACCATGCCTGTGGAAGAGGCTTCCACTAAATCACCACCCATCTGTCCGAACATTCTGAACACATTGAGGACCGGCTTGACAACTCCGTTTGTCGACAGATCGCGGAAGCCGGCAAACCACGGTTGGTCTTCAAACTCGAAAGCCCATGTCACAGCTCCTACGAGGCTGGAGTCATATTTCCGGGCAAGTTCGTACAGCCTGGCGTATGAATCCGCCACCGTGCTTGAATACACAGTTCCGTTCCTGTAGTTATACTGCGGAGTGTATTCCGACGAGCAGGCCGCGCATCCTTCGGGATCGAATTCTCCGATAATGACAGGAAGCTCTTTTAATTCGGGGAATTCATTTATGAGTCTCAATCCCGCGTCAACATCGTTGAGTTGTGATCCTAATCTCATAACAACGGTTTTGCCGTCAAGTCGGGGGCTTCCTTTGGCGTGGAATCCGATATAGCCTAACGGAGCTCCTTTTCCGCCGGTGGCGTAATTAGTGCCGTCTATGCAATGCTTAAGGAACTTTCGTAAACATTCACGTGCAGCCTTGCCCCCGGGGCCAGTGGAATGCGGCCCCCCAATTACGGCTCCGGGAAGTGCCTTCAAAAGTCCATCTGCGGCATAATCGTAGATTTCGCAATAGTCTTCGAAACTTCCGCGAAGGTAGTAATTAGGTTCGTTCCAGACTTCCCAAAACCATTTTGACACCTCATCCTCTCCGTATCTCTCCTTGCAATGCAAGGCCCATTGATATATGAGTTCCCGCCATTTGTCGTAATCATTCGGAGGATAAGCCCAACCGGTGAATATCTCATCGTATTTTGCCCCTGGGCTCCAATGGTGACGGTATGGCTGTGGGTTTGTAGAGAGTGCTTCGGGCATAAAACCGATCTGTACGAGAGGCCGCATACCGCGTTCCACATATGTGTCGAAAATACTGTCGATTATGTTCCACTGATATACCGGACATCCTTTTTTGTCCTCGGTGTAGATATTTGTGGAACCCCATTTGAGAGCGGCTTCGCCGTCTCCGGAAGTGAGCAGGTTGTGGGCGCGGACATTTACCGGCACCGGACTGAGACGGGAAATCTCCGAAAGAAGCCTTTTGCCGTCTTTCATATAGGTATAATTAGGCTCGTCATATCCGAACCATGCCCATAGAGGCTTCATAGGCTCGATAGGCTTGGTCAGATCCACATCGACACTGACTTTGTCGGCCCAATACTTTTCGAGTTCGTCAGCCTGATCTTTAGTAATAGTGATAATCGCGCCATGCTTGGGCGACGTAAAGTTGGTGGTTTTCATAGGTCCCTCGTTGAAGTGTCCCAGGTCCTTGAAGGTCTTGAAGTCGGTGGTCTCGACAAAGCCGAAGTTGTGTGGATTGATGCTGAAAATATCATACATAAGCACCCATGTGTCCTGTCCATGACGTTTCCATACGTTAGGAGCCTCGCATGCCCCGGGCTCAGCATCAGCCCATTGGTCGGAATATTTGTAGCCACGGTTTATCTTGTCGGAGAACGCCATCTTTATTCCACCGGGCTGTTCCTGGGCCACATACATAAGGCAATAACGGCCGTCGGGCATCCGGGATATGTCGGCGTCGAGAATCTGGACTTTGGGATTAGGGTATTTGAAAAGTTCCTTCGGTCTGGTTACAAGTCTGGTAAAATCATCGTCCGTATAGCTGTAATACAGTTTTGTCTTTCCATTGCCGAGACGCATGGTGAAATATACCATCATCTTTCCCTCCTCGGGGTCGTAGATGGTTTCCGGCGCCCATGCGCAGCCTACATCGAGACCAGGGAACATCTTGTCGATATGGGCGACGCTTCTGGTCCAGTTTATGAGGTCGTTAGACTTCATCAGGATGAAGCCATGGTTGTTGCCCCAGCCGTATTTGTCTTCATCCCGTTCCCACTTAGTGTCGCGAAATCCCATTTCCCTGCCGCGGAGGTTCAGGTCGGTCATGGCGAGATAGAAGGCACCGTCCGGTCCTCGGTAGATATGCGGATCCCGGATGCCATGTTGAGTGGCGAGGGTATCGCCGGACATCACCGGGTGTCCGTTATTGAGGGCAGTGAACGTGTATCCGTCGCGACTTGTGGCCATATACAGGCTGCTCGTGGGGTCCTGGTGGAACACGAACAGATAGGATTCCTTATCGTCACTTGTGTTCCTGTCCTCACCCTTTGCCGTTGCTTGCCATGGCATTAATGCTGCAATGATTAACGAGAATTTAAGAAATGTATTCATGAGTCTTGTGGGTTTTATTTTATTGTAATCAGTTCAATACCCTCTCTTTTGCCAAGATTTCGGCTGTACTGACGGTCTCGGGAGTTGTTCCAGTGCTCGAAGACGCCGAGGCTGCCGGTCTTCACTCCATTGGGTCGGTAGTCGCCCAAACGTCCGTTCTTTCCTATGGCGGCTTCTTTCAGGTAATTGTCGCAGTTCCAGCTTGAGCCTTTAGGGAACTGCGGCGCTCCGCTGAATCCGAGTTCGTTGCCGAATTCGGCATAGAGGAAATCAAGACAAACGCATTCTATGGCAACAGGGTCAAGCGACATGAACAGACTCGAACTCCATTGGTTACCGAGAATTTCCCATTTGTCACGGTCTGGATTTGGCGCCCCTACGTTGGTCTGCATACCATACAGGCCATCGACGATATAGAGAAGCGTCTTTTTGCCAAGGTTGGGAGATCCCATCAGATCGACGTACGCGCTGTAATCCCCTTCCCGGCCTTTCATCTGACTTACGGTTGTCGAGCCGTGCATCTTTGCCGGGAACGGAATGGAGCCGAAATGATTCTTTGCGCACAGAGTTACTCCTGTTATCTCATGACCTTTCAGAAGAGCCGCGTTTATCAGGTAGTCGGCATCTACCACGTCACGAGGCAACACCGTCCCTAATGTGACGGTTGAGTCGGTGTATGATATCGCGCTGTCGACCCAATTGGCCGGCTCCACGCCCTCCGAGCCTTCCGCACTCATCCATCTGACTTCAGGAAAGAGGTGATGAACGGGGTTGTAGAGCCTGCCGGGAATCGCGCGGGGTTTCCAGCCTATGGTCGCATCATAGACTATAATGCACTTTTGAGGAACCCCTGCATTCTCGGTGAGTTGACGCAACAGCGCGATTGTCGCCTGGGGCGATTGGTCGATGTCATTGTCATTGTCGTCTGTGCCGAAAGTGTTGTTGAGATTGATTTTCACAGCAATGGTCTCGCCTTGTCGGTAGCCTCGGTTTCCTCTGCCATGCGTCTTGTTGTGGTACTTGAAGATCTTGTCCCATGCCTTCCTGACATTGTCTGAGCCCGCGAGGGCACAGACTGATTTCCCATACATGTTTTCAAGAAGCGCCATGTCGATGTTTCCTTCGTCCCACCATCTGCCTGTTACGCCATCCCATTTCGAGACTTCAGGATCCATAACCCAAACCACACGTCCGGGGAAAATGCCTTTTCCTTCACCGATGGGTTGGTTCGGGGTCACAGAAAGTCCCTGCGCCAAAGCTGATACAACGAAAAGGGAAGCGAATATTGATAGAACAGACCTTTTCATGACGGCTTATCAATATGAATCCAACAATACATGGTCGGCGGTTCCCATGCGGCTGCGTATGAAACGCGACTGATGCCAGTAGGGATACAGCAGCTGCGGGCGGCTCACTGCATTCAGTCTTTCTGATTCTTCTGCCGTAAGCCTTACATCGACTGCCTTCAATGTGTCCAGGAGCTGGGTTGCGTTTCTTGCTCCCGCCACTATGGAGCTTACCCCCGGGCGTGACAATGTCCAGGCAAGTGAAAGCTGTGCCACCGATATGCCTTTCTGCGACGCTATCCCATTCAGGACATCGACTATGTTCCATAACCTGTCGAAATCCTCTACCGGAGGCTCATCCCATCCGTTGGCAAACCGCCCCTCTACGTTCCCGATGTTGTCACGGCTGTATTTGCCGGACAGGAGACCGCCGGCAAGAGGACTCCATATCAAGGCTCCGAGTTTCTGGTCCACTCCGATCGGGAGCAGTTCGTATTCCGCCTCGCGAGCCTGGAGCGTGTAGTGGATCTGCTGGGTGACGAACCGCTGGTAATTGTGGCGGTCGGACGCCATAAGGCACTTCATGATCTGCCATCCGGCATAGTTGGAGCATCCGGCGTATCTTATCTTACCCTGTCTTATCAATGTATCGAGGGTCTCCATGAGTTCATCCACGGGTGTCAGACCGTCCCACTGATGGATATAATATATGTCGATATGATCGGTTTTCAGTCTTTTAAGGCTCTTCTCGCATTCACGTATGATGTGCAGACGCGAGAAACCCTCGTTGTTGACCCCGGCTGAGACAGGCATACGCGCCTTGGTTGATATCAGCACATCGTTGGGTCGGCGCCCTCCAAGGACTTCTCCCACGATTTCCTCCGATACTCCGTCTGAGTAGATGTTGGCTGTGTCAATGAGATTCACGCCATTGTCAAGCGCGAGATTTATCATCTCGCGGGCTTCGTCCACTCCGACAGTGCCGACTTCGGCAAACTTGTTCTTGCCTCCGAAAGTCATTGTGCCCAACGACATAGCCGACACCATCAGGCCGGACCCTCCTAATTGTCTATATTCCATAAAACAAAACTATTGATTATTCTGCAAAATTAATTATTATTTCAGCATCTTGCCTTTCTATTTAGTCCAATTATTGTTTCCTAAAAGTCCACGAATAAAAGATTCGCTTTGACAAAGCCTTTGATTAATGGATTGAGATAGAAAACGTGATTAGATTAAACAACTTAAATTTGAAATCATAAGACTTAATGCGATGGCAAGAAATGAAATAGATGATAATGATTTATTACGGGCAGCCGGCAAGGGTCAGATCTCGGGGAGGAGGCGGATGGTGGCGGGGGCGCCGGCGGCGCGTTCCACGATCAGCTGGGTGGGGATCTTCTCGCGGAGCTCGGTGATGTGGCTGATTATGCCTATGCGGCGGCCGTCCTGCCGGTGAAGGTTCTTCAGGGTGTTGATCGCCTTGTCCAGCGGACCGCCGCTGAGCGATCCGAAACCTTCGTCGATAAACAGCATGTCGCATCCGCTGAGCTGGCCGATGTTGCTGAGTGCCAACGCAAGGGCAAGAGATACCAGGAATGTCTCGCCGCCCGAGAGGGTGTTGGCCGTTCGCTGTAGATAACCCTGATAGCGGTCGCAAACCATGATGCCGAACGTCCCCGGAATCACGGCCAGCTCATAGCGGTCGTCCAACTGCGCCATGTAAGCGTTGGCGTCGTGGATGAGATTGTCCAGCAGATGGCTCAGCGCGATGTTGCTGAAGCGTTGACCTTTGGCATCCCCAAGGAGCTTGTTCAGCTGGTCCCAGCGGCTGTATTCCTTCGATGCTTCATTTAACTTCCGGATAACCGCTTCAAGCTTCTCGTTATGTTTGGCCGTGTCGTCAAACATTTTCTGGATCAGTGCCAACTGCTTGGCTGATTCAGTGATGATTCCCTCTGCTTCCTTGATATTGCCGGATAGTTCGGAAACATGTATGCTCTCCGGAGTCACGGCAACATCTTCACCCTGAACAAAATCCCGATTGATGCTCTGGTCAGCGTCATCCGCTATCAGCCATTCGGGCTTTGTCCTCAGAATATCATCATATTCGGTACGGACATCCTTCAGAATGGCCTGACATTGATTGGCACGGTTATGGGCATTCTGTACCATCGAACGCATATCGGAGACTGCCTTTTCGGAGAGTCCGGCGACCAATTCCACCATATTGCGGTCCATCTCAGGATGAGAGTCGAAGAAGCGGTCGATGTCTGCGCTCAGCATTCTGCAGTCTTCGGCGGCCTTGCTGAATTTAGCGGTTGCGGCAATGACCTCCGAGCGGAGCTGATCGAAGCCAGTTTCCGTCTTATCGGAATCTGCTTTGGCAGGAGCGCAAGCCGGCATCTCCTTCCACTGCGGGATGTCGGTTAGGATTTCGGCTCGTTTCCCCTCGCAACTTCCGATGGCTTTTTTCAGACTTCCGATGGCTTCTGTGAGACGAGTAGACTCATCCAACAACTGTTTGTAAGCCGATGCAGCGTTTTTCAGGTCCCCGGCGAATGCAAGAGGTTTGGAACGGAAGTCATGACCGGAAACCTTGCTGTCCCCTATCATCTCCTCAAGCTTAGCAACGGAAGTGTTGATGTTGCCCTGTGTAGTCTTTATGGCGGCTTTCAGGGCGACGACATCTCTGTCAGCGTCCGTTTTCTTCTTATCTGTCTTTTCCTTGGCAATATTGGCAGCGTCCAGCTTCGTCTGACACTTGGACAGATCCTTACTCAATCGCTTGATTTCCATATTAATCTCATCGCCTTTCTGCAACGTTTTGTCCACTATTGCCATTCTGTCGTTCAGTTCAGTCTCCCTCGCAGTCAAGAGTTCCTTTAGGATGGCAGGATCATTGCCTTCTGCCAGCTTGACGTCCAGGGCATCGCAAACCTCGGTAAGTTTTTTCTCCAGGTCTGTTCTGTCGGCCGTCTTCTGTTTCAGATCTTCTTTATATTTGTCGGCTTCCTCCTTCTTCAACTTCAGGGTGTTTTGATGCTCTATCTGCAGTTTCCTGGCATCCTCATAACACTGCTTCTTTTCATCCAGCGTTATCTTCATCTGTCGGGCAAGATTCCGGAGAATCCTGTCGGATGTCAGCTCATGCTGAATGTCATGGCCGCAGACAGGGCACACATCACCGATTTTCAGTCTGGCACGGATTTCCTGTGCCGATTTTCCTGCGGCCAGCTGCGCGGAGTCGAAGGCTTCCTGTTGCGTGTCAAGAACCTCCTTGGCGGTGGCCACCGCCTGTTGGTCCTCATCCAGCAGGTTTGACGTATTGGTTATGATTTCATCTGTAGCTGCGATGTTCTCCCGGAGTTTATTGATCTCGCGGTCGCATGTCTCCAGCCGCTCGACTGTGGCTGTGACCGCCGACAAACGGCGCCCCTCCGAAACAAGGTCATCCTTGAGCTTGCGTTTCCCGGGGAGGTCGAGGGCTTCGAAGGCTTCCTCGCGGGATTTCAACTGATCCTGTAGATTCTGTTTCTTATCGGTTATATTCTGGATACTTTCAGACAGTTTTTTAATCTCTGGTAGGATATTGTCCCGGATGTCAGCTTCCGAAGCATCAAGCTTCTTCTTTTTGACAGCGATCTCTTTCTGCCATCCGGCAAGATTCTGGCATTCACCGTCAATGACGGATTCGCTGTCGAAGATGTCCTTCAGTTCCGCTTGCTCATCTATACCCCGTTTGATGTCATTTAGTTTAGTTTCGGTAGCCGAGACATCATGCTGCAAGATCTGCAACGCACCCGACAATGCGGTGAAAGTGGGTTGCAGGCCGTTGATCTCCTTCCGAGCCTCGGCCTCATCCTTTTCAGATTTGGCAAGAGCGGCAATGACAGCGCGGACGTCACCGGTGCTGTCATAAACGGAGACTTGTTCCGAGGCATTGGCCACATCCTCGGATTTCAGAGCAGTCTCGGCCTGAGCCAGATCCTTCTGCATCTTAGCCAGGCGGAAGCACACTTTAGCCTCATCGTCAACCCATTTCTGGGCAGATTGCAGCCGCTCCTTTACTGCCTCCGCCTCTTTCGCTTTTTGCTCATGCATCGTCCTCTCCTCCTCCAGACTCTGCCGCTTCTCGGGAGTCATTTCCTCGCTCTCAAGAGCTTTTTTCTGACTTTCGATTTTATCCAGAATCTGTTTCTTTTCGGAGGTGATGGCGTAGATCTTGATGCCGATTCGCTGGAACCGGTCTACACCTGTGATTTTCTGCAGGATCGCAGCCTTTTCATCTGGCTTGCTTTTCAGGAATGCCGCGAATTCACCCTGTGACAGCATCGTGGTGCGGCAGAACTGGGTGAAATCCAACCCTGTCAGGCGGGAAATGGTTGATCTAATTTCGGCGTCCTTGGATATGACCTTGTTTGAGGACAGATCCGTCAGCGTCCAGTTTTTACTCTGAAGCGCGCCGGTGGCTTTGTCGCGGGCACGGCGCACACCCCATTCGGCCAGCCAGTCCTTACCGTCCGCTTCAAAACTCAGCTTCACATAACCGCTGCCGGTATTGGTCCGCAGCAGCCGTCGTGGGTCGTCGAACGAAATTCCTTCGGGCATTTCATCTTTACCGACCTGGGTCACGGTATTATGCAGACGTGGCGTGTCGGCGTATAACGCCAGACAGATGGCATCGAGAATGGTGGACTTCCCGGAGCCGGTCTCTCCGTTGATCAGCACCAGATCCGCATTCTTGAGCGGAATGTAGTCAAAATCTATAACCGCATCCTGGAAGGAAGCTATATTCTTTATTTCGAGTTTTTTCAGTTTCATGGTTTAATAGAATTATGACTTTCGGCCTCGTTACAACTTATTCATTGTCAAGTCGGGTGATAGCCTCCTGGAGGAGCGACTCGAGGTCGTCAGTCCAGCCGCCGCCCTTCTTCTCCACGTATTCCTTAGCCAAAGCAATCGGGGAAATGTTGCGGATGTCGCTTACCGTCATATGCCGGAAGCCTTCCTGGTCCGAATCGCTCAGATGGCGGATTGGATTAAGAAGGCAATAGGTGTATCCAAGTCGGCCGCAGGCATCCGCCAAGTGCGCCGCTGTAGCGGTGTCGGGATACAGTTGTCCTTCCGCAAGTCCAAGATTGAAGCGCAGATATGCACCCTTGGGAACCACCGGAGCCCCGGTGTCGGAATCTGTGTCCCTCAATATCGCCAATAGCTCATCTTCGGTCACGCCGTCAGCGCCACCGAGAGTAACCAGCGGAGTCTGCGGCGCAAGTGCGATCTCCTTCACCAGGCACTTGCCGGTTTCAGGGATATCAGCAACAGTCACCGAATGAACGTAATCCTCATCGAAGCTGATGGCGCATGGAGTGCCGCTGTAACGAATGATCGCCGAGCCCCGATTCCACTGCTGCGGACAGTGTATGTGGCCAAGGGCGAGATAGTCATATCCTGTGCCGAGTGCGTCCATATCCACGCTTTCGATGCCGCCGACAATCCTGCCGTCGCTGTTCTCATGACCCTGAAAGCGAGAGTCCGCCACTGTGAGATGCGCCATCATCACCACCGGCAGACAGTCGGCATTACGGTCCTTCACTTCCTGAAGGATTCGGGGATAGAAATCCCCGGGGAGATTGCGCTGATTGATATATGGCACCGCCACGACTATTCCTTTGCCGGGAATCGTGAAGACCAACTGGTCATAGAGATCATCAACCGACGAATCGGAAGTTATCATAGAGGAACTGACCGTGTGGACGCCGACCTCGGAATATACTGCCCGGAAGGCTACGTGGCGTGATGGCGAGTCGTGGTTGCCAGAGGTAAGGATGATCGACATGTCATCACCGCCGTTTCTATGGATGTTCATCAAAGCCTGGTCCAGCATGGCCTGCGAGGAGGCGGAAGGATTTCCGTTGTCGAACACATCGCCGCAGACCAGGACCACATCCGGCATCTCCTTCTTGACGACATCAGCGATCTGATTGAGCATATATTTCTGATCGACCGAGCGGTCGTGGCCATAAAGCATTGCACCGAGATGCCAGTCGGATGTGTGAAGAACTTTCATAGGTCTTTAAGGATAAGCGGGTTGCGTAATTTGTTAGGATATCGTCGTATCTCTTCTACAAAGTTACAAATTTTTTAGAATATAGAAAACAATAGTGGCTAACTTCAACCGAAATAATCCTTAATAGGCACGTGTGGTGGCGCGCAAAGCCGCAAAGGGCTCCGCATTGCTGTCAAAAGGCTGCAAGGGATGTCGGTGCGGCATGAGGTCTGACGAACTTCCTTGCCTGCGCCAAGCTCTCGGTGGGTTATGGATAACCCGGACGCGGAAGTCGCTAAGCCGTCCGGATGGCTTGGCGTCCTTGGCGTCGGGAGTCCTGATTCCATCGCGGTCTTGGCGGGAACGGCGACACTCCGGAAGGCGGAGTTGAAGCTTCATCATCCAATGACCCTCTTTGCGGCTTTGCGCGCCCCATGAGTCAACCTGACGATTGAGATATCTTATGACCAATTTCAGAAGATAGCTAATTTGGAGAGTGATGTCGGGTGATGCAACGATGAAGTCAGTAAAAATTGAATGGAAATAGGAAACATCTTCAACAGAAATAAATCAGGGGCAATGGGTGTTATATGAATATGGAGATCAGAAGAGAGAGGTTGACACGGTATATAACCCCGTTGCGCGAGGGCGGCTCGTTGCCGGCATTGGCCGAGGCTGCCGACGGCTTTAAGTATGTGGTGAAGTTTCGTGGAGCGGGTCATGGCGCCAAGGCGTTGATTGCCGAGTTTATAGGCAGCGAGGTTGCCCGGGCGCTGGGATTCCGTGTGCCGGAAGTGGTGTTCCTCGACATCAACGAGGATTTCGGCCGTTCGGAAGGCGACGAGGAAATCCAGGACTTGCTGAAGAATAGCCAGGGCCTGAACTTAGGCCTTCATTTCCTGTCGGGGGCCATGACCATGGATCCGTACGTCAATGATGTCGATGCGTTGACGGCCTCGAAACTGGTCTGGCTCGATGCATTCCTGACTAATGTGGACCGCACGGTCCGCAATACCAACATGCTGATATGGAACCATGAGCTGTGGCTGATCGACCACGGGGCATCCTTCATATTCCATCATGCCTGGAGCGATCCGGAAAAGGCCGCCATGTCGCCCTTCCCCTACATCAAGGACCATGCGTTGCTGCATCGGGCAACCATGCTGCAGCAGGCAGACAAGGAATTGCGCCAGCGAATCACACCGCGAACATTATGCAAGATAGTCGATGCCGTTCCTGACGAGTGGCTTCACTGGGAGGACACTGACCTGACACCTACGGCCATCCGCGACGCGTACAAGAAGTTCCTGACGACTCGGCTTGCGAACCCCGGCATATTCGTTAACGCAGCCGTCGCTGCCCAAAAAGCAAGATAATGGAAGAGCAGCATGTGTACGAATATGCGGTGATACGTTATGTGCCGCGTGTGGAGCGAGAGGAATTCGTGAATGTCGGTCTGCTTATGATGTGCAAGCGGCTGAAATGGATCAAGGCGCAGATACATCTGGACCCGGCAAAACTGTCGGTATTCAACTGCTCCCATACCATCGGGGAGATTGAGCGGCAGTTGGCCGGTTTTGTAAATGTCGCGTCGGGCGACCGTGCCGCCGGACCGATGGCGGAGCTGCCGGTTGAGGAACGCTTCCGCTGGCTGTCGGCGGTAAAGAGCGCCTGCCTGTCCACGTCGCGCCCCCACCCCGGCCTCACATCCAATCCCGAAGCCACCTTCGACCGTCTGTTCCGGGAACAGGTGCTATAACTCAGAGGTCAGACTGTAATACATTTAAAACGAAAACAATGCGTATTAATATCGTTTAGAAGCAAGTTTACATAGGAGTCTTTTTGAAAACGTGATTCTCAAAATAATTGCGGATATAGTCAGCAAATGCCTTTCCGTTCTTGCTTACCTTGAAACGCCCTATGTCATCAAGCATTGTTGCCTCGTCCTTAATCGAATCAAGAGGCACGATATACAGTTCATCAGGATTGCCAGGCTTGCCGCCGACACCGATAGCCACAAAGATCTTGATATGGGACGACCGTTGAATGGAGCGATACCGATTGAGCTGGTACTTCTTAATCAAGATGTGACCATCCTCATTCCGTGAACGGTATTTACATTCAACCCAATATTCAAGACCGGATTTGCGGAACGACTGATTAATGCGGAAATCAGGATTCTTGTCATGCTCGGCATAAACGCCCTGGGATGAAGTTGTTCCCTGATTCCATTCCAACACCTTAAAGGTAGAACGGTCAGTGAAAAAATTCGCCACAAAATTCTCAAAGGCATTCCCAACTTCCTTAGGGTCCCTAAGAGTCTTCTCCTCCTCTTTTTCTTTTAAAGGTTCTGTGTCCGGAGCATCGTTATGAGGATCCTGCTCCGAATCAGATTTCATATGAGATTTCGCAACGGGAACAGGGTGGGAGACGGGAACAGATTCAACGGTCTTGCCAACAGCATAATCGTTCCGCGGAGTTGCCACATCAACCACCGTCTCCTTGTTTTCAGATTGATGTGCGACCATCACTAAGCCCGTCAAGGCAATAGCGATTCCAATTACTATCAACACTATACCCATCTTTTTCATTCGCGCAAATAAGTATACAACTATAATGTTTCATCCACAAAATTAACAAAAAATCCTGAAACCAAGCCAAGAATTTTGATATGTACGGCATGATAGATTCCGTACATATCCCAGGGACTCTTGATGCGATTTTGCGATTTATGGAGACAGCACAACCAAATCAACATATAGAAGCCATATGTAAACAATAAGACCAATATGATATACAACACAAACACCAGTATATAATAAAAGACGCTAATATACAATAAAAGCGCGTAACATATACTGCAAACACCCAATTCAGATAAGAATGCCAAACAGAAAAAGCCTCACATATTAAATCTATACAAAAAACACATTAATTTATCCATAAAGTAAACAATAAAATATACAACAACAACGTTATAATATATACCACAGCCACGTTATACAAAAATGACAGCACCCAAAACCTTCAGTCTCGACAAACTGACAACATACAAAGAAAATGGCAATCTTGAAGTCAAATCAGCTAAAGGAGGACTGCCGAATTCCTTATGGGAGTCCTATTCCGCCTTCGCCAACAGCGACGGAGGCGTAATCATATTGGGCGTCAATGAAAAGGAACATGGCAGACTTGTAGTAGAAGGACTAAATGATGCACATAAAACTCTTAAGGATTTCTGGAACGCCATCAACAACAGACAGAAAGTCAGCAGCAACATTCTGACAGACAGCATGGCCTATACAGACAGTCTTGAAGGCAAGGACGTAATCGTAATTCATGTGCCCCGCGCCGAGCGCACATCACGACCGATATATGTCGGTTCAGATCCACGCACAGGCACCTACCGCCGAAACTTCGAGGGAGACTATCACTGCTCGCTCGATGAAGTCTCTCTAATGATGCGCGATTCCGCATTAGTGACCGACGACAACAAACTCTTGACAGATTTAAACATATCAGTCTTCTGTCCAGAGACTGTAAAGTCTTACAGGAACATCTTTAGGCTCATCAGGCAGAATCATTTGTGGAACCATGAGGATGACATAATGTTTCTTCGACGTATCGGAGCGTTGCGCGAGGATAAGGATACCGGCAAATTTCATCCAACAGCTGCCGGACTGCTGATGTTCGGATATGAATATGAAATCGTTACTGTATTTCCCAATTACTTTCTTGATTACCAAGAAAACCGCAGCAATGGTATTTATGCCCGATGGACTGACCGAATTACCTCGCAAACAGGAGACTGGAGCGGCAACGTATTCGACTTCATCCTAAAAGTAATTCCCAGACTACAATCCGACCTGAAAGTCCCGTTTATGTTCAAGGGAAACCAGCGGGACGAAGACACACCCCTACACAAGACAGTGCGGGAGGCAACGGTCAACATGCTTGCCAATGCCGATTACTACGGACGAAGAGGAATAGTAATCAAAAAAGGTTCCGAAGGTTTCATGTTCGCCAATCCGGGCAGCATGCGCGTATCCTTGAACGAGGCATTGCAGGACAGCGCATCCGATCCACGCAATGGCGTCATGATGAAAATGCTTGCTATGGTGGAATATGGCGAGCGAGCCGGCAGCGGTTTGCAGGGAATATTCAAGACCTGGCAGAACGTTTACCATAAAACACCTAAATTAGAAGTAACCACCTCAGGAGGAATTGACCGAACAACTCTCACTCTTGATTTTGGAGGACAACAGCCGGATATTGAAGCGATGAGGCTGCTATACAATCATGGATTAGAATGGAGTCCATATGAAACCAGCGAGACAGTAACAGGCTACGCATCGGGAGACCTTGAAGAAACATTTATGAAAGCAGAGGAATCGGTCCCAGAATTTCATTACGGAGCTTACGATGCCGCTAACAAAACCCTGAAAACGATTAAAGATATTCAAGCAATCGATTCTAACAGAGATAAAGTATTGTATCTTTTATCTAAGAATTCCCATATGACACTTGATAAAGTTGCAAAAATCATTGGACTATCAAGAATTGGTGTTCAAAAGATCATCGGAAAAGCAAAACACGAAGGTTTGGTAATCCGAAAGGGGTCCAACAAGACTGGCGAGTGGATTGTCAGAGAGGATGTCCGGGAATTATTGCTTAGTTAGGCATATCCCCTACCGCAGCCGAGGAGCAGACAACCCCACATTCGAATTCCATCCTGCCATACGATAAAACAGCAGTCAGTCGCGGAGGCGGTTGCGGTACTGTAGCGGGGTCATGCCGGACTGCTTCTTGAAGATGCGGCACAGATACGATGGGTCTTCGTAGTGAAGGCGCTCGGAGATCTCACGTACCGTCAGATCGGTTGTGTCAAGCAGGTTCTTGACCACGAGTCCAATCTGGATGTTGATCTGCTCCTTGGCGGTTGTTCCGAAATATTTCCGGTTGATGATGTTAAGATAATTGGGCGTGATGTTGAGCCTGCCGGCATAATACGCCACATCGTGATGCCTGGCATAATGCCGTGTCAACAATGCAATAAAATCGTTGGCCATAATCCAGGCACGGTTCTTGGCCGGATTTGATCCAAGCTGTCCCAGACGACGCTCGATCTGGTCGGCCATGATATGCATGAAATTCTCGGTCTCGTTATGAAACGTTTTATCGACAATGGCCTCGGCACAGTTATGCTGTATCCATTGCAACATGCGGAACCAGTTTGAAATTATATCTCGTGATGCAAAAGGGATTGAAAAAACCGGAGATTCCAGCATAAACTCCCAGAACCTGTTAGAGGTGACGAGGAAGAAAAGATCCTGTGTCTCATTGAAGCCGATACGCAGGCATGCGGCATTGAAATCGTTCGAGACCTCCAATGGAACCGCAACCCTGTCGAATGTAATGAACGCCAAACGGTATGGCTTTACGGCGAATATCCGTGAACTGATGGAAATCCGCGCCGAACCATCCAGACACAACATAATAATACATCCGTCCAGCGTCAATGGCTGTCCGCATCGCCACGTCGAGACATCCAGAATCTCGTATACATAAGGTTTACAGGCTTTCATGTGTGTAAAATTACCATAATTTAACCATATATGCAAGATTTGTTATAAAAAGTACCACCTTTATAATGTTTTAGCCCTCCTTTCGGATGGAATTAATGACTAACTTTGCAGCCGATTTGCAAAGCAGGTATCAAAACAACTCCCAGACGACTGACAGTAAAATGAATAGAGACAAACTTGATTTCGGGAACGGCAAGATCGACAGTCTGTTCCGCAGCATGTTCTTCCCCACATTGGTCGGCATGCTGTTCAACTCTGTGCTGAATATCTGCGACGGCATGTTCGTTGGCCACGGAGTGGGGAGCAACGCGCTTGCCGCCATCAACATCGTAGCGCCGCTGTTCCTGGTATGCACCGGCATCGGACTGATGTTCGGCATCGGCGCCTCCGTAATCGGAGGCATACGGCTGTCCGAGGGAAACGTCAAGGCGGCGCGCATAATCATGACCCAAGCCTACATAGCCGGAGCCGTGATATTCGGACTCGTCATACTGGCTTCACTGTTGTTCACCAGGCCGGTGCTGTATGCCTTGGGTTGCAGCGAGGCACTGGAACAATACGCCACCGACTACCTGCTGTGGTTGCTGCCGGGCCTTGTGTTCTTCTATCTGCAATGCGCCGGCATGATGCTGATACGCCTTGACGGATCGCCCAAGTACGCGATGTCCGTCCAGGTAGTTGCGGCCGTACTCAACATATTTCTGGACTGGTATATGGTGTATCCTCTCGGCATGGGCATCAAGGGAGCGTCGATCGCGACGTCACTGAGCTGCATAGTGGCGGGACTGATGGTGTTAGGTTATTTCATATTCTTTTCAGACAAGCTGAGATTCTATCGACTCAAGATAACGGTCAAATCGCTGAAGCTTTCGCTACGCAACGTTGGATATATGGTCAAGATCGGACTCGCCACCTTCATCGCCGAGCTGGCTCTTGGCATAACGATGGTAACGGGCAACTACACCTTTCTGGACTATCTTGGCGAAGCCGGAGTAGCGGCCTACAGCGTCGGGTGCTATCTGTTCCCGTTGATATTCTCGATCAGCAATGCGGTGGCCCAGTCGTCACAGCCAATCATTAGCTATAATTACGGCGCCGGGAATAAGGAGCGGGTACGTCAGGCACTGAGGATAGCGCTGACCACCGCGTGCATCTGCGGACTTGCCATATCCTTGGGCATGTGGGTGGGTTCGCCGGCGCTGGCCGGAATCTTCCTCGATTCGTCCGAGCATTCATATTCACTGGCCCGACAGGGACTTCCACTGCTGGGCACATGCGCCCTGTCCTTCGCGCTGAACATCACGTTCATCGGTTACTACCAGAGCTGCGAGCAGGCCAACCGCTCCATCTGCTATATGCTGCTACGCGGAGTGGTGTTCATGATACCGGGATTCTTCATACTGCCTAGGTTGCTTGGAGTCCCGGGACTATGGCTGGCCATACCGGTCTCCGAGGTACTGACGCTGACAGTGATAGGATTGATATTCCTGTGGCAGCGCAAGATCCGCAAATAAGGCAAGTCGACATCGACAAAAGCGCCGGGCTGCCTCAGGGCAGTCCGGCGATCATATCAGGTGTTTCAAATATCAATCCATGGCATCGTAGGCCGCGAGGGCCTCGGCAAAGCGGGCCTCGACATCGGCCAGCTTATACAGTCCGTCGGCATTCTTCTCCAGACCCTTGAGTGTCAAAGGATAAATCATTGGAGGATTGTCAAGGCTCAGGAGCTCCATATTGCGCAGCTGATCCACCGACTGATAGACCAGATTGACATCGGCATATTCCTGTCCGTCGGCATCAACGAACTTCTCGACAACCAGCTTGCAGCCAATCGGGGTCTTCTTCTCGATGGTTCCGGGCAGTTCGTAATCCTCGACACCCAGAGCGGTGGCGACTGAGCCGATATTACTGTCGTGGCCAACGAGGAACGTGAACTTGCGGTTGGGGGCACGCAACTCATCGTACATATACTGAATCAGAGGATTGGCGACATTCTTAGCCACTATAGGAGCCGTGAACAGGATATCCTGGTATGTATCCTTGATCTGAGCGAGCTTCTCGACATCTCTACGGCTCAGGTCATGACCGAAAGTAGCTGCCAATGTGTCAGGAGTCTCGTAATACTGCAGAATCATGGCATCGCTGGCGCCATTGTAGTCCTGTATGGCCGAACCTTTCTTGAAGTGCGGCTCCTGCCACTGTTCCAGAACGATTTCGGTATCATAATTCTGCAGACCCTGCAAAGCGGGATCCTTATCGGCCGCCATCTGGCTCTTGTCCAGGTCAAGCACCTTGTTCATGAGCTTGTAGTTGGGCTCAAGCTTCTCGTTGACACCGCGCATACCCTTCTTGCCGCCCTTGGCGTGCATCTGGCGACGAGCCTCCTCTTTGAACTTAGGACCGGCCTTGGTGAGCTGAGGATTGAACAGAGGATCCATCTGGCTCGGATTGAAACGATGATTTACCTCGACACCGCCCACTGGCATGAAACCAGAGGTGAAATACTGAGCGGTAGCTATGCAACGCTGCATTGAATTTGCGATGACATTAATATCATTGGCCGTGGGGAGACAATTCTCGGGGAACAGGCCGGCATCAACAGCCCAGTTGCGGAAATACTGACCCATCATGGTCTCCAGAGCTCCTCCACGACTGGTCAGCTCGGATTTACCAGCGCCCCATTTATGCCATTTGTGCGGAGTCATGCGTCCCAATGCGCTCTTGGAGTCGGACAGAGGGGCCCGGATGTTGTGACGGCTCAGCACCACAGCCTCCTGAAGTTTGTATTTATCCTTGAATGCCTTGCTGCGCTGCGCCTGGGCGTTGCACAAGACCGGTATCGACAACGATGCTATCAATGCCATACAGAGAAATGTTGTTCTGCTTTTCATACTACTGGTACGGTTATAATTAAGGTGTAACAAAAGGTGTTGGGCAGAATGCCCCTGTAATCCGTGTTGCTTACATTTAGAACAGCGGTAATGGAATTTAGTTTTACAAAAATTAAATATTTTTGAAACAACATTCAGCATCGGGAATGGAAATGTTAAAAAAATAAACTTTTTCAAATCGAGGGATGTTGCATAAATGTAATCTTGTTGCTTCACCAGTTTAACCGAGCATGCATTGACACCCGTCAAGCATGTATAATTTAATGAAGCTTATGAGAACTCACATACTCAGTATCATCGCATTATGCGGTCTTATGACGGCTCCCTTATACGCAAGCGAAGCGGAGAACCCCGTCACCTCCGAGGAGCCGGCCGCAACAGAGGCCGCTACTGTAACCGATAATCAAACCATAGCAACCGCACCCGCAGAGATAGTGGCACAGTCAACAGTGACTTCCGAGAAGCCTAAGTTCAGCATAAAGCCCATCGGCCGCATCCTCGCGGACGGAGCGGTATATTTTCCTGACGGCAATGGTTTCACCGACGGTGTGGCGCTTCCGGACATCCGCGTAGGCGTCAGCGCCGCTTACGGCAACTGGAGCGGCAAGATCGACGTCGGCTTCGGTTACTTCAAGCTCAGCATGAAGGATGTGTTCATCCAGTACAAGTTCGATCCGGAGAATCTGCTCCGGGTAGGATACTTCGTGCATCAGTTCGGACTTCAGGCCTCGACCTCCAGCTCGTTCAAGTGCGCCATGGAGGCGCCTGCGATCGACAACTATGTGGCAGGAACAGGACGTAACTTAGGCATCATGTACAATCTGAGCAAGCCGCACTTCTTCATGGGCGTCAGCGCCGTATTCGGTAACAGCGCCAACATCACGGAGGACAAGATCACGCGCATCAGCGTGGGGGGTCTGGGACGTTTCGTATGGCGTCCGTTCGCCGAGACAGGGAAGATAGCCCAGGTGGGTATCAGCGCATGGTACCAGAGTCCCACGCACAAGCGCAACGCCGACGGTGTGTCACAACCAGGGTCGTTCACCTTCGGATCCAACTTCCCCACCCGCGTAGTCAAGGTCAAGATGCTTGGCGCCACCGTCGACAACGCCGGCAACCAGTTCAAGCTCTCGCCGGAGCTGGTACTGAGCAAAGACCGCGTGGCACTGGAATCACAGTACTACTATATGAACGTGAACCGCGTGGGTATGCCCCACTATCAGGCACAGGGATGCTACGCATGGCTCCGCTGCCTGATTCTGGGAGAGTCCCAGTACAAATACTCCATGGGAGACGCCGGCATCGCCACACCGGGAGCCAAGACACTGGAAGTTGTGGCCGGCTATGATTATGTCAACGGCAACTACAAGGATATCCGGGGGGGGCATCAGCAACGATTACTCCGTTACACTGAACTATTACTTCAACAAATATCTGCTGGCACGCTTAGGCTACCGTTACAGCTACGTCCACGGCAGTTCCGTATGCCCGGACCGTCACGTCAACATGATCAACCTGCGTCTGCAATTCAAGTTCTGAGACCCCGCATAGAACGGAGTCTCCCCTCATCTCCCCCTAAACAGCGAGGCCGGCTTCCATCCGGAATGCGGCCTCGCTGCATTATCTGTAAATCACCATATATTCGCCATCATACACTTTACAGTAGCCATGTGACTCAAGGAAATCGTAGACCACCGCTGACTTTCCACGATTATGAAAGAAAGTCTGATTACCTCCTCCATGGGCAAAATCATCGGAAGGGATACCGAACTCCGGACCTATGGTATTGAACTTCACGATTGCGATTACTGGGTGCCCTTCGGCAGCAGCGATACGCCTTGACAAATATGAGCGCGTAGTGACTTCGGGCCATGATGTTCCAATCCATGGCCTTGTATGCGTCAGGTAATTCAACATGGGAGCCGTTCCATATACCATCAACGTATCTCCAGGTTGTACAAAACGGTTCAATTCGGTCACCATGTCGTCGATGACCCGCTGTCGCAGTATTGAAGTATATACGGTTTCACCAGATACGTCTGCAAACTCATCACCTAAATTAGAATCATCGAAATACACTCCGTTCCTGGCAGTATTGAACAAAATCAGCGCAACATACGCGATTGTAAATACCGAAGCGGCAGTAAAACCAGGCACCAGGAATTCACCCTTCGTATCCCTCGCATTCACGAAATAATCCATCGCCACCGTTAAAGCGAGCCACGTGGCGATAGTTCCATTATTGTAGATTCCCCCGTCAGCACCAAGAGGGACAATGAATACCATCAACAATCCCGCGACAGACCTGTCCCATATCCGACTGTCACGGCTATTGCACAACGCAGCCATACAGCCGACGACTCCCACAGCCGCAGCGACAGTAATCGGACTGGACCGATACATCACATATAGACCGGCCCCAGCAACCAGCAGCATCAAAACGACGCGGAGCCATCCCGGGCGCCGGTGACGTTTCAGCCACAGGAACACAAGCAACAGCAACGACGCGACACAAGCGAACTTAAACACGCGCCACCAGGCCCTGAGCTGAGCCATGGCCAGATTCGCCAAACCGTGCGTAGCCTCGTCGCCCGTCGAATCCGCCACGTCAACCAGTTCCTGCATTCCATGCATGAACACCTGCACATGGCCCAATGCCGCCATCATCAGCATGCCCAATCCCATACCGAAGAGCCAGCCTACGATAAACCATACACCTCCAAACATCATGCGCCTGCCCCGCCAGATTGCCGCGATGAAAAAGAAGAGCACATACCCAAAACCGGCAAGATTTGAAACGCGGCTGAACACATTCACACCCATAACCATGCCTGCGAGAAGCGGCCATATCCATGATCCAACCCTACTTTTCAGGATGAACCATAGGCCCGTAACCGCCAGAGTAACGGTCAACGTATCGTAGTAGAATGCCATGGGCGAGACATAGTTCCCGAACAGAACCATAGCCACAGCCAAAACGACAGGGCGCCAGTCCGGCATGATACGAGTCAACACCCATACCACCCACAGATTGCACAGCAACGCCAAGACCCGGATGGACAATATTCCCGGCCACGCCATATTCCAGAGTCCTCCAACCACCCCGGAGAGGTAATACATGAAATGATATTCCACGCTTTCAGGCGCCTCGAATATCTGTTCGTAAAAAGTCATATACTGGCCGGTATCGGCCAGGTCGATGCCGATAAACAACAATGGCAGCTGAATTACAGTTGCCATTGCGAGTATAATTGAAGTTTGCTTTCTGGTCATATATAGATGGTCATTTCTTTCTCTTGTCCTTGGAATCGTCGGGGAAGCGGTTGGGGAACGAGAAATGAACCTTGGGATGGGTCATGGCCCATACCACAAGGAATACACCCAGCAGTATGAACGGGATGGAGAGCATCTGACCAATGTTCATTCCATACCTGGCAATCATGTCATACTCGGACTCCACCTGCACGTTCTTGACATACTCGATCAAGAACCTGGGTAGAAAAATTCCGATGAAGAATATCCCCGTAATCAGCCAAGGACGCTCCTCTGCATTCCTCTTCCAGTACATCCACATCAGCAGTCCGAACAGAGCGAAGTAACACAATGCCTCGTAAAGCTGCGTAGGATGCATCGGTACGGTCTCGCCGTTACGCAGGAACACGAATCCCCAGGGCAGATCGGTTGGAGAACCGTAGATCTCACTGTTCATCAGATTGCCCAGGCGGATCAGGCCTCCGACCAGTGCGATGGGAATCACCACCTTGTCGTAGACCCAGGAAGCAGGCTTATGCGACACGAACCATGAGAAGAGGAACAGGGCGATCATGAGGGCAATGGTGCCCCCGTGACTCGCCAGTCCTCCGTTCCATATCTTCGGAATCTCGCCAAGATGCTTGGAATAGTAGTCCCATTCGTAGAAAAAGACATGACCGAGACGAGCACCGACAATCGTGGCAACCACCAGGTACGCCAGCAGTATACCCAGCCAGCGCTCCGGAGCGCCCTCATGCCGGAACATCTTCTCCACAATCATGTAACCGACCGTGAAACCGATGGCAAACATCAGGCTATACCACCGAACCGCAATCGGGCCGAGCGAGAACAGGACCGGGTCGGCATTCCAATACACTATATCAAGCACCATGAGCGAAACGTACATTTAGAGTTTAGAAACGATCTCGGCCGTATCCTCGGCAATCATCATCTCCTCATCGGTAGGTATTACCACAACCTTCACCTTGGAGTCGGGAGCGGAGATTACAACCTCCTCGCCACGGACCTTGTTGGCCTCGTCGTCGAATGTGACACCCATATAGTCCAGATGCCTGCAGATGTTGGCACGGGTCTTGGTCTGGTTCTCGCCCACACCGCCGGTGAACACGATGATGTCCACGCCGTCCAGTACAGCCGCATAGGCACCGATGTATTTCAGGATGCGGTACTCGTACATCTCCATGGCGGTCTTGGCACGCTCGTTGCCGGCCTCGATACCGGCCTCGATGTCGCGCATGTCGTTGCTGATTCCGGAAACGCCCAGCACGCCGCTCTCCTTGTTGATGATGCGCTGCAGTTCCTCGGCACCGATGCCGCGACGCTGCATCAGGTAAACCAACGCACCTGGATCCACGTCACCGACGCGTGTACCCATCATCAGGCCCTCGGTCGGAGTCAGACCCATCGAGGTGTCGACGCTCTTGCCGTCCTTGATGGCCGTGATGCTGCCGCCGTTACCGATGTGGCAGGTGATGATGCGCTGCTTGTCGTAGGGGACTCCCAGGAACTCGCAGACGCGCTTCGACACGTAGCGATGGCTGGTGCCGTGGAAGCCGTAACGACGGATTCCGTACTTGGTGTAATCCTCGTAAGGCAGGGCGTACATGTAGGCCTTGGCCGGCATGGTCTGGTGGAACGCGGTGTCGAACACAGCCACGTTCGGGGTGCCGGGCATCAGTTCCTGAACGGCCTCGATACCGATGATGTTGGCGGGATTATGAAGCGGAGCGACGGGATAGCACTCCTTGACCTTCTCGATCACGTCGGGAGTGATTAGCACGGACTTGTTGAAATATTCCATGCCGTGCACCACGCGGTGTCCAATGGCGTCGATTTCGGCCAGATCCTTGATGACACCTTCCTTCGGGTCGGTCAGGACCTTGAACACCTGACGGATGGCCTCCTTGTGGTCGGGCATGGACACCTCGATGATCTCCTTGGAGCCATCGGGACGCTTGAACTTCAGGAAGCTGTCGGCCAGACCGATCTTCTCCACTCCGCCTTCGGCCAGGACCTTCTTGTCGGCGGAATCTATCAGCTTGTACTTAACGGAGCTTGATCCGTTGTTCAGAACCAGGATCTTCATTTCTTGTCGCCTATTGCTTGATTACATGTAACGATGATTGTATTCACGATATCCTCGACGGTTGCGCCACGGCTCAGGTCGTTGACGGGAGCGGCCAGGCCCTGCAGGATGGGGCCGACGGCACCGGCGCCGCTGAGACGCTGAACCAGCTTGTAGGCGATGTTACCGGTCTCGAGGCTGGGGAAGATGAGGGTATTGGCATGCCCGGCCACTTTACTGCCTGGAGCCTTCATTGCGCCGATCTTAGGAACGATGGCGGCATCGCTCTGGAGCTCGCCGTCCAGTTTCAGGTTCGGATCGATGTGCTGAGCGATCTTCGTGGCCTCGATGACCTTGTCGACACGCTCATGGCTGGCGCTGCCCTTGGTTGAGAAGGAGCACATCGCCACAACTGGATCCAGACCGGCGATGTTACGTGTGGTGCGGGCGGTCTCGATAGCGATCTGAGCGAGTTCTTCGGCGGTAGGATCGGGCACGACGGCGCAGTCGGCGAAAATCAGCATATGGTCCTCTCCGAAGGGAACATCCTTGGGGAGAAGCATGATGAAGGCGCCGCTTACCACATTGACACCGGGCTTGGTCTTAAGGACCTGGAAGGCAGCGCGAAGCACATGGCTTGTGGGGCTTAGTGCACCGGCCACCATGGCGTCGCCGTTTCCGGCCTTGATCATGAGACAACCCAGATAGAGAGGATTGGCGGCCTGCTTGCGGGCCTCCTCCAGTGTCATACCCTTCTTCTTGCGCAATTCAGCCAGCAGAACGGCGTAGGGCTCCACAGCCTCGGCATCGGCAGGGTCGACAAAATTCGCCTTCTCGATGCTGCTCAGGCCCAGCTCGAAGGCCTTGTTCAGAACTTCCTCCTTGTTACCGATGAAGGTAACTTCGGCGATTTTCTTGTTGATCACGCGGTCGGCGGCCTGAAGCGTACGGGGCTCAAGCGATTCCGGCAAGATCAGGCGCTGAGGATTCTCCTGCGCCTGTTTGGTTAACCTTTCGAATAATTCCATCTTTTTTTGGATTTTTTCTGAAAGCAAAGTTACAAAAATTTTTACGTCTCAGCAATAATTTCTAATTTTACAGCCCGAAAACGTAATGTTGACGGATTTCTCCGTTAAATTATAGGCACCCGATGTCCATAAACGACACCATGTGTCCCCTATCAATACGCCGAATATGCTGAAAAGACTCGACCGGTTCATACTGAAATCGTTTCTGCCGATGTTCGCGATGACATTCTTCATCGTGCTGTTCATCGTGCTGATGCAGTTCCTGTGGATGCACATGAACGATCTGATCGGCAAGGGACTCGGTTTCTGGGTACTGGCGGAACTGTTCTTCTATGCCGCGTTGGCGATGGTTCCGATGGCGTTGCCGCTGGCCATACTGCTGGCGTCGCTGATGTCGTTCGGCAACCTGGGCGAGAAGTCGGAGCTTACGGCCATCAAGGCCAGCGGAGTGTCGCTGCTCCGTGTCATGGCACCGCTGATAGTACTGGTGTCGGGATTCGCCGTCGCGGCGTTCTTCTTCCAGAACGATGTGCTGCCCCGCGCGCAGGTCAAGATGTGGACACTGCTGTTCTCGGCGCGCCAGAAGAGTCCCGAGCTGGAAATTCCCGAGGGCTCGTTCTACGACCAGATACCGGGATACAACCTGTACGTGCAGAGGAAGAACCAGGAAACGGGCATGCTGTACGGCACGATGATCTACGACGTGAGCCACGGCGACAATTCCACCATACTGCTGGCCGACTCGGCGAGACTGGCCTTCACGCCCGACAACCAATACCTGTACCTTCATCTGTGGAACGGCGAACAGTTCGAGAACCTGCGTGGCCAGAACGCCAATTCCCGTAATATTCCCTTCCGCCGCGAGACGTTTGCCGACAAGGAACTGCTGATACCGTTCGACGCCAACTTCAACCGGCTGAACGAGGAAGGTATGCGCAACCAGTATGTGGGCAAGAACGTCAAGGAGCTGAAGCAGTCCATCGACTCGCTGACGAACTTAGTGGACAGCATAGGCAACCGTAACGCCGAGGGATTCCGGTATCAGGCGTTCCCGATGATGGCCAGTGGCTTTTCCGAGCCGGAACAGACCGATACGCTATGGGAAAAGGCCGAGAAGAAAAGCCTGAACCTGGACACGATGCTGCTGGCGTTGTCGCCGGCGCAGCGCGACCGCGTGTTCAACATAGCCTACGGCCTTCAGCAGCAGCGCAAGGGCGAGCAGGAGTTCCGGGCCATCCAGATGAAGGACGAGAAACTGCGGCTGCGTCGTCACCATATCGAGTTGATCAAGAAGTATACCCTGTCGGTGGCATGCATCATCTTCCTGTTCATCGGAGCGCCGTTGGGCGCCATCATCCGCAAGGGAGGTCTGGGAGCTCCGATGGTGATATCCATCATGCTGTTCCTGGTGTACTACATAATCGACAACACCGGTTTCAAGATGGCGCGCGAGGGCATCTGGCAGCCATGGGCGGGAATATGGCTATCGACGTTCGTTCTGTTGCCGTTAGGCATCTTCGTCACGTGGAAGGCGATGAACGACAGCTCGGTATTCAATGCCGACCTGTACCGCTATTGGTTCAGGCACATCCTGGGGCTGACGGAGAAGCGCCAGGTCACCAAAAAGGAGGTCATCATCAACGATCTGGACCATACAGTCATCGACAGCGGGCTGGAGATGCTGACGCGCCGCTCGGAGGCATGGCTGCATAAGTATCCACGGCGTCAGAGCTATCGCCAGTACTGGCTCGCACCCTACCGTCGCCGTCCCATCACGGTGATGGGACAAGAGACCGACGAGCTGGTGAAATATATGTCGGACAGCCGCGATCTGAAGGTGATAGACAGGCTGAACCATTATCCGGTGCTGGAATGGCTGTGGATATACTGTCCGTTCCGGTCGCTGAAGGCGCGCAAGGCACTGATGTGGTTTGCCCCGGCTGGCATCATCTTCTACCTGATGTCGCTTCCCTACACCCATCGTCTGAACGATGACGTGCGCCGCATAGCCGAAACTTCGCGCTGGCTCAGCGCTTACTTCCACCCCTCCAAGACAGAGGCTTCTTAATTTTTTTAATTGGATATGTCACCTTTCGGGGGCGGGATGCGTATATTATGCGAGACGCCTCAAAAACGACAACGTAACCAATTAAAAACATAAAATATGTTAGTAGAGATATTAGTTCCGATTTTCATCTGCGTGGTACTCCCCGTAGCCATCGTGGGGATAGTGTTCGCAGCATCGATGAACAGCGACAACAAGCGTGCCAAGGTGCTGATCAAGGCCATAGAGTCCAACTGCAACATCGATGCCGACAAACTGGCGGAAGCGATGCGTAAGCCTAAGAAATCGGCCCGGGAGATATTGAACCAGCGACTGCTGATGGGTTGCATATTCTCGTTCGTCGGTGTGGCGCTGTGCATCCTCGGTTTGGTGTCCTATTGCACGGGGCAGGGATTCAATTCCGATCCGGTTACGATTCCGTTGATGTTCGGAGGAGCATCATTGGCGATTGGCCTGAGCTTCCTGGTAGTATACTTCGTGACACGCAAGCAGGTTAAGGATTGACAACCAATGACTCGCGAGCAGTTCATATCCCATGTCAACGACACCCAGAAAGCGTTCCGGCGTTTTCTGGTGGCGTTGTGTTGCGGAGACTCGATGCTCGCTGACGATGTGGCACAGGAATCGTACATTAAGGCCTACCTGGCATGCGATACGTTTAACGATAATGGCAAATTCAACGCCTGGATCTACAGAATCGGCTACAATACATTCATTACCCACAAGCGTGGCGAGCGCATGACAGTAGGGTATGAGGATGTCAGGGAACTGTCGGCGCAGGATAGCTCGGACTCATCCTTTGCCTATCAGGAACTGTACCAGGCCTTGAACAGGCTTCCGGACAAGGAGCGGACTTCCGTGCTGCTGTACTATATGGAGGGATACTCGATCAAGGAAACGGCGGAAATCCAGGAGGTGTCGCAGGATGCGATAAAGCAGCATCTGTCACGTGGCCGGAAGCATCTGCGCGGATTATTATCAACAGACCGGCAATAAATCGAAATATGGAAGACGATAAATTCAAATCCTTGTTTTCGGATTTCAATCCGGAACTGCCTTCGGACTTTGAGTTCATGCATAAGCTGGAACGGAATCTGAATTCCGTGGAGATGGTAAAGCAGCGGGTATCCGAGACACGGACTCGGAGCAGGAAAGCTGTGATCTTAGCGGCTGTTGCCGGATTCATTGTCGGCTTTCTGTTCTCGCTGGCGTTGCCGTACTTGAATGTAATCGTTGCCGACTGGCAGCCGACGCTGCCTGCAGAATCAATGCTGAATGCCCTGGCCGAGCATTTCACGCTCATAGCCTGGACGGCCATAGGCGCCACATCGGTCTTCGCAGCCCTGAACACTTACGAGCTGTCGCTGTCGTTACTTAAACCGAAGGAATAAATTTCAGAACCAAATCTTATTGACACAACCAATGGGAAGCAAATTCATCTGCTTCCTTTTCTTTTTGTGGATCCTTGTCCCCGTAATTGACATTCTCCATATATATGCCTTTCTTGCCATGCAACAGGATGTGTCCAATTTCATGGAATAGCGTATTCCATAAATCAGACTCCGACTCGAAATTCCTGGCAAGCTGAATACATGGCGTATCGTAAACATATCTTGCACATCCTTTGACGGGAGCTGTTGAAAGGGTGTCTGTGAAGATAAGCTTAACTCCTGCGCTGCCAAGCAGCGATGTCAACAGTTCGTCACGATTGGAGTTTCCGGATTTTCTAATATCTGAAATATCCCCCAAGATACCACGTAGAAGTTTAGCCGTGTATTTTGTACCTACAGCCATTTTGCCGGCCTGAATCTCACCTTGACGCAACCATGCTGAAAGGGCATAGGGATCACAAGCTTCAGCAAGCGTTATGCCAAAACCCACACGCAGCCGTTGATTCAGATAAAAATCCTCCCAGCCCTTAGGCGAACTGACAGCGAAGAATGAACATAGAGTGTCTACCATATTCCTATCATCTCCTTGCGCATCGGTTATGCCTGACAACCAGCCCAGATCTGATATCTCTTCATAAGGGAATTTCTGTGCCCATGCCAATCCATCTTCAAGAGTTTTCTCTCTCTTTTTGCGAGCAATGTATTCATCATAGCTTCTTTGATGGCGGAGCCACATCTTGGCCGGTATCTTGGTCACCATTTCGAATGCGACCGCCATATCGGGGGTTATGGAACTCTTTCCCTTCAAGACTGCTATAATGGTTTTTTCGGGTTTGGAAACCCTTGTAGCGAATTCCTTAATCCCCATTCCCATTTCCTGCAATTTTTCATCCAAAGTCTCGCCCGGGTGATAAACAACCGGTAATTTTGCAGGGTCAAAAAAATGTCTTGTCTGCACCATATTTTTACTTACCATGATAGTTTGTAATTTCAAGAATTTCCACACCCTTGATTTCCAGCCAGACATACCTGCCGGAGTCATCAGTTGGAATTGGTTCTTCGTGAGGTTCGAATATCAAGCGGTAAGGTTGGTCAAGGTCGCATGCCCATTGACCTTTCCTATCCGCTTTCAATTCATGAAAATTGCCTGGTTCGTACCGCACGTCTTCAAGAGTTTCGGCATCAATCAAAGTCCCCAATCTTTTGAGGAATAGTTTTGCTCTTAAAGGCCCGATCTCCCTTGTCAACTTGGAAGGATTATCCAGCAACTTCTCGAACTTCTTATTTTGAAACGATATATCCACATTCTTTGTTTAATTGATTTACACATACTGTACATCATTTTCCATGCAAAGATATTAAAATATTTTCAATTACACAAACTGTTAATAAATTTATCCGCATTCTTATCAATGCATATCCGGCTCTAAAAGTAAAATTTAATTGAATATTTGTAGATTTGGGGATTTTACACTACATTTGCGATAGCATTCAGATGTCTATAGCTATGCATTTCAAACCATTACAACATGTTTAGGGTATTTTCACCGGAGGTTATCATTCTTGCCCTGGGGGTTGCAGGGATTCTCAAGCTTATTCCAGGTCGGAAACGGGGGCAGCGGCATCCCGATTCGAACCGGAAACCTGAAGTACAGAACAGAGGACCTCTGCAACCTATGTTGATCATGCGACGTGTGGTTAGCGAACATTCCGATTGCACTGCGGAAGTGGTCAACATGTGCGTCTTGGATTACGACAGAGCCAAGGTCATCTCAAGACTGACACCCGGCGACAGAGTCGACCTGAAGCTTATTGATGGCACGGTTACTGTATATGTCGAGGATAAAAGGATTGGAGAACCGCAAATTCCCTATACTTCCAGATTGCCGCAAATATTAGATGACCACATCGATTTCGAAGCCTATCTTGGAGGACGGGACATCCAATGCTGCACAGCGAATATGCAATTCGTATCCATTATTGTATTCTACAAGATCGACGGCGTTCCACCAACCAAAGTCCAGCTGGAATAATCTTATAGCCATGACTCTATTTTAAGTCTATAAGCAAGTGATTAACTTGAAACGATTCATGAGTCACGGCCGCGTACCGCGAGTCCTTCAGGGTTCATCAGTCGTACTACCCGTATTTCACCTTCCTCGACTTGCGGAATCCGCTCAAAAAATTCCCTGTATCTGATATGCGTTTAAGTTTATCAATTACTTACATCTTCAAAAGTCAGATTCCTTTGATATTATATTCCTTGCATAGTTCCCGGAGTTCTGGAAGAGTCATGTGGAGACCGCACAGCCTCTTGCGACAGGCAACCACATCATCAAAATACGTATCATTGGACTCACACAGAAGATAGCCTTTAAGTTTCCCTGCCAATTTATTCTGCTCTATCAATTCTACAAACCAAGTGACTTTAGACCGGTTTATTTTGCAGCAATAACATTCTTCATCCTTCATCCAAAGCAATAGCAGCTTGTATATTTTTGTACCGGGACCTTTCAATGGTGGAGTTTCGTCATATATGGATATTTTCAGCTCTTGTCGTAAAGTCTCGTTGATCCTTTGCATAAAGCCCTTGAACAGTTTACCATGAGTGCTTGTGTCCGGCAAATTGTTCTGGAATATGTATTGATGGATCATCTCATGCACAAGATTGCCATCAATCTCTTCCACAGACATATCCGTGGACTGACGATAGATGATAATTCTGTCGAGCAATCGATGGCGGACATTAACCTTGACCCATTTTCGATGAAACAGCCCTACCTAGGAGCTGCAACGCTCCCGCACAACGAGTTCCACCGGCTTGAACTTGTCCGCATCCCAAATCCCCGCGTCGACCAATCTCTCAATCCAGAAGGCATGTCGCTGCCTCAGATATCCAACGGTCAGTTCCATATTTTTCAATATTCGACATGGGTATTAATAGCCATGCCTGGATTTTTGCAACATCTGCATTGATACATACTGCATATGCTTCTTCCGGATAATTGTCATTGCACAGCGCTTCTGACTCTGAAAAACGGTTACCGGTAAAATTAAGTTGTTCCCGATATTGTTCCCGGAATTCATATACATCCTTTAATGACGGTGGAAGCCCGACTTTCTCTGAACACGCTACTTCCAGAGGGTTCAATGGGTTTGGTTGCAACCTTTTTGTATTCCTCAAAAGTCATATCCATATGAAGTTGTTTAAAGTAATTTACGTTTTATAAAGAACCTGAAGAAGTATAAACTTTATGGCAACCTTTAGCTCGGCGACTATGGAGCCAATCTTTATTAATCTTACCATAAAAATTAGTTTAAACAACTTCTATATTTGTTATTTTACAATGAATCAAGCATCCGGTTGAAATCCCGCCCATGCTCGATATAGCCTTCAAACATCTGCATATAGTTATAGAGGAGTGGTGGCAGGATTTTCTTACATTCGTTTTCAATCCATTCCGGAATCGGATAGATGCAGGCTGCTATCGAACCGGCGATACATGCCATTGTATCCGTATCGCCTCCAAGCGACACGGCAAGACGCACCACATCCTCGAAGTCCTTACCTTCGAGAAAGCATATGATTGACTCCGGCACGGAACCCTGGCACGATACATCCCATTGATATCCCGGATGTATTTCATCGACAGTCCGCGTAAGGTCATAACTGAATCTCGCCATTATGTAATCCCGTATCTCATCTTTCGAGAATCCGTGCTTTGCCATCCATACTGCCGAGGCTACAGCCTGCGCTCCTTTGATGCCTTCTGGATGATTGTGCGAGACTTCGGCTGATATTTTCGCCAGTTTAAGAGCCTCGTCAAGAGTCTCGGCATAAAGTCCTACAGGACTGACCCGCATTGCCGCTCCGTTTCCCCAGCTGTTGTAAGGCCGTGGATTCTCACACCATAGCCACGAGTTGAATGAACTTCCATATCCGGCAAAAGGATACTCATGACCCAATGTCTGCATACATCCTATCAGATGGTCGTTGCTATGGTCCGTATTGCCCTCTTCATCGCAATGGTTCAACCAATGAGCAACGGCTATTGTCATCACTGAGTCATCAGTGAATCTACTTCCTTTCGGCAGCATTTCAAAATCATACCGCTTCTGTCCTGTAAACTCATATACAGAACCGATAATATCTCCAGCGATTGCTCCGAACATAATCTATTTGTTTGCGGCTATGAGTGTTATCTTTACTTTCCCATCCTCGTTCAATTCCGAATCTAAAGCAACACCCCAGGTCAATGTAACTCCAGTCAGCCTTTGTCCAATATATTTGTTCATAGCTACTAACTCAGAGGCTTTTACCGGGAACATTGTATTTGTCCAGATATTGACAATCATTTTGGAAATCTCTCGTATTTCCCCAGGGAGCATCTCAATCGCCTGCGTTAAGGCATCCGGAATCCTATTCGGGCCAATTCCCTCAGCCACCGTAACATAATTCGTGCTCGTGATTGACAGAGTGGATATAATATCATCAATACCGATATCGATCACTCCAGGAATCCGGATGACTTTTATAATTTCTTCCACATCCCCACATATATGATAATTCTCGAGACCGACAATGTCATTATAGTTAGATATGGCGTCTTCCTCAGTCAATCCTTCCGAGATGAATTCGTACTCATCGGTATATGTATCGCTGGTTGATATCATAGGCTTACATTTTGAATCTATGTGTAATTGAGGATTGATTGTCACCGAGATTGTTAATGTATCCGGAATTATTTGATTATAAATGAGGAGTTATCGACTAGTCTTTTTAAATCCTCAAGGCAATTCATCAGGTTCTCCAATATCCAGTCATTCTTGACACAGAAATCCGCGACACCTGAGACGTCTTTGGATACTTGACTACGGGTGAATCTGAAATCTATAATCCCTGTCAACCGGTTCAGGTATGGGAAATCCGCAATATGCGCCAGACAGTATTTCTTCATCAAGGATGTTGAGACAGTCAAATCCTCGATGGTATCAATAACCAGCGGCTCATCGGTTTCAGGATCCAGCACAAACATATCCGTCCCGTTGCGCAAGACCGCAATACAACGGTTATCATCATCGATAAACATGTAATCCACCTCCGCGAGTTTATGTTTTCCCTCAACGGTATTGAAGGAAATCGTATCAAGCGCTTTATCAACTATCTCACTGTACTTAGGGGATGCACCTGCAATGCCTGACCTGCTTACAATGTTTGAGAAGAGATTGAATCTCACCGTAACGTCAGGATTAGTGCTGGAAAATGCTGTAGAGCGCACTCGCTTGTAGAACATCTCATACAACTCCTTAGCAGGAGACATGTCAGCGGCGATTTTTGCCGTCAACATGTCAGTTTTGTTTTTTGTTTTTGTCATGGTGTTTAGTTTTATGGAGAACCCGTCTCTCCGTTAAGGCACAGCAAAATTAATCACAAATCAAATTATTTACAAGTTATATCG
>DXXK01000065.1 GCA_019416425.1 Bacteroidales bacterium
TTGACTGATCTCTGGATTTGTTGTATCTTTGCACATAAGAACGCCTGTATTAAGTTTATTTTTAGCACTTTAAAGTTAATGCTTTTCTTGCACATATGCAAGAGAGGCGTTCTTTTTTTGTGGGTCTATGAATTATTCAGGATAGAGAGTGCGAAGTCCTATTGAATCAGATCCGCAGAGAGTGATTGCGGCACTTTTCAGACGGCTTATGCTTCGTCCGCTTCGTCCGGCTCGCTGCTTATAATTCGACGGCATCGGAGGAACACTACACATCATGACGAGTTCAAGACTGCCGAGATCCACACCCATCTCCATGGTTGTGGAGCAGGCAAGAATGTTCAGTCTTCTTTTCTTGAACTCCTCCTGTACCTTGCGTGCTATCATCTTGTCGACCTGAGCCGTATGTTCAGCCTGGATAAACATTTCCGGACCTTTATGAATATTCGTCAGGCGGTTGGCGAATGTTCCGAATTCGTTCCACAACTGGTTATCCCAAAGGAGTTTGCGGTTGTCTTTAGCCCACTCCTCGATAGTTTCTTGGCTCTCTCCAGTTTCGTATGGATATGGTTTCCAGTGTTCCTCCTCAGAGTCAATCTTGACGGGTGTCACATAGTTGCGGAGATAGGGTGAGAAATTTTTGAAACGGGTTTCGACAGGTCGCAGTCGTTTCACGACTCTTGAACCAGACAAAGACATGGTATCGGCAAGCACCACGTTTTCGTAGAGCTTGAACGACATGTCCAGCACATTCAGACGATAGGGACGATATATTTTTCCATCGATTTCCAAATCTGGATCCTCAACGTGGCGACCATTCTCAAAGTGTGTGCTGACCAGTAATAGCCCGATACGGATCAGTTCTTCCCATAGAGCGTCTACAACCGCCTGTATGCTGTCGGAAGCGAAGTCAATGACCTCGTTTGTAGAGTCTCCCTGACCGTCATCGACCATGAGCTGGGCGAGATACCTGACTACACGTGAGTGGCTTCTCTTGGTGGCAGTAGATTTAACGGCAGGGCGGCGACGGTTCTTCTGCGTGGCAAATCTCACGCTGTTGAATATGTCTATAGGGTCTCTGTCTGAGATTCGCAGGAAAATAGACTCATTGGTTCTGACTGAATAATCCAGGAAAACCTGCATCAGGTTTTTCCAGTCTTCGGCGTTTATGCGAAGATCCGGATTATCTATCCGGTCATTGAAGTCCTTGACAGACTTGGGAAGATCGCGTGTGAGTACAACATCCAGTTGAGGATATGTCGGAGTGAATAGCCCCATAGTTTCAGGTGAAGCCGCATGCACTGGACGTTTACCCAGATATTCCACCATAATTGCCTGGATATATCTGCGCTTGGTCTCGACGGTGACTTCTCCGTTCTCATCAAACTCCTCACTGGAAGCAGTCCGTTTGGCAAATTGCTTTACCAATACATCCGACATTGGATCAGCATCAAGCATCTCGGCTACCTGATTCCATGACAAGTTACCCTTTTTGTTCGCTTCAAGACCGGCGATCCTGGCTGACAGAGTTCCCATTTTAGCCATGTCGTTTTCTGCGACGGCCTGTAAGATGTCCTTTTTAAGTTTCTCAATCTCTTTGGAGAATTGGATAGCATTACGAGAAAGCCTGTTGAGCTCGTGATATATTTTAGAATAGAGCCAAAGTTTCTCAGTCTCGATATTCTGCTGCAGAGTTGCCTGAGCCGCACCCTGACGGCTGTCGATGAAACTGATATACTGCTGTCCGCGATGAAGCACATCTGGCGCCGATGATTCTTCAAGCTGATTCAGAAGAACCGGCGCCATCAACTGTGATATGAAGTATACCGGTACCCGGAATTTCTGGAGTTTCTTGCCATCCTCTTCCTGCGCTGATTCTTCATCAACACCTTCAGTCATATCATCATCCGGATTGACTTTTTTCGTAAGCTTGGTTCCGCAGTATGGACAGTTGTTGTGGGTGTTCATCACTACTTCCCATCCTTTGGTCTCATCAAGCAGATCACAGCTTGTCTTGTATTCGTTGCCGTCGATGATTACGCCCTGGTTACCGTCTCCAGGATATATGTCTCCACGTGTCAGGGCAAAGATAAGGTTCTTCTTACCTTTCTCTTCGTTCGGTTCCAGATCGAACATATCCGTGTCATCCATCGGAATGGGACCATATTCCTTTGTTGCTGTATCTCCGCGTGCTATGGCAATGAACTCTCCGCATTTCTTACAGCGGCTGAGTTCAAGCAGCGGAGCCTGTCCGGATATATTGTCGTCTTCCCCTCTGGCTGTGTATATCTTGAAACTGCCACCTTCTTTATCCGACAGTCTAACAAAGAGCCCTCCGTTAGGAACACGGAAGAAATAGTGAACTTTTACACGGGCGTGCTTTGGAGCCTCCTCGAACATCTTTTCGAGACGTTTGAGTTTATCAAGCACCGGATCATCACCTGGAAGAAGCTTATCAAGAGGCATATATGGAGTTCCCTCCTTTGCAGAGGCAAACAATCGATTCCAGCATTCGGAGTATTCACCACCCGTTACCGGATCGGTGTCAACCATCTTGCCATTTATGACCTCGATCTGCTCCGGCATGACTCCTGTGATACCTGCGATGAATTTTCTCATGGCAGCATCTTTGGCAGCAGGATCCATCTTGTTGCCGATTGTCGCGGAGGAAGTTGCGAATCTGACTTGACGTGGCGAGAGGCCGAAGGCCAGCATGACTCGTCTAAGAAGCATGGCAAGTTCGGCTGCCCCTGCGCCGTTGTAGGTATGTGTCTCGTCAATAACGACCCATCTTAACGCCTGCTCCTCGATTAGGCTGCTGTCTTTCTCACGAAGCAGGATATATTCCAGCATCGTCGGGTTTGTCAGCAATATTTCTGGCGGATTGGAACGTAATTCATCGCGAGTAGCGACACAAGACGGGAAACGGTCATATGTTTCTCCTGTTGCTTCATCAGTAGTTGTACCTCGCGCCAACCTGATATTGTTCTGTATCGCCTGGTTGTTCGGATCGTCATGTTCAGCTAAGTTGCCATTATAGACGGCATATCTAAGTCCTGTTCCAGACATAAGCTTTTCAAGGCGTTCCTTCTGATCTTCCATCAGGGCATTGAGGGGATAGAGGAATATAGCCTGTACTTTCCCTGCCTGGCCTCTCTTCTTTTGACGTATCAAGTCCTCGACTAATGGAAGCATGAAGCACTCCGTCTTACCCGATCCTGTTCCGGTGGTAACGACAATCGATTTGGGATCGCCATTTGCTGTCGTTTCCTGAAGCGCTTGCCAACTGCGTGCCTGATGTTTATATGGTGGATAATATTTTCCCTCGGGAAGGGTTTTCTTCCATAAGTCACCGACAAGGGCCTCAGCTTCGGCAGCCCTGTCCATCGGAACTGACTCGTATGGATTTATGCATTCCACCAATGGAATGGCATCATTGGGTGCGAAAATGTTTCCGATTATCTCTTTAAGTTGCCGAGCATAATCCTTCTGACTCTCATTGAGGGTCTCTCCAATCCACATGGAAGTCAGAGCCGATTCTACGGCATTCTTGCAGTCTTCATATAGTCCGGCGAAATTCAGTCTCTGTTTGCTCATATCTTAAAGTTCAAATCGGTTGTTTTAATATCGTTTTCCCACAGTATCCTTTTTACGGCTTCCATGTTATCTTGAAAAAACTCGTTGCCTTTCTCGTCATGTATTTCCGACAATAATGCGGGTATTTCTGACTGCTTGTTTGCCAATTCATTGAAGGCAAATGAATACAGGTTGTACCTGATGGCGGCTTCAAGAGCCTCTTTCGGAGCCACCATGGGTGCATCACCATAATCATCCGCAAAGGGGTCATCATCAGCCTTACTCTTTAATTGAGTATAACGTGGCTCTTGCCATAGCCTATGTTCGGGATCTGCCTCAAATATGTAATTCCCGATTTCAACAGCGCTGTCTTTCGGCGGCATTTCGTCTCTGAAATTGATGACGAATATTCCGGGAAGTTCTGTTTTATTATGTTGGGCAGTGGGGAAACGCAGTCCTTTGAAATCATCAATATGTTCAGCACCGCACCAGTTCCTGTATCCGGTTTCATCAAATACTCTGATAAGGACATCAGGAAGATTGATAAGCGCGATATTTGCTACGGCATCCCGTTTGAGCAATGACACAAGCTTCCTGCGAAACCAGATTTCAGTACGCAACACCGGCTGGTAAACTTCGATGAACGCACAATCTCCGTCAATGCTTCTGTCTTCTATCGTAACCGTAGGAGCCATTTCATTAATATCGTCAGCAAGAGTCGCTGGAATAGTGCCTTTTACACTGTTCCATCTCACTTTGTTATTCCTGAAGTCTCTTATTCCAGGTACTTCCTTACCGTGAGTGGGCATATACCAGACTTTGGTTGTGGCTTCCATTCCGCAGCCGTAAGCGGTGATTTCAACTACACCTTTGTGCAGTGAATCGATGTCCCGTTTCTCTCCGTTCTGTCTTACTATTATAGAGTCGGCATCTGCAGTCATGGGAGTTTTCCCATCGTTCAGCCAGACTAATTTAATATGGTCGAGTCCGAAAGCGAAAGGCATCTGTTCCTCAATGAATCCACCTGAGGCTCTATCTACCTTGCGGACAATGATTTTTCCTCCTGGAAGATAATCAATCAAGTCAGGATATGTGTTGCCGATTACTATTCTGCAATCAGCCAGCGGACTGACAAGTCTGACGTCCCTTGTACTTCCGTTTACTGGGTAGTTCAACACAACGTATGCAGGGATGTCGGCCCAGTTGAGATGCAAAGTCGGGGTATAATCCACAAGCAGAAGTTTTCTGGTCACAGGATGCCCGGCAGGATCTGTAATTCTGCAATTATCGTTGAACACTACAGCCGAAGCCATTCTTCGCTTGTCGCTACTCCATTTACTTGCATTTGCTCCTGTCTGAAAAATCTGAGAGTATGCCTCGACCTTAGTAATATGTGGATCTATATCAACTTCTTGACCATCGTTGGCAACAGCTATCAGACGCCAGCCATCGAAATCGGCCGGCAGATTCATTATCATCTTGCTGTGGTCCTCATTAACATTGTTGAAACCGGCTTTCGACAGTCCTGTGGGCTGGAATGTCAGTACATCAATCGGGTCTTGAATTCGTGTGTTGCCTTTGTATAGGCATAGTTTTACAACTATGTCGGTTATATTTCTGTTGAGATTGAATCCCCACTCCTTTGCCCGTTCCTGACTGAGAAACCATCGTTTCTCCCCTTCGACACGTTCAGGACCAAGTGCTATTTTCAATGATCGAAGAATATTTTCCTGCTCATAAGGAGAGGTGGTGAAAATCCATTCCGTGCGCAGTTTACGACTCGTTACCTCGCGGTTTGTCTCGATAATCTTGCGTCGGAGATTTCGAACCGCCTCCTGACTGTCATGGTCGTAAGCAGCATTGATTTTTGAAGTAGGATCCATCAATTCCAGAAGGAAATGATAGATGCTGCCGCTTCTCTCAATCGACATGGAAATGGCCCTTGCATTCTGAGAGGCGTCAATTTCAGATTCGTCTATCTGACCATGAAATAGTCGGCAAAAATCTCTCAATAATCGGCAGTCTCTGTCTTTTGAACTGAGATAACGGCATCCGAGACCGCCCAATACATATCCGGAATACAGCCAGCTGCGGGCTGAAGAGTTTTCAAAGTTGTAGACCCAGCGCTCCCAATGCTTTTTCCCACATGCACGCCATACCTTATCCCACGCCGTTGATTTAATCCATTCGGGATTGTCAGCATTATTACCGGTGTAGCCACGCTTGTACCATTCGCCGAGAAGGATCATTGCTATCGGTGCATATTCCTTATCAGATAGAAAGATAGTGCTGTCCTCTTCAGCAATTGCCTTGTTGAGCAATTCAATTGCATCCTCGAAAAACTGCTGGCTAAGGCATAAACGCCACACGAACGGATCGCTCTTCGCTTCCCATTCTTGTACGGCCTTGGCGAAATACTCCAGGAGATTATTCTTTGCGTTCATGGGTGTGGATTATTTCTCGCAATTCATCAGGATGAATTGTGTGGTCTTTCAGATAATGGATCATGCGGTGGCAGTTTGGGCAGAGAGGAATCATATCCTTTCGATAATTGACCGGATGTTCGCCCTCTATTTTTGATTTCGCTGCATGTTCTTCGAGATGGTGAACTTCGATATAATCATCCTTACCTTGACGTGATCCATATTTATCGGAGAGCTTGAACCCGCATACCTCGCAGCGGTAAGTTCCCCCGTATGCATCGATACAAAGCTGACGCGCCAAGGGATTGCGCTCATATCGGGTTAAAGTTATATCTTTGGCTGCTCCCTCGGTAACATTCGGATCGATGAAAATGATATCCCGGCTATTCGACACCTTGATTCCGGGCTTAACCTCTTGCATGTCATCGATGGTTTCGATTGGCTTTGTAGGCTTAAGTCCTTTTGTGGAGTTGTCGGTCAAGTCGAGGCTTTCAACAAACCGGTAATAATATGTCAGGGCTTTTGATAGTAGCCCGTTGTTTTGACGGTCGATATATTGCCAGGCTTGTTCGCTTCGCATTTTATTCCTCCAGTCGTCTACACGCTGAAGATCAGTAACATCATAGACTTCCTGATTTTTCTTCAGCTCGCCGACAGACTGCAAAAGGACTTTCAGCCCAAAATCCACGACGTTGAGCCAACGGGAAGTGTCGTTAACTCCTTGCTCATTCAGAAAGATTCTGAACTTATCACGAATATCTGTTGATGCGCTACTCATCATTCATCTATTGACTTAATCATGATTTTTCAGTTGAAGGATCCACTCTCCATTTTTGTCAGATCCTTTTCGCTTCAATATTCCCATAGCTTTTAGCTTTGCAGTGTTGCGTTCAATTGTACGAAGCCCCACCGACATAATCTCCGACATCTGTTTGGCAGAGATTGTCGGAGATGCCTTTATAAGACTGATGATTTGTTGTTGTCTTTCAGTTATTTTTATCTCCGGCATGTCTCCGACATTCCCACTGTCATTATTATTTACACCGTCATTTACACCGTCATTTACACCGTCATTTGCCTCTTTGGGTTTGGTCAAAGGCAGAGTCAGCCATACCTCGTAGACTTCATCTTCCTCATGGATGTTAGGAGTAGGACAGCCTAAAACTTTCCAGGCATTCATAATTTTTCGGAAACCGGAACCGAATATTGTCACCGAATCCCACCATTCGAAGCATCTTCTGGATTGTGCTGTTGCGTGCCTGTGTGTAGTCGCCGTTATATATGCGTTCAGGCGATATACGGAGAGTTCCCGGGTTCCGCATGATTATTTTGTCAGTCCGCCGATCGATACGCAGCACTCCGCCCAATCTGTAATCGCAGTATGTCAGACAGTTGATGAAGGCTTCCCTGACTCCTTCGTACAGTTCTCCACCGTCTTTTCGCACCACACCTTGAAGTTTACCTTCAGAAGGCAATGTGAATAAAAGTTTGTTCAAGGCAAGAGACAGGAAATTATAGATATTGTCAACCCATCGCCCGTCATCTGTAAGACGGTCGTTCCACTTTTTGCTGCCGCCAGGTTCTATGCCGATAAGGTCAAGATAGTCGAACCTGAAATTAGGATATACCTGATGTATGGCAGTGCTTTTGCCAAACATCAGAAGTCCAGCCGCAGTAAGTCCTTCCGCTTCCAATTGAGGATTTGATGCATATCCGCCTAAATTCATCAGAAACTCTTTGTCGGATATTTTTTCATAGATATGTCCGGGGTTATGTCCGGCGAATGCCTGTCGGTAACCACGAAGAGTCTCCTGATCTATGTATTCCATCCCATACTTGTCAAGAATCTGAGAGTCTGCGTTATCGGAACTGTCGCGTATCAGCAGTGTTAATTCCTCTTCTGTGACGTGGCGGTCACCTTCATGCGTGCGTTTGAAAGTTCCTGATTGAAGATTGTTATTGATGTATATAGGTTTTTGCCTGTAATCCGCCTCCGGGACTTTGATGTATACTACGATAATCCCATCGACTTCGACAGGCCGCACATCGCTGTCGACCAATACACTACGGTTTACTTTCTGTTTGTTGTTTACAATATTGAAAAAGTCTGTGATTACCTTGTAGTAATCTGTCACTCCTGTAAACTCATAGCGTTCATTAAGTGGTCTGTCCTTATGTTCGGTGACACCGAGAAGAATCACCCCGCCGCGCGTATTCGCGAATGCGGAGTACGTCTCCCAGACATCTTTTGGAAGTTTGTCTCTACAAGCCTTTGTCTCCAGATGAAGACCTTCACCCGCTTTTATCAGTCGTTTTATGTCATCGGATGTTATCATATCTGCATTAATGCTTAAAATGTTGAAGTAGCGCCCTATGATAATTAAATATTGTGATTTGGAGCGAAATGCAGGATATTATTCAAAATCCACATCATCGTCATCCTTGACGGTTCCTGTCACGGCAAGGATTTGAGGCTTCAATTTGGTCAATTCCTCCGTGAAGAAACTTCTTGGTAATGTGCTTAGCAATCTGGTTCCACCAAGTTTGTTCAGGTGCTTGGTAATGAATCGGTTTCTTGCTTTGAATGATTGATTCATCACTTCTGGATTTTGAATTAAGAAATCAAAATATCCTATGATTGCTTCCTTATAGCGTGCTATGCTATATTGAACGAAATTTGTTCTGAATTCATAGTTGTTGAAGAAAATGCGGGTATACTTATACTTATCTTCAAGTGTGTTGTCTATAGTCAGATGAGTATACCACCAAAGAGATGCCAAGGGATGCACCTTAATCCAGTCACTGACATAAAACCAATGATTTAACACATAGTTGATGTTATCAAAACCATCTTCTAAAACTTTCGGATATCGTGCCTGTACATATTCAAACAAGTCGACGTGTGTCAGATACGTCCAGAATGCTTTATCAGACGCTTGTATGGGAGTAAGATTCGGATAGGCCTCATACAAGGCAACGGCAGATTCGAAATCACCTTGCGGAGTTGGAATCATCTTTTTCTTTAATCCCTCAGGATATCTCAGGGTTGGAATGATAACGACTTGATCAGGGTCGTAAGGAAAGCTCTCTCGACCATACAGATCAAGATTGTGGCCGTTTTTTACGTCATCCGCTAAGGATTCGGCATATGCCTTTATAAATGTATGCTGTACTATCATATTTTAGTCCTCCTCTGATTCTAACATTCCGGGTAGTCCTCCTCTGATTCTAACATTCCGGGCAATGTCTCGAATAGACGCTTATAGGGATCCAGCAGCAATATTTGTGCGAGTTCCATTATTTCTTCAGGGTCTTGTGTCTCCAGTGTTTGGTTATCCTTAAATTTTTCCAATGCTGATTCAGTGTCTATTCTATACTTCAATGTCCTTGCCCAAAGGGTTTCTTTATTTGCATCATAATAAAGCAACGCGGTTACAAGAGCATTGAACACTATGGATGAATGAATTATGTTTGAGAATTGTCTGTTTCCCAATATGGATTCCCTGTAGATATTATAGAGATCCGACGGCAGTCTGATTTCAATCTTGTCACCGCCCAAAAGGAAACGGGGCATCTTATCCATTTTGCCTTCGGTTATCTGCATGAATGAACCAACGGACTTAAGCTTGTCATACTTGATATCGACATCGTATGAGAATTGCCCGATGAAAGCAAGTAAATCGCCCGGTTCAAGATCGAACGTGTATCCGGCATAATCCTCATGGCACTCACTGTTGGTGTAGCCTTTGATTGTGTTGATTGCCACGATAGAGAATTGAAATGTCACACGTTCCGCCAAAATATTCTTAGGCAACCTGATTTCGAAATGAGGTTTGATGGCATAAAAACATTTGCGCAACAGTGTTCTGCTGCACTCTACCTCACAGACATATTTAGCTTTGCCGGACTTGATCTGCTTCAGAATGTCAAGATTCTGCATATCAAGATCAACCTCGAAGATGTATTTTCCTAAGGATTTGGATATCTTTGGCTCGGAGGCGAAACCAGGAACAGGTCTGATATCGTCTCCTACACCAAGGACAGGATATGGGAATGAGAGGTTATTTATTTTCATAGGCTCTCAGTTTTATGGCATGACGCATATTGTCGTCAAAATGGATCTTGATTGTATTGCGGCCTTCTTCCAATACTACTTCTCTGATTACATTGCTGTCAATCTCTCCATTGTCGGTGTAGTCAAGGTTTACTATATCGTCAGCCTGCTCACCGATAGTGATAAGTTCAAGTTCGCCGGACAATACGTCATGAGGCGAATGTATCTTAAGATAATGATAGAACCATCCGTTTTCGTTTTGAGCGACCACACGGAATTCTACCGGAAGATATTCTTTGAATGTTCCGGATTCCTCATTGATGGATTTTATCTTGGGAATGTTTCCTGCAGTTGCTTTGCCTCCTTTCCGTTTTGATTTTTTTCTAGAGTGTCCGCCAATACCGATTACATCTGATATGTCCGCATTGTCATCGGGATCATCATAAATATCGGATGAGCCTGGGGTCTGGATCTTGACCGTGCCTATGTTGGAAGAGGAATCCTCATTGTCTGTTACTCGTGGCAGTACGTTTATATCGGAAGTCAATGAAAGACCCTCGTCTTTGACATTCCCTGTTGGGGTACCGAATTGATGGTCAGCATCATCATTACTGTCTGCAATGAGGTCTTCCGGAATATACAGCAGTTCATCAAGTCCTGTTATTTCCAGAGCGGAATCCTGACTGTTTGAGAATAGTTCCGTAAAACATCGCTGACGGAACTGCTGGATTTCCTCCAATGCAAGAGTACCCTCTTCTACAATGCGACCTTGTTCATTGCGACAGTTTGATGCTTTCCATTCATTATGCGCGGGATTTTCAAGAGATTGCAGTATTTTGTCTCCCTTAGAATTTGTACATACGAATAGCCCGAAAACACCGTAACTCGTTTGTGTTCGTTTTCCATAAACCAGCATAAGTGGTTTTCGCATATAGATTACTTTATCCTTTGGGCAGTTGGCCTTTATCAGATAAAGCGAACATTCGCCGAGTATGGGAAGCTTTTCTGTAAAACAGCGGGCGTCGGAATCGGAACCGCATTTTTTTACGGCGTTGAAATAGGGGCGTGGATTGTAGTATCCCTGTTTGGCTGTGTTGTCTATGTCTTCCTCAAAATATCGAGACAGATATGATTCGAGATTAGAGGAACTGATTGTTTTTCCGGCAACGGTTATTTCAAGCTTATTGCAATAGATGGCATACCAGAAGCTTCTCAAGGCCTCAGTAATCATATCATATGTGGCCTCTGATTCTTCTGACTCACGGAACCCCATGATATAGAAATTCGTTCCAGGCTCGTCGCGTTGGAATCTTGTCGGAATTTTTTCTCTGCTATCGACAGGTCTGCCGTTGTTGTTGTCGTAATAGCCGACGGAACTGACTTTCTGACCATTAAAATTATGGGAAGAAAGCCAGGACACACCCTCGAAAACGTTTTGTCCCTTATTTGTTAATGTAGATATGAAAATAGTGCCGATGGGGGACAGTTGGAAATATGCCGATTTACCGAATCCAAAGGATCCGCCGGATTCCTGGTCTATTTTACTGCTTACTCCGGCAGCGCGAGCGAAAGCATAGAATTTGGAGGATGAGGATTCCGGGGAATAATCCATTCCTTTAGTGTTGGAATCAGCGATTTTGATATACCCGATTCCTTTCCCTACAAGTTTTGTCTTGAAATAGTTGATCATGCCGTCATATAGCTGGACGGCTTTGGGTTGCCAATGGAAGTAATTCTTACACTCTTTAATGTGATCCTGAAGAGCAAAGAAGTTACTGAAATTACGGGAACTAAGACTATTGAAAGAAAATTCCACCTTGACGGGCTTGAATGAATCCAGCACGGCATCAAGAGAATTCTGTACAGCTTCGCGAACCAATGCCTTGTATGGACTGGCTTTGAAATTCTGCATCATGGCGTCATTGGGACCATCCTCGCGGCCTCCTTCCTGAGGTGCGAAGTGCCAACGACACCCCTTTTCATTGGTATTAGGCTGATATTCCTCCATGGCAAGCGGAATCAATTGTTACTGTGATTTTAATAAATCGAATTTTCTCACTCAATGTTTAATATCAGTTACCATTGATTGGTTTGAGGTCTGATTCCTGAAGTTCCGCACAGGGAATTTTGGAATCGATGCCAACCCAATAGTTGCCGTTAGGCAGTATATCTAGAATGACTCCTGTGAGACCAATGTAGTTGATCATCGCTGTCTCATCCCTGACAATGGGATTTCCAGAAATCTCCACTTTATCCCACTTCTTGAACTTGGGCAAGGTGGCAATAATGGTTGGAAGATTCTTGTCATCAAACTTGGAAATGGCTTCTCCGAAAAATTTTTCCAGAGTTTCAGTCAGTGAATCGATAAATTCCCAAGGCTCGAAATGCTTCTCCGGCTCGGATGATGTATTATGGATATATAATCCATATTTACCTGTATCTATAATCTCGTATATGTCTTGAAGTGGTATGTTTATTTGTTTCATAATCGTTGAAATTTACAAGTTCATTTGTTTGTGATTTAAGATATTACTTACCTCCGTTTTTAAGACCTCCGATAAAGAATGCAATTGCTCCAGGAATTATCAGCAGGGGTAGAAGTAGATACTCAAGATAAAAGTATAGCAGGAATCCGAATCCAGCCGGAAGGATTACTATCAGCAGGATGTTCAGGAGTATGTTAAGAAATTTGTTTTTACAGAGATTCATAATTCGCTTATTTTATATTGAGGTAACTGGATAGTCAGATAATACCGTCTGTTAATAAATCCTTTTCCATTTTTGCAATCTCTAATTTACCATTCGGAGATGCCCAAAAATCGTGAGCCTTAGTCATCTCATCATAGAAGAACTTCTCCTCATCCTCATATATTTTTTCACCATATAAATATTCGGCCATATTGAAGAATCCTCTGCTTGGACGCGCGCTTCCTCCGTTATAAGTAACTGTGACGGATGAAAGCATTGGCCTGTGAAAATCTCTGACCTCTTGCTCAGAAATGGCGCCTAAATCATGTCCCAGTTTAGCTCTGTGATCAGGATTAGCCATCGTATAAGGTAATCTACAATCGTTACATAGTTTTGTATAATTAACCATATCGCGTCTGGCTGCAACTTTAGCAAGATACAGCCTTATGGTTTTCTGTTGACGCGTTAGCGGTTCGGTTTTCATATTTATTCCATTGGTTTGATCATCTTTTCGATGAAGTCGATCTCCGGAGGATCAAGTTTGTATTTATTATAGAGTTGCTTGTCTATCTCCTCTATGGACTTGCTCCAGTCGATGTCAGACTTTGAAGTGAAGTTTTGCAAGGGGACATTGGCCCAAGTATTTTTGGGGTTATGTTGGGTAACCTTGAGAGTACCTAATAAACATCTGGCAAATTTGGTCTTGACGTATTTCAAACACGCGGATGCCTCCTCAGCAGAGGCAAACTTGCCGATGCTGAGGAAGGTATCCGTGTGTCCGATTACCGGCACGCCGATTACCGGCGTGCTGAGCACCTCGCCGATGGCACCTGTGCCATTGGCTTCGGGAACGAAAACATTATAAAAGTCTAAGTATTCACAGGGTTGTACGTACTTAGCTTCAATCCAAAGAGTTTTTCTTTGACCTCCAACTCGTCCCATAATTCTTATCCACTCTCCGGATGCCTTCTCTGAATCTAAAAATAATTCGGGCAAATTCTCAAAGGAATTTGAAGTTATTTTTGATCCAGTACCTTTCCCTTGTATTTCAAGAATACGAGGGAAAAGCTCCAGTGCAAGATCTGAAAACTTATATATTCCTTGGGAAGAAACCAAATCTGCGAATCCTCCTTTATTTGTGAGTGAATTGGAGTTTACTTTATTTAGGATAGTCTGTAGCTCTTTGAATTCAGAGAAGAATCCTACAGGTCCAATTTCTTCGGTTACATCACGATATCCAATTGCTACGCCACCTTTTATGTCAACGTTTTCAAAGACTTCCATTGACCGCTGGAAGTATTTAGCAACCCTGAAATGCTTATCTGATAAAATCCGATTCATCCATTCTACGGGAGTTTGACCAGCCTTGAACAGAAAACGACCGGGAGTAATAAATGATACTCTTGGGGATATTACAGAGGCTGAATCGTAAAAAAGATGATATATGGGAGCTTTGCGCGTACTTTCTCCTTCTTCTTGATATGGTGGATTGCCGACAACGGCATTGAATTTGATCATTTCGTCGTTGAATTTATGATGGTCGAGAGGGCGATTGAGGTTCTTTTCCCACCATGAGCGTTGACGCACCCGGTCGGTAAAGATTAAATCCAGAGGCTTTTCACCTTTGCACTCTCGGCGTTTGTTTTCTTTTTCGATTTCTTCTTTTGCGCGGAGTATATCCACAAGGTCGGTCTTGATGAGTTTATTGTCATCCGGAGTCTGGCCATCGGCGAGTTTGATGACCTTAGCAGCCGCGAGTATCTTTTCCGAAACTTCCCATGACGGACAGATGGCGTTTACCTCACAACCGGTAAATCCCGCCAATGTACGGCGAGTGATATCGACTGCCATAGGAGTCTTGCAGACTACGAAAATATTCTCTTTCAATGTCTCCGCCCAGATGTCATGATCTTCCTTCACTTTAAGGTCCGGATTTAGCAGACGTGCCTGCTCATAGTGCTCTTTCCTGGAACGGAACATTGAATATGCCACATAAAGCGGATACAATCCTGTCTTGGAATTGATTTCAAGAATATGCACTTTCTCCAGTTCCTCGAATGTTCCGGATTCCGGGGTGATGAAAAGCTTATCGGTGACACCCTCCTGCTCAATCTTGACAGGCTCCGCCAAAGGTGTACGATTATCTTCGGCGAAGAATTTAAATCCGCCAATGGTATCCGCCATGTGCATATTGACTACACGCCACGGAGTCAACACGGTCTCCTTGTCGGGATTATGGAAGAATGAGAAGATACGGGCCACCTCTTTAACCCGGTCGGTTATGGACAGTTTGTCGCTGTTCTCAGCAAACTCGCGTATTTTTTCAGCGGAGCCTTTGAACCGGACAGAGTCATAACAATCACGCACGGCATCGAAGTCGGCCTTGGTGATATTCGGGGGCATGAACTCCGACCACGACTCATCATCGACAAGCGTAGTGAAGTTGCTTATCTCCAGTTCATCGCGGTCTTTTATGTCAGCACCGTACATGAGGAGAGGAATACGGACCGACATTGCACGCAGAGTCTTCATGCGCTCACGACGCTGTCTCTTCCAGTCTTCCACAGCTTTCTTGGCAGCCTTCTCCTCTTCAGTCAATTCATCGTCCTTCTTCCCGGCTGCATTTTGAACGTCTTTCTCTTGCTTCCTGGTAGGTTTCTTCGGAGAGTCTTTACCGACTTTGATGTCACCACCAGGTTCATTGCTCTTGCTGTCGGCAGTTATTTTCATACTGATACGAGCAAGAGCCTCCTCAGCCTCAGGTGCAAGATCCATGATTGCAACTGAGTCGTAGATACTGTTGTCGGCATATCCCGAACGAACCACACGATCTATGAGTCGGACGTCAAGCTGACTGAAGAGCTTGTCCGCGTCGTATGGCTCCATTCTGGTCTGAGCCGCGCCAGGTGTCGGAACACTTATAGCCTGGAATGGCAGCACCTCCAGCCATTTCTTAACTGCTTCTTTCTGATCCTCGCGGGAATATTTGGTAGTCCTGTCGTTGCCAAGTTCAGACGACATATTAAGACGCACGGCATCGGCAAAAACGCGAAGGGATCTGATTGGAGAGAAATCGAACACATAGCAGTCGGTCTTCTGGGCGCCGTCGATCACGGCTGGAGTCTGAACCCTGAAGATTGTCTGCATATATGTTGAGGCACTTGTAGAGTCGTTGCCCTTCATGTAGAAGACTGCAGTCCATTCAGGCACCGAGACGCCGGTGGTCAGTTTGCCGCAGGAAAGGGTTATGGTGTATTTCCCTTTCCAGTCGGGCAATTTGGCTTTCAGCTCATCATATTCCTTGCGGGCGCTTTTCTTGAGACTGTCGGGATTGACACCCTTGAATCGCTTGGGCATTTGGCCCTTGGTAAGTGCTATATGATCCTTGACATCCTGCAAAGCCTTGCCGGTAAGATCTTCCTGTTCATTGCCGGCTGCATTGATGACCCGAAATCCTTTAAAGTAGGGATTGAGCACTTCGGCTCCCCTTACTATCCACTTCTCTCTTTCGAGCAATTCCTTAAGAGCCTCTCCCTCCTTGACACCGGGAATAAGCCAGAAAGTGTGACGGAACGCTTTCCTAAATTCAGGCGTAGAGAACGGGAAATTGGAATCGGCTTTGGTCTCCTTAGCGAGCGCATAGAAAAACTCCATAATTTCGGTTTCATGGACAAAACTGCCGGCTAAGGTTTCTAGCTTCCCATGCTTTTTACATAAGTTTTTGTCCCAAACCTTGAAGAAGTTCGAAAAACTGAAACCGGCATAATCATCGTCAAGTTCATCATCTGACAACTGTTTGGAACAGTTATCTTCCGATTCTCCCGGCTCGACAATTCGATGGCCGATGGTATCCTCTATGTCGAGATTGAAGATATTCAGGCGTGGAAGCACATCGTAGGGATTGGGATCGTCACCGTTAGTCTTGTGCCAGTCGGCCTTGGCCTGCTGCTCGCGGACATAATCCCATGTTGATATCTCGGAGGGGGAGTATTCGCTATAGAGATTGAATGGAGTCCCGGAAAGTGCAAGTGTCACCGGTTTCCCTTCGCGCGGAGATATTGGTTTATCTTTCGTTTCGGCAGGAATAGAATTCTTGATTTCGTTACCGTCTTTGTCCAGATCGACATAATCCGCATCCTCGATGCCGTCGTCAACATCAGCCGCTTTTCCTTCTACGCTTCCATCAGAACTTGATACTGCATTGTTCACCACCTCAGTATCTGGGACGTTGAGTTTCATGTATCGCATCACTTCCACGCCACGTTCCGACTGCGTACCTTCGTGAGCTTCGTCAATTACGATAAAGTCCCAATCGAAATTCAGGATTGCTGTCTTTTCAAGATTCTCTTTATAGTTTTTCTTTACCTTATCTGGATCCATCACAAGATGCGATCCACGAAGATATTGAATCGAAGCGAAGAATACCAGACGGCCTTTGGGGTCTTGCCTGACTTTTTCTATCAGCTGGTCAAAACCCTTTGTGTCTTTGTCTTTTTCGTTCCTTGAACCATAATGGAAGTGATTCTTATCTTTGAATATTTTCAAAAAATCTTCATGCCATCCGTCATCCACGACAGGACGATGGGTTACGATAAGAGTGTACTTATAAGCCATATCCTTTGCGACCTGCAAAGCGCAAATGGTTTTGCCGAAACGCATTTTGGCGTTCCACAAGTAACGGGTGCGTCCGCTACGGAACGCTTCGACAGTCTTGGAAATAGTGGTTTTCTGCTCTGGTCGGAAAATGATATTTCTTTCTATAGGGGTGTTATCTTCACCGCTTTCACGCCGTTTGGCTGTTTTAATAGCATCCTCGACATCCTTCAGATCAGCTTTGAACCACTTGTCTCTGTCTTCACCACGCATTGCCACATATTCGTGGTTCTCCTCGAGGACATCGTAAATATCCGCAAGCTTGATAGAGAGCTTTTCACCCGTGGCATTCTTGAACATGCCAAGCCAAATGCCGAACAATTCAGCGCCTTGGGGAAGTTGATCATCGATAAAGATTTTAAGCACATCCGGATTCTGCTCGGCTTCATTCAGTTCAGTCTGAGACAGCGCAATCAAACGGTCGGCAATCTTAATCAGCCCGGCGTGTCGTGTATCTGGAATTGTGTAAGCGTACATGACGCGATATGAATATATCCGGTATCTGTTTTCCATAATATTACTGTCAATAAGGTTGTTGAACTAAACTGATGAAAGGGATGTCAGTCAGTGCCTTGTTCTTCTTCTTTGTGGAGTCATGCCAGGCTTTCCAATCCCTGATTTTTGCGTAGAAGCCGATATGCTCCTTCCCCGGAATTCCCTGGCAAGCATCGCAGACTTTGGTCTTATCGTCATCGACTTCATCAAACATCGCACCAAACTGACCATCACGCCGATTGTTCTTATATCTCCATACGCAAGAGTCAGGAAGAACGTATTTCAAACCGTCCATCTGGAATATATTCCACGATATGATGTATGCAAGCCCTGGAATGCTTTGTTTGGGCATTTCCTTTCCGAACTTGGCACGATAATAGTCGAGAACAGTAAGCATCAGCGCCTCACGTGCAAGCAGCAGATTATCGCCTTGCCACTCGTAGCCGTAAGTGCATTCGAGGGCGGTCTTTGCCCACTCGATCCACTCTCCGGATGTTTCTGTGTTTTCACTCAATACTCTGAGTTTGCGGTCAAGTAATCCTATTCGCATATTCAGGTCCGAAATAGGTTCGCCTGTCACGGCATCATATCTGCTTACGAGATAAGGTGCCTCGCCGCAAGTGACTTCAAGACGCATGTCGCGGACATAATCCTTCCATGTCTTACCCTTTTCGTTTGAGAACTCGATTTTGCCCTCGGTTGGAATCCATGTATGGGAGCCGTTTTCAGTGGTTACTTCTTCGTTGAATACTCCTGAGCGCCCGAACCATGCGTCATCAATCAGGTTGTTCTGTGCGTTGCAGATCCATGACGGAGTGAATACCTCGGCCTTGTCCTTGACCCGACGTATCTGCTCATCGCGATCTTTCAATGCACGTGGCCGGATTATCAGTCCATGTTCTCCGATTATCTTCTCAGGTGTGATTTCATCGTCAAACTGATATCCTTCACCGAGATTCACATATGAGTCCGTTGCCCAGATTATATTACGTTTGGACGTATGGTCGATAAGCAGTTTGCGGAAAGCATCGGGATATGCCTCCCACAACCAAGTCTCGCTTGTATCGACTTTCTGTTCCTCTATTATCTGGTCAACTGTTTCCATGATGCAAAGTTAATAAAAATAAGTTCATTCTATGTGAACCTGAGCGTAATTTTTCATGGAATTCTCTATTCGGGTCCGGATTTTATGGCGGATGGAGGTTGGGGCGAGGACGGTCATGCCGTCGCCGTAGGAGAGGATCAGCTGCTCCAGCTCGTAGTTGGGGCGTACCTCGATCTCGATTTCGAAGCCGTCGGGGCCGGATGCTTTCAGTTTCTGGCTCTCATGCAGGGGCTTGGTCTGAATGTAGGGGTAGAGCGATGGCGTGACCAGCAGCCTTACCTTTTGCGGCTCCAGTTCCAGGTGCTTGGTGACTCCGATTATGTCGGAGAAGTAGTCGTCGTTGAAGTCGTGTTCCGTATTCTCGATGTATGAGACGCCTGTAATTGGTTCGATGTTTTCAATTCTGTCGAATGCTAAGTGCGAGATTGAGTCGAAGCCGTGCTCGCGTCCCAACAGGAACCAGCGGTTGTTGTATTCCTTGATGAAATAGGGATGCAGGATTACCTGCTTGACTGAGCCTCGCTTGAAACTCTTGTAGCCGATTGCCAGTACGCGTCGGTTGCAGATGGCGGACAGGAGGGTGGCGAAATATTCCTTGCCTTTCAGGTATCGGCATTCGTCGAAGCCCACTACCTGTCGGCCGTCCATGTCGATGTTCAGGGAGAGGCGGAACCGTTCGATGAACGAGTGCATCCATTCCATCTGCGGTGTGCCTTCGAACTGGGACAGTATCGCCATGCATTGCGACAGCTGGGCAAGTTCATCGTCGTTGAACGGTAGCTTGAATATGGATGAATCTGGTTTATCGTAGGAATAGGTCACGTTGCGGCCTGACCGATTTGTCTGGATGGTGATGTCTGGGTATGTCGTGCCGATATGGTCCAGGTCCTGACGTATGGTGTTGAGTGACGATACCGCCGGGAATCCCTGGAGTTCCAGTTCTCTGTTAACTTCGTTCATAAGTCCGGAGGTGGAATAGCCGCCTTTCCGCAGGCAGCGGTCCAGGACTTTATAGCGTATGTCGGAACTTTTGGTATTAGGCATGGTTTGTTACGTTGTTTTCACAAAGGTAAGACTTTTTCGCGAATGGTGCAAATAGGGTGAGCGTATCAGTGCTAATTTTGCAGTACGAGGATCAAATCCCCCTCGTTAAGGTATATGAAGAAAGTATTTTCGTTGATGTTGCTGTTCGCAACAATGCTGCTGCTCCTGCCGGGCTGCTCCAAGGATGAACCTGACAAGTCAAAATTGTCACAGCAGCTCTATTCTATGTATCCAGAAGAAACTCAGGACATACAGGGAACCAATCTGTCCGATGTGATTTGGGATTCGAACAATGAGTTTGCGGCAACAGTCCAGAACAATGTCATCACCGGTAGGTATGTTGGAAACGCGATTGTGAGATCCACTACCGGTAACCTGGTGTTCTCAGTCAATGTAAGCCCTAAGTACCACACCTACACAGAGCCGTCGCTGGAGTGGGGAGCGTCGAAATCAGAGATAAGGAAGATATATGGCGCTCCGGATAGCGAGAAAGACAACGCGCTGTTCTATAAGACGACAAATACCGATGCGCCCATCATGATCTTCATGTTTAAGAATGACGGGATGTATACGTGTGGTGTGCTTTGCAAATATTCGATTGCATCTCAGTTAGGAAATTTTCTTGCAGAGAGATATGTTCCGGTAGATGTAGATTACAGCAACTATACAGCCACGATGCTGCATTGTTATGGTAAAATAAGCGAGCCTCAGGTAGATTATGGCGTAGCCATGCAGGTTAGTTCCTCAGTCGGTGGGATATTGGTAGCCTATACCCGTGTCAACGGTACGAATTCGACGAGGGGTGTTGATATCGATTATGACGGTGCCATCAAATCGCTTGAAAATGCAATGAACCAACTCTGAAATATCAATTGTGCGAGGCACGGAGTGGAAATTGTAGCGTCACTCCGTGCCTGTGCAAAATGCTGGACAACTTCGCAGTTGTGGCCCTATCTGACCGCGACTGCGGAAGTGGTCAGTCTGCGTGGTAGGTTTCGATGATGCGCTGCAGTTCCTCTTCTGTCGGCAGGAATTTGGCAAGTTTGTATTCCGCCACGCCCAATGGTTGCGACATGCCTCGGAAGGACCATTCCACCACGGTATTGTCTTTCGACTTGCAGATGAGCAGTCCGATTGTCGGATTGTCGTCGTCCTGGCGCATCAGCTCGTCAACCGCCGAGACATAGAAATTCAGTTTCCCGGCAAATTCAGGAATAAACGGCACTACCTTTAACTCGCACACAATATAGGCTTTAAGCCGAGTATGGTAAAATATCATGTCGGGGACGAAGGTCTGGCCGCCAGGCATTTTCAGCTCCATCTGACGGCCGACATATGCGAAGCCTTGGCCGAGTTCCAACAGGAAGCGCGTAATATCGCCCGCAAGTATATCCTCAAGCTGTTGCTCGGAGGTGATTTTCTTGTCGACAAATCCGAAGTCGTAGGGACTTTTCAGGATTGCCTTGGCAAGGCCGCTGTAGGGGGCCGGAAGTTTCTCGTCGAAGTTGGTTATGGCTTTTCCTTGCTTGCTGTAGAGGTCATCTTCCATTTTCGCCGCCAGTTCCGGGCGGCTCCATCCATTTTCAATTGTTTTCGTTATATAAAACAAAGCTTCGGCAACGCTTTTGCTGCGGGTGAAAATATCAATATGTTGACCCCATGCGACAGAACCGAATTCAACCGGCATTTCGTCACCAGCTTGGTGACGATTTGAACTGTTGAAATCGTCAACGACTCGTTGACGATTTATATCGTCTTGATTATAAAATTCATACCAGCGTTTTGTATACTTGATATTGGTTGCTGAGAATCCTGTCTGATTGGGGAATTCGGCTTTGAGGTCGAGACTGAGACAGTCGAAGAAGGCACTGCCGTATCTGGCGTGAGCGTATAGTTGTGATATCTCACGTCCCATCGCCCAATAGAATTCGAGCATTTCGGTATTGACCTTGACCGCAGCCTTAATCTGCGAGCGGCGAAAGCGCTCCTTCAGCCGCCCAAGCAGCTGCGCATATTCCTTGCCGCTGACAATGCTGTCGCGTTTCACAAATGCCGGTTTATTAGATCTGTCTTGTTCCATAATCGTAAGGGTGCCTTGGTTTTCTGTCAGAATACATAATGATGCAAAGTTAAGACTTTTTCGTTAATAGTGCAAATCGGGAGAACGTCAGTGCAGCGTATTGCTATTGCCGACATTGCGCGACCGCGACTGCGGTCGTGTCATAGGCTACGTCATTGTAGTTAGGGTGTAATTCATAAGGCATTTTGTCCGTTTCTATGCGCGGCTCGGAGAGCCCACGCTACTACAGACGGCCCGGAGCGTCGTGTGATGTTGATTCGAATGCCGGGTGTAGCTTCAAAGCAGGGGAATCGCTGATTCCAGTAAAAATCAATTCCGGTTACAATGAATATAAAGATTTTTAGTTAACTTTGCGATGGAATCTGTTTATCGGATGGGAAATTCGCTCCATTCTGACAAGTGGATTCTTATTACAATCTCGCACAAATCAGTAGTTTGATATGGGAAAATACATGGAACCATCGAAAGATGAAATCGTTATGGCATTTGTAGCGTCATGCATAGAATCTGTTGCCGATAAAATGAATCTCGGTTATCGAGAGATCTTTGAACGGATGGATAAGGTGGGCATGATTGACTCCTACATATATCCATGTTATGAACAACTGCATACTGAAAGTCGTGAGAATCTGACGTTGAGCCTTATAGATACCCTAAACCGCTGGGAAAAAGATAAGAATAACAATCATGGATAAGATAGAAGTTTATCACGCCGGTACTGACAGAATCGTTACACCCGATTGAAATTCACTGACTGCATAAATATTCCGACAGATGGACTATTATAACAAATCACTTAAAGACATACTAAGATGGGGCCGCATAGGTGCGATAACATGCATTATTGCCGAATCGCTGTCCATAACTCCATTGCAGGCATTGAAGGATTTCTACCGTAGCGAGACATGCGAGAGGTTTCAGAATTCTTCAACCGGCCTATACCTGTACGGTGACCGTTACATCGCTGATTCATATCTACAGGAAATTAACCACGACTCTCAGCATCCCCTTCCCGTTTAAAACCGGACCATAGAGAAGGAACGATTTCCAAATGATATGATCGGACTGGCGGACTGCAATAATTTCTTCGTGAGCTGCGAACGGACGTTGAACCGGGAGCTGGAGGGCCGCGCCGTCGTTGTGCTGAGCAACAACGACGGGTGCGTCGTGGCGCGCAGCAACGAGGCCAAGCGCCTGGGCATCCGTATGGGTCAGCCTGCCTTCCAGATCAGGAATCTGATGGAGACCGGGCAAGTAATAGCACTTTCGGGCAATCATCTGCTGTATCGCGCCATCTCCCTGCGCGTCCACGACATCCTGCGCCGCTATGCTCCGGCCACGCTGGACTACTCGGTCGATGAGTCGTTCCTGCTGATGGACGGCATACCGACACGCGAGCTGCCGGTGATAGGCGAGGCCATCTGGCGCGCCTGCTGGGACGAGGAGCACATACCGGTCACCGTGGGTTTCGCGCCGAGCAAGACCCTGGCCAAGATCGCCACGGAGGTGGGCAAGAAGAACGCCCGCCGTGTGGTGGTGCTGGAGCGGGAGGAGGACTGGATGGAGATCTGCGACCGGCTGTCCATCGGCGAGATGTGGGGGATAGGGCGCCGTCTGGCCAAGCGGCTCTACGGCTGCGGCGTGTACACCATCGGCGACTTCGCGCGCCGTCCCGTGACGTGGATCCGCGGCACGCTCGGCGTGACGGGCGAGCGCTCGTGGCGCGAGCTGCACGGCGAGGACTGCATCCAGCTGGACTTCAAGCAGCGCAAGCTGCAGGACAGCATCAGCGAGAGCCGAACATACCCCATGGATGTGGATGACTTCGACTACCTGCGGGCGCGCATAGCCATCTACTGCGCCCATGTGTCCAGGACCCTGCGCGCACAGGGGGGCCAGTGCGCAAGCATGACCGTATTCCTGCAGACCAACCGTTTCCATCTGGAACAGGGCTTCCAGAGTCCGTCGGCCAGCTGCACCTTCGAGCCTCCGACGGCCGACACCGTCATGATCACCAACGCCGGTGTGGCGCTGCTGGAGCATATCTTCACGCCGGGGATAGCCTACAAACGGGCCGGAGTAGTACTGAAAGACCTGACGCCCGCGCGCGAGATAGCGCCCTCGCTGTTCGACGAGGACAACGTGCAATTGGAAGTCATGCAGAGGTCGCGGCGGCTGATGCGCATCCTCGACTCCATCAACGCCGGTCCCGGCGCCCACATGGTGAAATTAGCGTCCCAGATCACCAACGGCCATCCGGGGCATAACGACGGCTACAGCTCGTCGTTCGGCGCTCCGACTACGTGATGTAATACGCCCCGTCGCGCAATTCCAGGAATCCCTCCGAGCATAGGAACGACAGCAGGCGCGCCAGCATGTCGGCGTTGATGCCGATGTTGTGCTCCATGACGCGATAGTCCGCGCCACGCGGACGTTCCTTGACATACGCCATGATCTTGCGGATGGCGTCGTCCTCGGCGCGCGGTTTCGGTGGCCGCTTGCTGCGGCAGATGTCGCACCTTCCGCAGGGCCCGGCGGCGGTCTCGCCGAAATATGCCAGCATCCTGTTCTCGCGGCAGCCGTCGGAGCTGTAGGCATAGTCGATCATAGCCTCCACACGGCGCTTCATGCGCTCCAGGCGCGACTCATAGACATCGCTGCCTATCTGCACGTAACGCGGCTCCTCGCGCGAGGTGGGCAGATATATGTATGGTGTCCGGCTGGGAGGGATATAGGAGACTATATGCTGCCGTCCCAGCTCCAGCATCGCCTCGTAGATGTGCTGCGGGTCGGTCTGCAGCTCAGCGGCCAGGACGTTCTCGGAGACGGGCTGATAGTCCATGAATAGCCCCGTGTACTTGCGCAGCAGGCGATTCAGCAAGGCCTCGGCCATGGCCGAGAGTCCCGACAGATGGTAGAGCTCCTCGCGCGCTACGGTTATCATGGCCTTGCCGCGACGGTCGGTGTCCTCGATGTACTCCATATATCCCGCCTGTCCCAGTATGTGCAGAGCCGCCAGGCATTGCCGCTTCTGGAAATGGAATGTGTCGCAGAAGACGTCCACGTCGAAATCGTGGATGGACTCATAGCCCTCGTAAAGCGAGATGGACAGGAAATTGCACGCCATCTCGTAGATTCTCTTTATCACCTCGCGGTCGGGGAAAGCCTCCGTGACCCGTCGGCGCAGCAGCCCGGCATCGGTGCGTGACGTCAGAAGCACGGCGTAGGATGTGAGTCCGTCGCGTCCCGCACGTCCCGCCTCCTGGTAGTATTCCTCCAGACTGGGCGGCAGATCGAAGTGGATCACCACACGTACGTCGGGCTTGTCGATGCCCATTCCGAAAGCGTTGGTTGCCACCATGACGCGGATGCGGTTCTGCTGCCAGTCGTTCTGGCGCTTCTCCTTCAGCTCGTAGTCCAGTCCGGCATGATAGGCGGCGGAGGGTATGCCCGCCGAGTTCAGGAAGTCGGCGATCTCGCCGGTGCGCTTGCGGCTGCGCACATAGACTATGGCCGAGCCCGAGGTACGGCTCAGGATGTGGAACACCTCCTGGATCTTGGTCTCGGTGGGGCGCACCAGGTACGACAGGTTGGAGCGTGCGAAGCTCATGCGCAGCAGCGCGGGGTCCGACATGTCCAGGTTGCGGCAGATGTCCCGGGCCACGGCGGGAGTGGCCGTGGCTGTCAGCGCCAGCACCGGCACGTCGGGATGCAGCTTGCGCAGGCTGCGGATGTTCAGGTAGGATGGCCGGAAGTCGTAGCCCCATTGCGAGATGCAGTGGGCCTCGTCCACCACGATGAGCCGGACGGGAAGCATGCGGAGCTCCTGCATGAACTTCTGCGACGCGAGACGCTCGGGCGAGATGTAGAGGAACTTGGCCTTGCCGTTGACCAGATGCTCCATGGCCACGTTGCGCTCGCGCAGGGTCATGCCGGCGTGGAGGAACACGGCGCGGATGTGGCGGCGGCGCAGGTTGTCCACCTGGTCCTTCATCAGCGATATCAGGGGAGTCACCACGACCGTGAGTCCGTCCAGCATCATTCCGGGCACCTGGAACGTGACGGACTTGCCGCCGCCGGTGGGCATCAGGCCCAGGGTGTCGCGGCCTGACAGCACGGAGCTGACGATCTCCTGCTGCAGCGGGCGGAAGGAGTCGTAACCCCAGTGTTTCTTCAGGACTTCAACGGGTGTCACTTGTCGGGATTGCTGGGACGCATGTCGCGGATCATCAGCTGGATGGAGTCGGCGTTGTTGCCGCGCTTGGACTGCTCGATGGTGTAGCAGATGTCGATGGGCTTATGGGCGTGGATGTGCTCGAAGTACTGCGACATGTTGAACGCGATGGCGTTGATGACGTGGCTGGTGGAGTTGTCCTCCAGCTCCAGCTTGATGTGCTCCAGGGTCTTGCCCACCAGCTTGGACGTTCCGAAGTCGAAGACGTTGCGCGTGCGGAACACCGGCTTCTGGTTGCCCGGGCCGAAGGGGTTGAACTTCTTGAGCATGTTCAGCAGCTCCGGGGTGATGTCGGCGAACTCGATGTCGGCGTCGATGTCCAGATGCGGCTCCAGCTGGTTGGGCTGGATGTGCTGGGCCACGTACTCCTCGAACAGCCGGCTGAACTCGGGGATGTTCTCCTCCTTGAGCGACAGGCCGACGGCATAGGTGTGGCCGCCGAAGTTCTCCAGCAGATGCCGTGCGGAGTTGACGGCGGCGTAGATGTCGAATCCCTGCACCGAGCGGCTGGAGCCGGTGGCCATGCCGTTGCTGAGGGTCAGCACCACGGCCGGCTTGTAGTACAGCTCGGTCAGGCGCGAGGCCACGATGCCGATTATACCCTTGTGCCAGTTCTTGTTGTAGATCACGATGGAGCGCTTGCCGTTTACGATTCCGACGTTCTGCTCGATCAGTGTGTTGGCCTCCTCGGTGATCTTCTTGTCCAGCTCCTTGCGGTCACGGTTGTACTGGTCGATGTCCTTGCCCTTCTCGTATGCCTCGTGCAGGTCGCGGCACACCAGTAGGTCGACGGCCTCCATACCGCTCTGCATACGTCCGGAGGCGTTGATGCGCGGTCCGATCTTGAAGATCACCTCGGAGATGGTGATGTCCTTGTTGGTGAGCTTGCACAGTCGGATTATGCTGCGCAGTCCCAGATTGGGGTTGGAGTTGAGGCGGCGCAGGCCGTGGTAGGCCATGACGCGGTTCTCGCCGACGATGGGAACGATGTCGGCGGCGATGGATACGGCGGCCAGGTCCAGCAGTGACTCCAGCTCGTTGTGGTTGGTCAGGCCGTTGCTCTTGGCGAAGGCCTGCATGAACTTGAATCCCACACCGCAGCCCGACAGGTACTGGCAGGGGTAGGTGGAGCCGGGCATCTTGGGATTCAGGATGGCGGCGGCGTCGGGGAGTATGTCGTCGGGAACGTGGTGGTCGCAGATTATGAAGTCGATGCCGAGTCGTTTGGCGTAGGCGATCTCGTCGATGGCCTTGATGCCGCAGTCCAGTACGATTATGAGCTTTATGCCGCGTTCGGCGGCGTATTCGATGCTTTTCATCGATATGCCGTAACCCTCGTCGTCACGGCTGGGGATGTAGTACTCGATGTTGGAGTAGTAGTTCTGGAGGTATTTGTAGACCAGGGCCACGGCTGTAGTTCCGTCCACGTCGTAGTCTCCGTAGACCATGATGCGTTCCTTGGCGCCCATGGCGGCGTTGAGACGGTTCACGGCCTTGTCCATATCGGGCATCAGGAATGGGTCGTGCAGGTCGGAGATGGATGGGGCGAAGAATGAGTCTGCCTCGGGAGGAGTGGTGACGCCGCGGCGCACCAGAAGCTCGGCAATGACCTGATTGCCGCCGCACGCTGCGGCGACGTCATCGGCCTGGCGTTTCTGCTGGCTGGTGAGCGGCTGATAATTCCATTTTGCTATCATAATCGTTGAGTTGTTCCCGAGGAGCAGATCGACGTGTCGACACGACACTTCTTTCCAATGATGCAAAAATACAAAAAAACTTTCAATAATCCTAACCGAACTCCAAAAATTAGTAGAAATAAAAAATGTTTGTGCATTTTGAACAGAGATTTATGTTTTCCTGACTTCACCGTTGCGTAACCCGAAATCACTCCCGAAATTAGCAATCTTCTGAAATTGATCATAAGATATTTTAGTCGTCCGGCTTACTTTTGGGGCGCGCGCAAAGCCGCAAATAGGTGATTGGATGATAGGCCGTCAACTCCTCTATCCTGAGTGTCGCCGTTCCCGCCAAGTCCGCGATGGAATCAAGATTGCTGACGCCAAGGACGCCAAGCCATCCGGACGGCTTAGCGACATCCCCGTCGGGGGTTATCCATAACCCATCGCGAGCTTGGCGCAGGCAATGGAATCCTTCAGACCGCGTGAGCACCTACTTCCAATGCAACCTTTTGAGAACGATGCGGAGCCCTTTGCGGCTTTGCACGCCACCACACGTGCCGGTAAACAGCAGATAATGTTTGTGCATTATGAATATAGACTTATGTTTTTTAATTTACTGAAGAGTAGTGTGATATGTAAAAATTATTGTAAAAATCAGTGATACCTGTAACAAATTTCAGGGATGTGCGTCTTGTATATGTAACGGGTGGAAAACCGGAATGACCTGACAAGGACAAGAGATGAACGAAGAGGAATTCAGAAAAACAGTTATGCCGCACCACCGGCTCATGGCCGGGGTCGCCGCCGCCATCCTGGGCAACAGCGAGGATGTGCGTGACTGCCTGCAGGATTCACTCGCCAGTCTCTGGTCACGGCGTCACCGGCTTAAGGAGGTGGAGAATCCGGAGGGATACTGCGTACGGACCGTGCGTAACTGCGCGCTTACGATGCTGCGCCGGCAACGCCGGCTGGATGACGCTATCCCGGAGATAGCGGACAGGCTGAATCCCGAAGCGATGCTCGAGGCGAAGGACCGCCTTGCCAAGGTGATGGAGGGAGTGGAATCCCTGCCGGATGCACAGCGGGAGGTGGTCATGCTATCGGCCATGGAGGGACTGCCTCCCGACGACATAGCCGAACGACAGGGACTCTCGCCCGAAAATGTCAGGACCATTCTGTCCAGAGCGAGAAAACGGCTAAGAAACTTATTTAAAGATAAATGATATGAGAAAGAGAGACAACATGGAAGACCCGAAGGTGGCGGAACTGCTCCGCGCCTGGGAGGATGCATCTCTTTCGGAGGAAGGGGAACAGGAGCTCGATGCCGCGTTACGTAATGCCGCGGAGTCGAATATGGCTGATCTGGAATACGAGCGGCTTGCAGCGGATGCCGACGGATTCATAAGCGGCCTGGCTGCTGCGGAACGGAAACGCAACCGCAGGAAACAGTGGCGTTATGTCGTGGCCGGAAGCGTTGCGGCCGCATGTGCCGCGGTGGCAGTGGTGACGGCGTGGATGAATGTCAATACGGCAGGAATCGAGGAGTCGCAGAGGAATGCCGGCATAGCTGCCGTGGCTACGGCTGATACAGTCAAGGAAACAAACCATGATCTATATGCCACTCAGGATGTATCGTCGGATGAAGCACAGATGACAGATAACGGCGCGGAGAGCCAACTGGCGAACGTAAAGGTCCAGTCAACGACATCGAATAGACTGGTGTCGACGGTGAAGAGCCCCAAAACGCAAAGCGATGTTCCGGCTCACGTTGAGGAGGCCGAGGCATGGCGCATGTTCATGGCGGCCCGCGCCGAGATGGAAGAGGTGGTGAAACCCGATATGGTGGGAGCCATATGGAACGATGTGCCGGACCTGACGGGCCAGAACGTGACAAACAACGACATTACTCTTCCAATAGATATTTACCAGAGTCTGGAAACGGCCGGCGAGATGTTTAACTCCATATATTCCGGACAATGATGATGGCCAGGAAGATATTGACGGCACTCGTCATCACGATGGTGGCGACTATGGCGCGAGGTGGAAATCCCGAGCGGATGTTCGACCGGTTCGCCAGACAGGATGCATTCGAGTATGCATATATCTCGCCGAAGATGATCAATGTCCAGGCCAGAGAGATAGTCGGTGACCTGCCGATTGAGAAAATAAAGCTTGTCGAGATGGTCAACACCCGGCAGAAGGGCAATGGCAAGGAGATGAAGGAGGCCATATCGGAGACTATCGACCGCAACGGTATGGTGTTGATGTCCACACAGGACAGCAAGCTGCGCCGCAATGATTTCTACGCCACCTGGGACGAGGAGCGGGACATATTCACTCATCTGCTGCTGATGAAGTATCTGGACCAGAAGCACAGCGACACTCGGCTTATGTACCTGGTTGGTGATTTCACACTTGAGGATATTGGTAAACTGTTCTAACAACATAACGATGATGAAAAAGATATTGATGGTAATATGCCTGATCGTAACGGTCATGCTTGGGGCTGACGCACGGAGCGTGATCAATCCTTCGATGAAGTTCAATTCCACCGATCGTGGGAACAATGCGAAGGTGTCGATATGCGGAATCGATCTGCTGCCGGATATGACGGTTGCCAGAATGAAGGTCGAGTTCAAGCCGGGCTGGTGGATCTATGTCTCAAAGAACACCATCCTGAAGGCCGGCAACGAGCCATACTATGTGACCGATGCCAGCAGCATTAAATTAGGTGAGCAGGTATGGATGCCTGAGTCCGGTATATTTGAGTTTGAATTGGTTTTCCCTCCGATTGCCGAGAACTCCAAGGAGATAGACATAATCGAATCGGATGGATGGCAGTTCTTGGGAATAGACCTGACTGACGGTAAAGAGCGCGAGCAGTATTTCTCACAGTTCGGAAATAACAGCAATAATTATGAGTACGTATATTATTCGCCTCTGATGCTGCGTACCCTGTCGGCAAAGACCGTACAGAACATACCGGTGGCGAAGCTGAACAGGCTTGAGATGGTGACCACGCATTTCGACGGCAATTCCTCTAAACTAAGAAACGCGATACGGGATGTCATCGCCGCTAATGGGCTGGAGCTTGTAGCGAAGGAAGACGGAAGCAGCGAGAAAAGCTCGGAGTTCTATGCCGTATTGGACGCTTCCGGAAAACAGATCCGGAAAATGCTGATTGCCCAATACGGTACATGGAGGAATGCCGCCCGCGTACTCTACATCGAGGGAAATTTCAGTTCCGATGAGCTGAAGGAGTTCATTGACACGCAGAAGGAAGCGGCCAAGAAGCTGTAGGCATGTTGGAGCCGTACATCTGGAAGGTTATAAGTACGGCTCCAATACATCATTTACAATCTCTAACAATCTATCTAACTATCTTGATATAGAACTAACACTAACTGACTTAAATGAGAAAATTATTATTCATGTTGCTTGCGCTGATAGCGGCGCAAGTGGGGATTTGCGTGGAGAAAGTCACGGTTACGGGAGGCATCTACAGCCGTGTGACATCGAAATATGTGGTCGGCGCCGATGTCGCGGTCTTGGGCAAGGACAGCGCCGTGCTGGCCCGGGGAAAAGCCGAACGGGAGTCGTGGCGCTTCGAGAAAAACAAGTATTACTTTGATTCCATCGGTGTGTATGAAATCAAGATAGACAAGATTCCCGAGGACTACATCCTGCGGGTAACGATGGATGGATACGAGCCTAAATTCGTGGACTTCACCCTGAAGGATATGAGTAGCCGTGAATTCGAGAAGAAACTGCCTAACATCTACATCAGTCCCGAGCGCAAGAGCGTGGACCTGGACGAGGTGGTGGTCCAGGCCACGAAGGTGAAGTTCTACCACAAGGGAGACACGATAGTCTACAACGCCGACGCCTTCATGCTTCCTGAGGGCTCGATGCTGGACGCGCTGATCGCACAGATGCCGGGAGTGGAGATCAAGGAGGGAGGCCAGATCTATGTCAACGGGAAGTATGTGGAGTCGCTGCTGCTGAACGGCAAGGACTTCTTCAAGGGCAAGAACGAGGTGATGCTGGAGAACATAGGAGTGTACACCGTCAAGGACGTGGCCGTGTACGAGAAGAGCGGGGAGATAGCCCAGCTGCTCGGAGCGAACATGCAGGAGGACAAGAAACTGGTGATGGACGTGCGGCTGAAGAAGGAATACATGTCAGGAACGATGCTGAACATCGAGGCCGGCTACGGCACGGAGGACAGATACACAGGCCGTCTGTTCGCCATGCACTACAACGACAACCTCCGGCTGTCGGCCTACGGCAATTTCAACAACATCAACAACCTGAGCCGCCCCAGCGACGGAAGGGGCTACGAGGCGTATACCGCGGATGATTACAGCACAGGCCTCACCGACATCTCGAACGGCGGCGTCGATTACAGTTACGACAATCCGCTGCATACGTTCGAGGCCTCGGGCAACGTGGATGTATCCTACAGGAAGAACAAAGTGAACCACGACCTGATCCGTTTCAATTACCTTCCATCCGGCGACACCTATGACTATGAGTACAGCCGGAGCCTGCAGCGCAGGTTCTCGGTTTCGACGGACCATTCCTTCAAGATCAAGAAGCAGATGTGGAGTCTGACGATGAACCCGAAATTCTCGTACAATAACCAGCGTATGGACCGGAACAGCATCGCGGCCTCGTTTACCGAGGAACTGAAGGCGGCCAACGACGAGATTCTGCGGAACCTCTACACCGGAAGCTACGGGGAACTGCAGAAGTCCATAATCAACCGTAACCGTATCGAGAGCCGGGACCGTCAGCATGGCATGAAGGCCGGGATATGGTGTGAGAACGCATACAAGATCAAGGGGTCGCCCGATGGTCTGGCCTTCTGGTTCGAGACTAATTACAACCGCGACACAGCCGACGGGACTACCCTTCAGGCGGTTGATTTCGGAGCGACTCCTGAAACCTCGCGACTGATCCGGCGCGACAGCCGGGACCATCCGCAGTACACCTATATGGTCCGTGGATCGGGCCGCTACTACCTGAACATGAATTCCGGCACATTCTCGGTGGGAGGCTATTACGAGCACGGCCAGCAGCGCAAGAACTCCGACCTGTTCATGATGGAGGCACGCGCCGAAAATGGCGAGGCTGAGTTCCTGCCGGGTCAGATACCTGAGCCGGACCTGGCCAACAGCTACACCAGCATGCTGTACGAGAACCAGGTCGTGGTGATGCCCAGATACAATTTCCGAGGCCAGGGAAGCAAAGGCACTTTCATTCTATATCTGAACTGCGACCTGGTATACGACCATCGCCATCTGTACTATCACCGAGGAGCCGTCGATGCGGATCCCTCCAAATCGCTGTTCTATCTGAAAGGCGGGGAGGCCCATGTGGAGTATAGGACCACAGACCGCAAGTTCGGCCTGAATATGAGCTATAACTATAGGACCAACCTGGCGAATCTGGTGGACATGGTGGATATCGTCAACGACACGGACCCGTTGAACATTCAGCTTGGCAATCCGGACCTGAAGAACCAGAACTGCCACAACATCTATCTGAGCGCAGGTTACACAATGCCGGCGAACGCGCGGCTGGGAGTGTACGGGAACGTGAATATATATGGAAACCGGATAGTGCATGGCTACAGATACGACACCGCCACTGGAATCAGGACATTCAGGTCGTACAATGTGGACGGATGCGCCAACATGCACTGGGAGCTACAGTACAGACGGGACCTTTGGCTGCGGGGGCTGTCCGGAGGATTGAACTTGGGCTATGACTGGAACCGGTATGTCGATATGGTAGGCGAGAATTCCGATCCTGTGAGTCAGAAGGTTCTTAACCAGGGATATGAAGGCAGGGCACATCTGTCGTACCATCGCGGAATTGTATGGGCATCCGTCATGACGTCGCTACGCTGGGGCCGGGATGAATATGAACGGCTGAACTCCATCTCGCGTACGTTCAACACGCGCAGCACGGCAAGTCTAAGCCTGGAACTGCCCGCCAATTTCTCGATCGGTACTGAACTGAACTTCGTAACACGCGACGGTTATCTTGACAGTCGCATGAACTCGCACGATTGGCTCTGGAACGCAGACATCAGCTACCGTCTCAAGAACGCCTGGACGTTCTCGATCAGGGGTTACGACATCCTGAACCAGATGAAGGAGATCCAGTACACCGTGAACGCCCAGGGCCGCACGCAGGAGATGTACAACATCCTGCCGCGCTTCGTGATGCTAACGGTGCAGTACAAGTTCGATTTCAAGCCGAAGAAACACAAGTAGCGGTTCCGAGGCATCCCTTCGGCCAAGGGAATGCGGATACGAAAGAATATATGCTAAAGAGGCCGTACATTTAACCGTTGCATTAAGTGTACGAACTTTTTTAACGTCTATTAGTTTAGGACTTCAATACATAAACCATTTATAAAGACTATTGAACTGACTGAATGAGGAAACTTCTATTAATATTGCTTACGCTCCTGATGTCGGCGCACACAGGATTCTGCGCGGACAAGGTCAAGTTGGCGGGTAGCGTCTACAGCCGTATCACCTCCAGATATCTGCCCGGTGCTGACGTGGCTGTGCTGGACAGGGACAGCGTTGTTGTGGCTGAGGGGAAAGCCTTGAAGGTTGAATGGAATCGCAATGGGCAGCAGATTCGCTGTGACTCGACAGGAAAATATGAGCTTGAGATCGACAAGGTTCCGAAGGACTATATCCTGCGGGTTGGCAAGAAAGGTTATGAGCCCCGATACCTTGACTTTACCCTAAAGGATATGAAGAGCCGTGAATTCGAGAAGAAGATGCCAAATATATATCTAAGTCCCGAGCGCAAGGGTGTGGACCTGGACGAGGTGGTGGTCCAGGCCACGAAGGTGAAGTTCTACCACAAGGGAGACACGATAGTCTACAACGCCGACGCCTTCATGCTTCCTGAGGGCTCGATGCTGGACGCGCTGATCGCGCAGATGCCGGGTGTCGAGATCAAGGAGGGAGGTCAGATCTATGTCAACGGGAAGTATGTGGAGTCGCTTCTGCTGAACGGCAAGGACTTCTTCAAGGGCAAGAACGAGGTGATGCTGGAGAACATCGGCGTGTACACCGTCAAGGACGTGGCAGTGTACGAGAAGAGCGGGGAGATAGCCCAGCTGCTCGGCGCCAATATGCAGGAGGACAAGAAACTTGTGATGGACGTCAGGCTGAAGAAGGAATACATGTCAGGAACGATGCTGAACATCGAGGCCGGCTACGGCACGGAGGACAGATATACCGGCCGTCTGTTCGCCATGCGATACACCGACAACTCGCGTCTGTCGCTGTACGGCAACTGCAACAACGTCAACAATCTGGACCGCCCCAGCGATGGGAAGGGATATAATATATACTCCGGGTCAGCTCCCGGTGTCACTGACATCTACAATGGAGGTGTCGACTACTTTTTCGACAATCCCCTCCATACCTGGGAGGTATCGGGCAATGCCGATGTCTCCTATAGGAAGAACCGTACCGACCATGACCTGATCCGGTTCAATTACCTTCCATCAGGCGACACATACGATTATCAGTATTCACGCAGCCTGACGCGACGGTTCGCGGTGTCCACCAATCATTCGGTCAAGATCCGCAAGGATATGTGGAAACTGACTGTCAATCCGGAGTTCTCGTACAACAACCAGCGTGTGGACCGGAACAGCATCGCGGCCTCGTTCACGAAGGAACTGAAGGAGGCGAACGACGAGATTCTGCGGAATCTGTACACCGGAAGCTACCGGGAACTGCAGAAAGCCATCATCAACCGCAACAGGATCGAGAGCGGGGACCGTCAGCATGGCATGAATGCTAAAATCTGGTGTGAGAACACCTATAAGATCAAGGGCAGTCCTGATGGATTCTCATTCTGGTTCGAGACAAGCTACAATCGGGACACATCCGACGGCACTACGCTGCAGGCAGTTGATTTCGGCGAGAGACCGGAAAGGTCGCAGTTGATACGGCGAGACAGTCGGGACCATCCGCAATACAAGTATATGGTACGAGGGTCGGGCCGTTATTTCCTGAACATGAGCAACGGCACATTCTCGGTGGGCGGATATTTCCAGCATGACCAGCAGCGTAAGAACTCCGACCTGTTCATGATGGAGGCACGCGCCGAGGGAGAGGAGGCGGAATTTCTGCCGGGACAGATACCGGAGTTAGACTACGCCAACAGCTACACGAGCATGCTTTACGAAAACTCGGTAGTTGTGACTCCACGATATAATTATAAGGGTAAAGGCAGCAAGGGGACATTCAATCTTTACGCCAACTGTGACCTGGTCTATGATCACCGCCATCTTTATTATCACCGTGGCGCCGTCGACGCAGACCCTTCCAAATCGCTGTTTTACCTGCGGGGTGGCTCGTTGGAGCTTGGTTACGGCACACCCGACAGCAAATTGAATGTCGGAGTGATGTACAAGTACAGCACGAGGCTGGCCAACTTGGTGGACATGGTCGACATCGTGAACGACACGGACCCGCTGAACATCCAGCTCGGAAATCCGGACCTGAGGAATGAAGGCTCGCATATGGTTGACTGCAACCTGCGTTACAAGATGCCTCAGAACGCCTATCTGTATTTCTACGGCAGATACGAGGCATATCAGAACCAGATTGTACGAGGCTACCGGTATGACACTTCCACAGGTATAAGAACCTTCAGGTCATATAATGCCTCGGGAGCATACAATTCATATTTTACGGTAAGCTATATACGGGACCTGTGGCTTAAGGGACTGAGCGGACGCGTCGGAGTCAACTGTGATTTCCACCAATATTCCGATATGGTCGGCGAGAATACCGAGCCTGTCAGTCAGAAGGTAAGTAACGAAGACTATGGATACTGGGTTGCCTTGAGGTATGCCCAAGGGATAGTCACCGCGACTATCGGCACGCGTATGCAGTGGATCACGTCCAGATATGAGCGACTGCAGTCCATCGCCAGGACATTCAATACATCCAGCTGGGCTGAGCTGGGATTAAACCTTCCGAAGAATTTCAGGGTAACGACGGACTTGAGCTATATGACCAGGTCCGGCTACCTTGACGACAATCTAAACAACCACGACTGGCTGTGGAACGCCGAGGTCAGTTACAAGCTTAAGAATGCCTGGACCTTCTCCGTGCGGGGTTACGACATCCTGCACCAGATGAAGCAGGTTCAGTACGCCGTCAACGCCCAGGGGCGCACGCAGGAGATGTACAACATCCTGCCCCGCTTCGTGATGTTCACCTTGCAGTATAGCTTCGACTTCAAGCCGAAGAAGCATAAGTGACTTTTCTGCTGACTGACCGAAGGGCAGTCGTACAATGAACCCCGGGCCGGATTGACATCCATCAATCCGGCCCGGGTTGTTATATCCAGGTGGTATGGAGTGAAGAGTTACAGCTTAAGTTCTTTGGGAGTGACTACAAATTCCGTTTTCTTGCCCTTTATAAGCAGACGAATTATCATCTTAGCGTCATAACGTTGTAGAAAGTCGGCAATGACATTGGACGTTTCCTTACCCATTCCTTCTAGCATCGACTCCACAAACGGGGTTTTCAGCTCCTTCATCTCTTCAGCAGAGAGACTCGCAAAAGCATCGACTGTATCAGCGTCAAAGTAGTTTTCCGGGATGATGACTACTAAGTTTGGGTCCTCGTATGCAGCTGACATTCCGACAGCTGTTAATTCGTCGTTGTAGATTTTGGCGAATTCCGCCAACTCCTTGCTGTAGGCCGAGGCTGAAGGGGCCGCTAACATCAAGGCCAAGCCGATGAGGCATAGTGTAAAAAGCTTTCTCATAATAGCAATCTGTTATTTATTTTGCGCAAATATAACACATTCCCTTGACTCTGCAAAATCCAGACACGATATGTTCTTGAATTTTTGGTCTCATTACATCTTTTAGCGACTTTGAGCGTCTAAAATATGTACCAATGAATTAAACTATGGCCAAAACCACCCAACTCATCTTCGAAATACTGGATGCTGAAAAAGAGAAACTTTTTCAGTATGCAAGCTATAGCCTACATTATTCATAGGGGTAGCTCGATGAACATGGCTATGGCTGGACACCGAGGCAATGCGTAGTAATTTCAATCGGGCATGATATCAATGTGATATTTTTGAGTTTCCGCGTGGCTGACATGGACTGGATCGCAT
>DXXK01000066.1 GCA_019416425.1 Bacteroidales bacterium
CGCAAGATGAAGGCATACGGAAAGTAAGTATCCAAAATTAAAATGACCCCGTCGGCCAGGACTTCAAAAGGGTCAATCTAAAATAATTTTACAGGGTCAATCAAGACTGGCGCACGGGGTCAGTCCGCTCTGGATTTTCCACTAAGAAAATGTCTTCATATATGCGTGACAAGTTCAAGTATTATGGCATTCCGACGCCTAAAAGAAAGGCTGTCTATAAATCCATTCTAAATAAAGAAAAGAAAGGAGGTGCCGTTGACTGGGATTTCCTTGAACAATGCTGGAATGATGAATACCGCGAGTTTCAATATGTAGTTATGGATTATTTGGTAGCTATGCAGAAATTTCTGAAATATGATGATGTTGCCATCATCGAAAGATTTGTCCGTTCAAAACAATGGTGGGATACTATAGACGGTCTTGACCGGATTGTCGGCAATATCGCTTTCATTGATGGACGGATAAATGATCTGATGTTGAAATGGTCTGAAGATGATGACTTCTGGGTACGTCGTATCGCCATAGATCATCAGTTGTGCCGTAAACTCGATACGAATGTGGATCTTCTTGAAAAGATTCTTGTCAATAACTTCGGCAGTTCAGAGTTTTTCATCAACAAGGCGATTGGATGGAGTCTTCGGGATTATTCCAAGTCCAATCCAGAATGGGTACGCGGTTTCATAGAAAGATACCGTGCTAAGATGAATTCTCTTAGCCTTAAAGAAGCAAGCAAGTATCTCTGACCAGTCCCGGCAGGGAGAGTCTGTGATAAGCCGACGACACAGGAAGGCGGATTATCACTGTCTCGACCCGTGGACTACTGAAACAAGCAGCAAGTGGCCGGGCGGTCGATAAAGTCCTTATCAGGCAACAGCGAAAAAAAACACGGAGGAACGGCAATAAGTCTCATAGGTGGCATCAGCGAAGCCGTTGCCTATCCTCGGAAGCATTGCCGTGCATGACCTTTGCCCGAAAATTTCTCGTTGGCGAGATACCGACCGCATTTCCAACAATAATGGCTCATATATGATTGATGTTGTTCCCGGTTATACTGTCCATCAGAAGATATGCTCTCGTCCCTACGCTCTGAGACTGGGCGGTCTGCATTGTTGGCGGCAGTTATGCCGTCAAAAGGTGACAGTGCGGAGACACTGACATCTTTCGACCGCATCGCGCCTACGGGCAACTGCGGAGCACCGAGAACCGGCAGGCAGCGTCGATGACTGCGATTGCGACAACATCATGCAGCTGATTCCCGACGGCGAAATTGACACAATCTATCTGATAACCCACCGCTACCCTCTCAGTCGCATCCAGGAAGCCTACGCCCACTCCGCCAACCGCGCCGACGGTGTCATCAAAACCGCAATTTATCCGGCTTGAATAGCATAAAATCTATGTAACCATATGCTTAGTATTATCAAAGTCCCAAATCACATTGCCGGATTTGGGACTTTGATTTTAAGAGATTTATTCTCCATCTATATCCAAAGCATTCCAATCTTTCGACTGGAATTCCTTTTCAAAAGCTTGAAGTTCTTGATGAAGTCGCTTTTGCATCGTATCTTCAGAGTCATCGCCGCTCATCATCCAGTCCACACGTTGGGCATAGATTTCGGCAACGCGGAGCTGACGATATGCTTCCTTCATTGTCTCCAACGTAGAGTCGTCAAGTTCAAGGACATCTACATCATAAGGGTAGCGGTCGTAGACACAATGATGAATTACGAAAAGTACTGGAATCTTTTCATCATCTTTAGTTCTACTCATGCAATGCACTTTTGATTGGAAAATGACATCATCTTTGAAAAAGCGTTCAGCATAGTTCGCCTCAGCACTTACTACATCTTCGCATCGCAATAGAAATTCCTCAGCCTCTTCATAAGATTCAAACTGCGTACTATATCGTGGATAGATATGATAAGAACTGAAACAATCCATTGCTTTGATGATCCAGTAATCTTCGTGAACCTTATCAGGCTTTGGTTGAAGAGCCAACGCGATGTCTCGCTCGATTGTATTAGCAATTTCGCGAATCCAAAATTGCTTATGGTCAAAATGTCCTCCGCTCATAGTTTTGTCTTTTGTTTTGAATTTTGCTCAATCTGCCTTAGAATCTTGGCTCGGACCTCATCGAAAGACAGAGGCGTGAAGTTATTGTTGTCTACCCCGACATCAAGCTGTGTCGGGAAGAGGTACTGAAGGCGTCCGGCGTCAATCCCGGTGTTTGATGCGCGGGTATGGACGTGGCCGAATAGTTGCCATACGTCGTTATGATAGCCGCCATCAAAGCACAGATAGGGAAAGTGGTTCAAGTAGATTTTCTTCTTCCCGACCTGAATGCACATCGACATTGCAACATGCTCGAACCTATCTATGAATCCTTGTCGGATATTCTTGAGATCATGATTACCGAGAACGAGGCAGATTATGCCATTTAGACGGTCGAGAATCTTATTCCACTCTTCAGCTCCACCGAGACAGAAGTCTCCGAGATGGAAGATTACATCATCAGGCCCAACCACTCTGTTCCAGTTTGTGATGATGGTTTCGTTCATCCGGTCGACAGTCTTGAACGGGCGATTGCAATATTGCAGTATGTTGGTATGGTTGAAATGGGTGTCGGAAATGAAGAACAACCGGTCACCGTCAAACTTGTAGTTCATTGTCATTTATTTCTATTACGGCATCCCGGCGAAAATCAGCCTGCTCACCATGAAAGGTGTAACCAAGCTGATTGCAGATGCACCGGGTATCGCCGATGGTTTTGTTTATGTTTCGGTGCGAATGGCCGTATATCCAGTACTCTATACGACTGTTGGCTATAAAGTCGTCAAGTTCAACGGTAAAGGCACCGTTTATCGGGCTACCCTTGAATTCGTCAGCCATAAGCTCGAATGACGGCACATGATGGGTGGCGACTATAATGTGCCCGGCCTGACTTTCCGCCACACTCCGCTCGATGAACTCACGGCAACGTTCATGCTCCTGGTTGAAACGCTGTGCCGAGAGACGGAACTGTCCGTTTCGGATACGGCGGAAGTCGGACACTCCGCGTTCGGTCTGATATTCATCATAAGGATGAATCTTTGCCCAAAGAGTCGATGTTATGAGGTCAATGCTCGGAGCCAACGGAATCACGCAGTTATAGCACGCCCTGACATTGGGACGAATCTCCAGCTGCCAGCCTTCATGAAGGTCGTTAATGTCGAAGCTCTTGTAGAGTTCATGGTTGCCGGGAATGACGATAGTTCGCTTGAATGACTCAGCACACCAGTCCCAGAAGGGATGATGCAAGTAGTTGTCATCGCCGAGATAGCCGATGTCCCCGGCTAATATCAGGACATCGCCGGCTACTACCAGAGGATTCTCTTTAAGCCAACGGCTATTTTCATGAAACTCCAGATGAAGATCAGATGCGTATTGTATTTTCATATTCGGTAAGTGTTATGCGTCATCAGACGCGATTGTAGTGATTTGTATCCGCAGTTAAGCACGATGTAGAAGGTTAGATCGGTGCGGACACACAAAAAACGACTGTCGATAAGCTTGGTGAAGACTTTTCCGACAGTCGTTATATCTCAGTAGTCTGAATTTGTAGACTAACTTATGTCAGTTGGGTTACTGAAACAAACCGGTCGGACAGCTCCGCAATATGATGTGCCTGTTGTTGACGGCATAAGCACACAAGCATTGCGTTCAAAGCCCTTTAAGCTCTGAATGCGTTTGCTGATTAGTATGTTGCAATGCTGTCTTGCCATTTGATTCGTTTTAATTGGGCGCAAAGTTAATACTTTTTCACAAATCCGCCAAATATATTTTCACAAGCACTCAAAAGTACAATATACTATACTTCTTTCAGACAATATCAAAGCTAATGAGAGTGAAAGCAGCCAAAAGTATGATTTATTATACTTTCGCTTGGCAGTTTCATAAATTCTCCTTATTTTTGCAGAAAAGTTTATTATGTCAGACTATGGAACTGATGGATATAATGAAACAGCGGCGAGAATCTCTCGCTCTTACCCAACAGGATCTTGCGGAAATGTCGCAAGTGGGTCTTGCCACAATCAAGGATATTGAACGTGGTAAAGGGAATCCTGCACTCAACACCGTGAAGAAAATTCTTGATGTGCTTGGCATTGAGATTGAATATCGTATAAGGCAGACCGTATGAAACAGCTTGAGGTATATTTCAATGAAATAAAAGCCGGTATATTGACGGAGAAGCATCCGGGAATCGGATATTCTTTCCAATATTGTAAAAATTATCTTGACTCTCCCATGCCTCCTATTTCCGCGACGTTACCCAAGAGAACAGATGCTTTTTGTTCTGAACACTTGTTCCCTTTCTTCTCTAATATGATTCCGGAGGGAGCAAACCGCCGTGTGATTTGCCGCTCGCTGAAAATTGATGAACAGGATTCTTTCGGCCTGCTTGAAGCGATGGCCGACAGAGATTTTATTGGAGCCGTTAATGTCAGGAAGATTACCAATGATTGAAATAAAGAACTGTCCTTCTTCTCTTTTGGAAGGATTTGACACTTATAGCCAGAAATACGCCAAATTACTATTTGGTAAAACAAAAGTGAATCCGATACTTGGATTTGACATTGACGAATTCCGAAATGTCGGCGAGATTGCGGATGCCATGCACCGCATATCGGTTTCAGGCGTTCAGGAAAAATTTCCGGCTATTATAAATGCAGATGCAATCAATATAGCAGGCGACAATGAGCGTTCGACACATATATTGAAACCAGCACCGTGGGACAAGACTCTTCGTGACCGCAAGATGATTCCTGCCAACGAACATCTCACGATGCAGATTGCCTCACAGATTTACGGCATACAGACCGCAGCTAATGGACTTTGTTTTACGCCCAAAGGTCAGTCGGTATATATTACCCGCCGTTTCGACATCCTCCCTGACGGCTCAAAACTCCCGATGGAGGATTTCGCCTCGATAATAGGCAAGAATGAACAGACCGCCGGACTCCAGTTCAAATACAACGGTTGCTATGAGGATATAGCCAAAGCGATTAGGGCAAATGTAGCCGCATGGATGGTTGATATGGAGAGATTCTTTGAACTTGTGGTTTTCAATTACATTTATGCGAATGGCGATGATCACCTTAAAAATTTCTCGTTGATTCTTAATGGGCACGATTACCGTCTGGCTCCTGCTTACGATCTAATCAATACAAGCTTACATGTCAATGGCGATGACTTCGGTCTTGACGGCGCACTGTCATCTGATATAGAAAAGAGCGACGTTTACGACAGAACCAGCCATCCCTGCCGCCTCGACTTTGAGAGATTCGGCGACAAAATTGGCTTGGTAAAAAAACGTATTGATAGAATCCTAAACAAATACACCGCTTTCCCTGAAGGCGCAAAGCAACTTGTTGACCATAGTTTTCTCACCGACAAACTGAAACGCAACTATGTCCGCATCGTAAATGAACGGATAAGCCGTTTCAACAGAGTATCCGATATATAAGACTCCTACAAATTATGAAGCTTATAAACAATATCAGACGCTTTGGAGATAACGTCTCTCGATGGTTCTCTTATCTTCCTGTTTTATGGAGAGCCTACGATTTTGATTACTCCAGCATTTTATCTGTTGAACGCCATCAGATAAAGAGAGTGCGCGACAGTATCAACCATTACAGAAATCACGTTAATTGGAAGCAAGATGTAGCATCAATGAATCTCGCCCTAAGACTCCTTGACATAATCGAAGAAAACGGAGAGGCGGAGCTGTTGTGCGATGAACCTTTCAAATTCAAGGATAACGGCTATCTGGAACTAAATCCTGATGCCAAATGGAAAATGGAAAGGTATGTGAATACAACGAATGCCTCACGATTTAATCCAAAGTGGACATCTGAACACTTCGAAGACCAGAAAACCGGAGTTTTGATGAAAGACCACCTAAGGGTTGAAAAGGCATGGCAACTCTACCATAAGCTCCGACAATACAAACTCAGGACTTGGTGGGACTGACATTATGAGCATTTCCACATGATGCGATAACCGCTAAAACCGACACACCCTCCAATTGTTATAACTACTGTCAAAGGATATAAAACAGAAGCCTGACTTCTATATAACCTGCAATATTATGTCAAAAGCAAAATTAAAAAAATATATGTCGGCTCTATCAAAAGAACAGGTTGTTGGCATAATGCTTCAGCTGTACGATGCGAGCAAGGAAGCGAGTGCATGGCTTGAGTTCTATATGGAGCCCAATAGCGATGCCGAGCTTGAAAAATATAAGAAAGCAATACGTAACCAATTCTTTAGTCGCAATGACTGGCCCAAAGATCCGAGTTTCAGAGAATGCAATAAACTGATAACCTCATTCAAGAAACTCATACCTGACCCTAATGCTATTGCAGATCTGATGCTATATTATGTTGAGCAAGGGTGTAGCCTTACCGCGCAATACGGTGATTACGATGAGCCGTTTTACACCGCTCTTGAAAACAATTTCAACAAAGCGGTTAAATTCATATCATCTAACGGACTAATGTCAGAATACTCGCCACGCTTGAAAAAGATGATTAAGTCTGTGGAGTGTTGTGGCTATGGCTTTCCGGATACATTGTGGGACATCTATTACGAATACTCAGAGGATTGATTAGATTCTTTTTAACGCCTGGATTCTTCAATTGAGTAGAACAAGAATTACACTTTCTCGACCGAATAGATCAACCTCCGTTACATTTTTTCAAACGAATAATCTGAGGATTGTTACACTTTTTCAAACGAATCAGCTTAAAGCCGGTGTCATCACATATCCTCCAATGTCAACAGCTTTGTCTCGACGTCATATTTCATGAGAAGGCATGACTTGATACGCTCTACTTTCTCCATAAACGCCTTATGGTCGTAGTTGCGGTGTTGGCGTTTAACTTCGGCGACCACGGCAGTCTTGTCATCGACCTTTATGCCGACTATGTCTATCTCGTTGGCCTCCTTGCCCTTTTTGCGTTCCCACCACGAGCCGATGTTCATATACTCGTGGCTTTCCATCATTTTGAGCCAGAAGTATTTTTCAAGTATATGACCGGAATATGTCGGATAATCTGACTTAACGATTTCACGAATACGGTCAAAATTACCCATTTCAACCAGTGTCTTATTGCGGTCAAAATAGTTGAACCAGAATTTCAGGAAATTATCGGTTATCTCATATTGCACATTCTGCGAGCGCGGCTTCGACATAATCGGACGTACCCGCATGATAAGCGAATAATCTTCAATCAACCGTTTCAAATGTCCCGCCACTGTTACTCCTCCCAATGCGCTTTCAATCGAGCCCTGTGTATTTGTCCCCGATGCTATACAGCTTAGCACAGAGAAATATAACCCATAGTCCTTGCCGAATTCTTCTATCAGCAGGTTGCTTCCTTCATCAATAAACGGAGAGTTTTCTCTAACCACATAGTTGAACATCCCGCCAATCGACAAATCGGTATCCTCGCATAGCAGTTCTATGTACTTCGGTACGCCTCCAGTTATGCAGTAGAAAGCGAGCAGTTCATCATTGGTGTAGTCCGGATGGAAATCACGCATAATTTCTTTCATGGTTTCTGTGCCGAAACCGGACAGACGTATGGTAGCATCAGCCCTGCCAAAGAGCGGTTCGTGGTAACTTTCAAAAATCTTATGCATCATCGAATATACCGAACCCATCAACAGAAGATTCACGTGCGTATCGTTGCGGTATGTGTCCCATATATTCTGCATATCGCTGAATACAGATGGATTGACATTGAAGAATTCCTGAAATTCATCAATAATCAGATTGAACTTACGGGTCTTAGCCAGTTCCATCATCATCTGGAACAGAGATTTAAAAGTTCTGATCTCCGACGGCACATAGCAGTTGAGAGCGTTTGAGATAAGCCCTGCAAACTCTTCGCACAAAGCTGCTTCGTTTTTACGACTTACAAAAAGATATACCGTAGGATACTCCCCCTGCGTGGCTCGCAGGGCAAGCGATGTCTTGCCGATACGACGCCGACCGGTTATCACTGTCATTCTTGACCGGGATTCAAAAGCCCGCCCCTGTATCCGCTTTAATTCCTCTATTTCCCTTGTGCGATTGTAGAACTTCATGTTTTATTACCGTCGTAATTATTACCACGGTGACAAAGTTATACAAAATCTCTGAAAATACCAATACAAATTACGTTATTTTCGCGAAAATAGCGTATAATGACAAGTTATTTTCGCGAAAAGAGCTAATTTTGCAGTATGAACATCTACATGGAGACTGAACGGCTGATATTGCGTTCCTGGAAATATGAGGATAGGGAATCTTTTGCTGTAATGAACGGCGATGGGAACGTCATGAGATATTTTCCGGCAACTTTGTCTGTTGATGAATCAAATGCCTTCGTTGATCGCATCAATGCTGAATTTGAGGAAACAGGCTTCGGATTATATGCCGTTGTGATTAAAGCAACCGGCGAGTTTATCGGATATGTCGGGTTCCATCGCTTTACTTTCGATGCTCCATTCTCGCCCGGTTGGGAAATAGGATGGCGTATCTCGGATAAATTCTGGCACAAAGGATATGCTACTGAGGCTGCAAAGGCATGTTTAGATTATGCCAGCACGAATCATCTCTGTGACAGACTTTACTCTTTCACAGCTGTTCCAAATATTCCCTCAGCGAATGTGATGAAGCGCTTAGGCATGAGCTATCAGGGAACATTCATGCACCCGGCGTTAGCCGACGGCCATTGGCTGAAGGAGCACAAGCTATATTCAATCGATTTATAAAGGCATCGTGCCTGCACCGTCATCTCTTGACGGCATTTCGTCACCAACAATGTAGTCCGCACATCAGCTTTCTTATTAAGCCCACTCTTATCGGACCTCAGGACAATTATTGGAATCAAATTATTGAAATCCAATAATTGAATTTGCATAATTGAATTTTAATAATTAATTTAGTGGCGTAGATTGTAAGTAAGTAATCGATTTAAACCGATATGTGAGATTTAAAAAATTCATATATCGCTTTAAGTCGATCACTTACTTATAAAAGACAAAACTAAACGCTACCATTATGCAAGTAAAGAATCCCTTTATATTAAGTCATAAGATTGCACGACCATACTTTTGTGACCGCGAGGACGAGGAACATACGCTTGTGTCGGCCGTTACCAACGGCCGAAATGTCGTTTTGATGTCGCCTCGCCGCATGGGCAAGACATCATTGATACATGTCGCCATGAATGATTACGAGGAGATACGTCAGGAATATCTGACTGTATTCGTGGACATCCTGCAGACTGGTACCCTGAGCGAATTCACATATCTGTTAGGGAAGGCCGTGTTCAACAGTCTTCGCCCCGCAGGAACGTCGAGACTTCGCGACTTTCTTGCAGCACTTAAGTCACTGAAAGGCTCGTTTGGTTTCGACCCGATTAGCGGAATGCCTACTTTCGATGTACAGTTAGGCGACATTCACAATCCTGAATACACGCTTGACGAGATATTCACCTATATCATGCGCAGTGATAGCCCGATGGTGATAGCGATAGACGAGTTCCAGCAAATCACCAAATATCCTGAGAAGAATGTCGAGGCGGTTTTACGCTCGCACATGCAGCGTATCGACAACGCCACGTTCATATTTGCAGGCAGCGAACGCCACATATTACAGGAGATGTTCATATCCTCCAAACGGCCATTCTACAACAGCGCTGAGCTGATGCATCTAAAGCCCATACCAGTAGAAACGTATGCCGAGTTCGTACGCCATCTTTTCGGCGAGCGGGGCCGCAGCATAAGTCAGGACTCAGTCCGCAAGGTGTTCCATCTGTTTGACGGCAATACATTCTATATGCAGTGGACCATGAACGGAGCCTTTGCCTCCACGCCACCGGGCGGTGAGTGTGACGAACAGACCATCGTTAAGACGATACATGCGATGCTTGATTCCAACGAGGTGCTGTATCGCGAGATTCTGTCGAATGTAAACGCTTCGTCCCGTCAGACGTTGTACGCACTGGCGGCGGATCGTTTGGTGAGCAGTCCGACAAGCGGCGCATTTCTCAAACGTCATGGACTGCCGTCGGCCAGTGCCGTACAGAATGCCCTCAGGATGCTGTCCAAGGCCGGATTCATCTCCCGCTCCGAGCAAGGATATTATCTGACTGACCCGTTGATGCGTATCTTCATAAATAGCCTCTACTCCACCCCGGAGATTTAATCTCAGGTATCCGCGACGGCTTCACTCCGTCCGCAAAACCATGATATGATCCAAACGTTATAAACTATGAATATGATTAACAGATACCTCCGTCTGTCGGTTCTGATGCTGGCGATGGCAACGACTTTGATTATGACAGCACAGGTAAGAAAGCTTCCGGCACCCTCGTTCAGCGGAGGAATGCCGATGAACCAGGTGGTGGCAAGCCGCCACAGCGTGCGCGAGTTCGACCCCTCGCGCCTGATCAGCGACTCCACGCTGGGCCAGCTTTTGTGGCTCACCGCGGGAGTAAACCGTCCCGACGCAGCCCAGGGCCGCTTCGACGCTCCGGCAAACCGCAGCAACCCCACAGCCCGCAACTGGCAGGAAATCCGGGTCTTCGTCTTCGATAAGGATGCCGTCTGGGAATATCAGCCTTCATCCCACTCGCTCACGCTCGCCAAGGAAGGTGACCATCGAAACCTCATAGCCGGAACCAAGGAATTCACGCAGGACTTTGTCCTCGACGCCCCGGTTTCAATCCTCTTCATCGCCGACATGACCGAGCTGCCCGAGGGCAACCAGGCCCAAGCCATGGCCATGGTCGACGCCGGCATCGCCTGCGAGAACCTGAACCTGGCCTGCGTCTCCGAAGGAATCGCCACTGTGCCGCGCGCCACGATGGATACCGAGGCGATTTCGCGGTTGTTCGGCCTGACCGGCCGCCAGCTACCGGTCATGAACAACCCCATCGGTTACGCCAGATAACCCCTCAGCTGACACCCAACCCACATCTCTGCCGGGGTCCGACATAGTAGCCCACAGTCAAACCGGCCTTGCCGGTTTGACTGTGGGTAATGGGCGTCTACGCCCACCGACCGCGGGGCGGTCACGCAATCCCGAAGGAAATACCTTATTTCAACCACTCAAGAATGCGGGGACAGCAGCGAGCATCGGCCGCTGCCCAGTCCAAGGACGGGAGCTCATCGGCCTTGCACCAACGAATGGCATTCCTATGCCCAGCGGACCAAATGGGCCGAACGACTCGCCAAGGACTCCATAGTACTGGAGGCCTGGTTCCCGCTTGGCGGAGCAATGAGCAACGGCGCCCTGTTCAAGCATCCCATGATCCAGGAAATAGCAGCCGCCCACGACAAGACCCCGGCGCAGGTCATCCTCCGCTGGCACATCCAGGAAGGACATTCCGCCATTCCCGGTGCAACAGACCATGGATACATCACCGAGAACATCGACATTTTCGATTTCGAACTCACCCCATTCGAGATGGATCAGATCCGCAAACTGAACAAGGAACAGCGGTTCTTCAACATGGATTACAAACAGGCCGAGGAATTCATGCACAACTGGAAAATGGATGACTGACCTGAGATTGTGTCCATGCTTGCCAAATCTGTATACAACCGCGGACGTCATACATGTTTGACAGTCGATATGACGCGATTCTTGTCGATCTTGACTTACTTTGCCGTAAAATCGCAAACCAAAACGGCAAGAACATAGACATGAAACAGATTCCACTTTCCATCCTGGCCGCCGCCCTGATATGCGCTGCGGCCTGCGGCAGTGCAAAAACCACAGGCTGGACCCGACAGGCATTCGAGACATACGATGCATTCAACACCGTATTCCTGGACTCCACCAGATACATCTACAAGAACACCACGGCCGATACGGCAGCCGTCGACCGCTGGCACGGCGCCGCAGCGATATGGTGCCAGCCCATGTACGCCGACATGGCCATGAACGCCATGCTCCTGGCCCGCGAACAGGGTGACAAGATCCGGGAGGCTCAGTACCGCAAGCTCGCCAACAAGATCCTGGACGGAAACGTGGCCCACTATGTGAACTTTGACTTCGACAACAACGACACCAACTATGGATGGTTCATCTACGATGATATCCAGTGGTGGACCATCACCATGGCCCGGGGCGCCAAGATCCTGGGACGGCAAGACTGCCGCGAGCTGGCCGAACGGAGCTTCGCCCGCGTATGGTACGGCTCTCCCAAGGTGGGTGACACCGGCTCGTACGCCGACCCCTCCAAAGGTCTTGGGGGCGGTATGTTCTGGCAATGGCAGCCACTGGAGAATCCCAAGGCCAACGCCGCAGGCGACGGCAAGATGTCGTGTATAAATTTCCCGACGGTTGTCGCCGCGATGCTTCTGCATGATGTTGCCCCTGCCCGTCGTAAGGCCGACCCCAAACCCGAGACATGGACCAATGAATACGGCTCGTTCACACGTCCGCATTACGAGACCAAGGAGCGATACCTGGATATGGCCAAGGAAATCTATGCCTGGGCAGCCGACAAGCTCGGTGACATGAAGACCGGCATGATTGTCGACAACCGTCATGGTGAATCGCGCGGCGGTCACCCCCTTCTGTACAATCAGGGCACGTTCATCGGCGCCGCGGCGTTGCTCTACAAGGCCACCGGCGACCCTAAGTATCTTGACAACGCCAAGGCAGGCGCCGACTACTCCATCAACGTGCTTTCCAAAGACGGCTATCTGCCGTGGGCACACAACCCCAACAATCCGTACGACCAGGGCAGTCTGGAACAGGGAGTCTACCCCGCCATCTGGGCGCAGTATATGGACATCCTGATCAACGACTGCGGCCAGAAGCAATACCGGGACTTCATCCGTAAGAACATCACCGCCGGACTCGGCAACCGCAATGCCAAGGGAATCTGCGACGGCGAATTGGGCATAATCACTCCCGACGGCACCCTGATCGGCAGCTACGCCGCCTCCTCCCTCCCATCCCTGATGCTCCTCTTCCCCCGTTGAACTACGAATACAATCAGTTATAATACGGTCTGAAGCCATTCCAGCATGGTCCGGTACATATCCTGGCGTATCTCCCTACGGGAGAGCGCCAGGTCGTGCAGACCACCAGGGAAGGATACTTCCGTCACGTCTTCGCCAAGCAGACGGCCGTAGCGGGATATCGTCTCGACATCGAGTATGGCGTCAGCCCGGAAATACTTCTCCTTCGGGTCTCCTTTACGCACCGACTCCTCCGAGTGCATCAGCAGAACGGGAACCTTTACGGTCCGACGGCGCAGCTGCCGCTGTGCCGTCTGGACGGCGTGTATCCAACCAAGATCGGGGTCAGGCAGCACGTCCGGCTTCCAGTCCTCGCGGTAGCACCATTCCCCCCGATGTCGGCAGGACAGCGTCTCCGCGTATCCGGCATCAGGCTTCCGATGTACCTTGACGTTGGGAAACAAAGTTCCCAGCGCGCCGGCCACAGGAATCACCACCTTCTTCATGAACGGCGGCATGTTCCAGTCCAGGAAGGGACTGTTCAGCATCAACGCCTTGATTAGCGGGGAGGGCTTCTCGGTCATATACAGCGACGTGGTGAGTCCTCCGGTGGAATGGCCCAGCAGGGTCATCGACTTGTTGCCGTCAGCCAGAATGATGTCCACCCCACTGTCAATGTCCGGGAAATACTCGTGCAGATCTCTGACCTGGAACATCTTCTGCCCGGCCAGCAGCGAACGGCCATACTTCCTGAGGTCGACGGCGTAGAAGTTATAGCCGTTGTCGACAAACATCTGAGCCATTTCCTTCTGCAGGTAATAGTCGCTGAAACCGTGGACGTACAGTATCGCCTTGTCGGATTTGCCCGAAGTGGGCTTGCGTATCACAGTGCTCCGTATCTTCCCGCTGTAGTCGTCAGGGCAGTATATGTAGGTCATTTCAAAACCGTCGCCCAGTTGGTCGGGCTGCCAATCGATAGGTGCCATATCCTTCTCTTTTTTTAAATAGAATGCCGACAGCCTCCCATTTGTTTATGAATCACGGCAATCAACAGATTTACCTGGATTTCTACAATTCAAATTTGGCAGTTTAGAAAATTATATCTAATTTTGTAAATATCATCATACGGAATGTTATAGTTATATTCAAGGCTTAATTATCATTATAATGATACTTACAAATAAATCATTAGCCACTCCTGATATAATACGGAATCTCGGCCAGAGGTTCCGGGATTACCGCATGCGGATGCAGATGACACGCAAAGAAGTCGCAGAAGCCGCCGCCATTGGAATGACTACACTTTATAAGTTCGAGTCGGGCAACATGACCGATATATCATTCAGCACACTTATCAGGCTTCTAAGGGCCATCGGTATGGTCGAGAACTGGGATATGCTGCTCCCGGAGCTACCGGAATCACCCTACCTATACGATGACAACAATAAGAAAAAACAAAGAGTAAGGAAAAGTAAAAAATCAGATATATGAAGTACTTAAAGGTCAATCTATGGGGACAGGAAATCGGTCGTCTCGTGTGGAATGCCGCCACGAGACGCACACATTTCATATATAATCCTGAACGAAAGAAGGAAATTCCCGATATCGCTCCTTTGCTTTCTCCGGCCATTAATCGCAATATATCTCTGCCGATATATGGTGACGAACGCCCGCAATATCAAGGATTGCCTCCGTTTATCTCGGACTCGCTGCCGGATTCCTGGGGCAACACCCTCTTTGACAAATGGATTAGGGACAACAGGATACCACGGAATAAAGTCACCCCCCTCTACAAACTCATGTTTATTGGGACCCGTGGTATGGGAGCTCTTGAATATGAGCCATATGCATCCGAACTGACACATACTCGGACAGTAGACATCAAATCATTATATGATATGTCCCTGAAGGTTCTTGAAGACCGAGACAGTATTGTCCTTGACCCCAATGATGAACTTACGTTACAGGCTTTGCTCGCTGTCGGCACATCTGCCGGAGGCCGGCAGATGAAGGCAATCATCGCCATCAACTGCGAGTCAGGAGAAATACGTTCAGGTCAGACTGACGGTCTTGAAGGATTTGAGTACTACATTCTTAAATTCGGTGACAAGTCCATGCCGATTGCAGAAATCGAGACGGCATATTATAATATGGCTACCGCATCCGGGATTGATATGGAGGAATGTAGAATGCTGCCAGTCGAAGGCACCAATCATTTTCTGACCAAACGTTTCGACAGGAAAAACGGCAAAAAGATTCATGTCCAGACATTAGCCGCAATGAACCCCGAAGCTCGTAGTTACGAGGATCTCATTGCGACATGTCGCCAGCTGTCAGTTTCCGAATCGGAAATTGAGCAGATTTTTACCCGAATGGTTTTCAACGTCATGGCCAACAACACGGATGACCATAACAAGAATTTCTCGTTTCTTCTTGCCGAGAATGGCAGATGGCAGATTGCTCCTGCCTACGACATCACATTCATATTCAACACAAATGGAACAGGGCCGAACATAGAACGCAGGCTGAGCATAGGAGGCAAGACAGCAGAGATTACAAAATTCGACATTCTTGACTTTGCTAAGCAAAATGACATAAGGAATGCCAATGCGATTATCAATCGCGTTGCGGAAGCCATCGGCAATTTCAACGAATATGCCGAGAATTGCGGCATCAGTCAACCATGGCGCGGAATTATCCAAAGAACGCTGAACGATAACCTTTCAGCATTTGGATACCTTGACTTGGCAGAGATTGCGGATATTCCATTTCTTGATAAGTATGGAAGGACAATCACAGGATTCTCCGTTTCCGTCAATACAAAACGGCATTTCGAAGTGAATGTAATTATAGATGGGAAACGGCATAGGAGATTCGTCAGACCCAATATGGATCTTTACCAGGATTTGACTCATCAGGACATCTTCAATCTACATGTCAAAGAGAAAGTCTGGCTGACAGAAGTTCTGTTTACTCCTGAGGAATAGGCTATGACAGTGTGTCAGTCGTCGAAGTCGAAGTCAAAATCGAAGTCGTCGTCACCATCGTCAGCGTCATTGTCGTAATTGCGGTCCCCGGCCGCTTTGCCGGCAACGGCTCCTGGCCTGAGGTCCTTGCTGCGGGAGTTCCGGGGCACCCGGTTCTTCTTGTTCGTCACCTCGTAGATGATTATGCCGATTGCCATCAGTATCACCATGAACAATCTAAGCCCGCTCCAGTGGTCATCGGGCTGCTCCTTCTTCACATAGACCGATGCCTGAGCCAGGAGTGACGGCTCACTCACAAGCAATGTCAAAAACCAGATTCTGAATTTCATATTATGTATATATTAGCCAAAATCATAGCCAAGGACAGTTACAAATTTACAAAATTTTTCTTACTTGGGCAAATTAGCTGACTTATCAGCAAGGTTTGGTAATTCATGGGTAATAACCGCATAACCATGAGGAAATTTTGCATAATGCCATCACACTATCTATGGGGATTTTTACTCCCTTGATTTTTACTATGGGAATTTTCGCCACAGTTTTTTTAATAATTTTTATGTATATATTTGGTAAAATTATTTTAATTTATTAAATTTGCAACAAGAATAACTGAGGCATAGAGGCTAAGGGGTTCTGTCGCTAACGCTCAGTTTGCATAATATAATAGGACCTCCGCTTAAATTGTATCAATAGCTAAAACAAACCAATTAGTGTCAATAAACCAAGGAGATTCATCTTCACAATGCTACAAAGTGTGATTTCATTATTTGTTATTTACTCTTATGTCAACATGCCAATTGCATAATTGCGTAGTCGGGAATGCTATTTGCAGTGGTGCCCGCAAAGTCGCAGGGTCTGTCGGACAGGCATTGTCTTCATTTGCCATGCCTTTGTGGACATGTGCCGTTGTTCTCCTGTCGGTTTCATTGCCCGTACACGGGGCTTCCGTTTTCACAGGCTCAGATGACACGACGGATACATTACCTGACAGTAACGACGTATGTGTCTTTACAGAAACTCTTTTGTTCCCCAAAGCATCGTCTGCTGTCATACGGGATTTTGCGCGAAACGGGGCAGCCATCGATTCAATCCACCGCTTTTTTTCAGTTACCGACACTCGGAATCTTGTCGACATAAAGGTGACAGGTTCCTATTCGCCCGAAGGGGATAACGCGTTCAATATAAATCTGGCGGAAGCCCGTGCCCGCGCGCTCGGCAGTCTGGTCCGGGCGATCGACCACTCCATAAATCCGAAATTATCCATAGGTCACCCCGCGGCCAGGCGCACTGACGATTACCGGACTCTGCGCAACGCTGAACTGCAAGTAGTTTACCACAACATTGCATCGGCTCGAGAAATGCCCCCTCACGACACTGTATGCCGACCGGGTGTAGCAGATGCAACGGGTATATGTGACAATATCATGGAGGAACCGTGTGTATCCGATACAACATGCTTACCCCCCTTGTCGATATAATCGACTGCATACCAGATAATTGCATTCACAGCAACCGACTAAACCGCCCCTCGTCGGAGCGTGACGGGCGCAGCACCGGCTGTAGGCTGTTCGCAACCACGAATATGCTTTACGATGCTGCGATGACCCCGAATATTGGAGTAGGGATAGGCATAGGCGACAGGGTTGTCCTGCTTGCCGACTGGATGTATGCCCGATGGAGCAATCATGACAGGCGGCGATACTGGCGCATATATGGAGGTGATGTCGAGGCAAGATACCGCATAGGCGCGCGTGTCAAAGGCTCGCCGCTAGGGGGACACTATGTGGGTGTTTACGGCTCGATAGCATGCTACGATTTTCAGGCCGGCCGCAGCCACACCGGAGTACTGTCCGACACCTACAACTACGCGGCGGGCGTTTCCTACACGTATTCTCTGCCGGTATCGACTCATTTCAATATCGATTTCAACCTCGGTGTGGGTTATCTGTGGGGCAGATACAAGAAACACACGCCTATAGATGAGTGCGACGTTTGGCTGTCAACGCACCGGCTGGGCTGGTTCGGCCCTACGCGCGCAGGTGTGACGCTGGTCTGGCTCATCGGCAACGGGGTGAAAAACAGCAGGAAAGGAGGTGCCAGATGAAACGCGGCCTTTATCGCCGTCCTATGTGGCGGAGCGGATTATCGGCATGTATTATGATGCTTTTAAGCCTGTTATGCCTGACTGGCTGCGCCCAGCGCGAATTGTGTTACGACCACTCCCATGGGTCGCCGGTCTTCATCGATTTCGACTGGAGTCTGGCACCGGATGCCACCCCGGCCACAATGGTGGTATGGTTCTTCTCGGAAACATCCCGGGAATGTTACCGCTTCGAGCTTTCCAATGGCGGCGTGGCGTCGCGCTCAGGGTTCGACAGTCATATCAAGGTCCGTCCGGGCACATACCGCGTGCTGTGCCATAACGGTTCTACCGACAATAATTCGGAAGAGGGAGACACCTTCGATGAGTATCGCATCACTACCTACGAGACCGGCGTACTTTCGCCAATGAACCGTTCCGAGCAGGCTCCGCTGCCCGCAGGCTCCGAGGCCCGGCCTGTCAAGGCATCTCCCAGCCCCTTATATGCCGACGTTCTTGACCGGCATATAATAATCGAACCGGCTGCGGATTCCGAAACGCACATTCGCTTTGTTCCGGTCGAGGTCACCGCCGTATACGACATTGTCATCACGGGCGTAGAGAATCTTGTTCCGGGCACCGATGTCTCGGCTGCCCTTACCGGCATGGCCGAAGCCTGGAATCCCGCCAATCGCCGTCCGGCGGGAGCAGACGTCACCATTCCCTTCGCACTCCATCAGGACGGCCCTGACTGTCTGCGTGGCTCGCTGTGGACATTCGGCGACAATGCGCCTCACGATGTACGGCACGTTCTGCGGGTATACGCTTCATATAAATATTACGATTTCGATGTGTCCGATCAGATTCATAATGCCGCGGACAGCAGACATGTCATGATTCAACTGCACGGCCTGAGACTGCCGGGGACCGGCCAGGGAGGAATGAGTCCCGGTATCGACGGTTGGGAGAATGGAGAAAACATAGACATTACAATGTAGATATATACAACACTACACAAAACTAATACTAAAAAACTGGATTATGAAAATCAATCTTAACCATGCAGTGGCATTGACTGTCGCACTGGTGACCGGTGCGATGTCGTTCACTTCCTGCACAAGCGACATCGAGGTCGATAAGAATGTCGATCCTGCAGGAAACGCTATCAGCTTCGCCACATCGGTAGGTCACACCACCCGTGCCACAGAGACAAAACAGGGCAACCTCGGCAACTTCGCCGTCGTAGCACGCGGCATGCACCACGACGGCGTACTGTACGACAGCTATCTGATCGGCTCGTCCACGGGGGGTGATATCGCCAGACGTGAAGGCAACTCCAACACCTGGAAGCTCGACCACTATGTGTATTGGCCTGCGACATTGAACAAGGTGCTGTTCTATGCCTATACAGCGCTCAACAGCAACGACGGTGACAAGACCGACGTGCTTGGAACCGGACCTGTATTGGGTTTTGAAGGCGATAATCCCTACATCGATAATTTCAAACCACTGAAAGCTACGGCTCCGGAGAATAACCTTCAGGCGGATGGCAAAGACCAGGACGATCTCCTCGTGGCATACACGGCCCAGAAAAAATCCCATAGCGAGACTAATGTGAACTTGAATTTCAAGCATGCTCTTACCCAGATTTCCATCAATGCCAAGCAAACCGGGAAACTGGACAATGACCACCGCATCGTCAGAATCAAGGGAGCCTGGATTGTCAATGCAGCGGCATCCGGCAAATTGACCGCTAAATCCACTAAGAGCATGGAAGGCACAGAATACGTATATACCTATGAGGATTCGTGGACCCCTACAGGCACCGATACATACGGTTCGGTGTGGAAAGATGTTGTTCAACTGGATAAGGACAACTCCTCCGACCTTCTTCGTGGAATATCGCTCATGCTTATTCCTCAGAATCTGACAGCATGGGACTGGGAGCATGACAAGACCAACTCTAATAAGGGCGCATATATTCTGCTCCTCTGCCGTGTGGAGCTCGTACATGACGGATCAACACATCCCAGAGCCAACCTTGATGATATAGGTATAGAGGGAGACAAGCATCTACATCAGCTCTTCCCTGTCAATACAGAGAAATATGATGGGACTCAGTACGGATTTGCATGCGTGCCGTTGTCAAGCTTATGGAACGATGAAGGTATCGGCAAGCATTATACCTACAACCTGAATATCTGTGGTAACGGAACAGGTGCGGGCAAATATCCGCCGGCAGCTGAAGCAGCGGCTTTGGCCTCACTCGTACCGGCGGACTCCTTCGGCATATCTGTAGTGCTCAACGACCCCGGGGTAACCGGAAAGACCGCCGGTGACAATGTTCTGGATGAGCCTATACAGTTCACTGTGGACGTAGATCCTTGGGAAACATCCGGAGATTGGACACCCGGGGACATAGATTTCTAATTTGCTCCTTAACTGAAATAATCAGGCCTCGCCGTTTTCGTCGCGAGGCCTGATTCAATCAACCTTTCCTCAAAACAATACTTTGTTACAATTTCAGCCATGAACGTAAAATACAGCTTTTTCAAATGTTCCATCTCCGCAACGGGGCTCTGCGCCGCGCTCCTGCTGGGCGTGGCCTGCACCGATGACTTCGGGTATCATAACCGGGAGGGAAAACAGATAGCTTTCGATGTCATAGCCCCCGACACCTGGCACGACGGTATGGAAATCAATGAGAACGAACCGTCCACCCGCTGCCTGTCGGTCGAAGAGCTGGATAGCGACGGTGACACAAAGCTGTATCTGCATACCGTAGTGGCTGACAATCCAGTTGTCGAAACGGTCGGTGCGACGCGAGGCACACTGATCAGAGACTTGAACACATTCAAGAATAAGTATACGCGTTTCTCGTTAAGCGGAATATGCTATACAGGCGCCTATCCGGAGGATGAGTCTCATAATGAATGGACCCCGGAGTATGCCTACGATCTCCCATACAGCACGGCATCGGGCACTGCGGCCGAAGGCGGTCGACCGCTGATCTGGCCGTCGAACGGAAAAGTCCGCTTTTTTGCCTTCGCTCCCACACTGAAAGATTTTGAGAAGCTGAACACAGGGGGATCTCTGACGCTGAGCCAAGCCACAGACGCCGGCTCGCCGAAGCTGACCTACACCGTGCCTGCCGATGTCACCGAGCAGATTGACCTCATGACGGCGCAAACCGATGTGCGCGCTGCAATAACGCCGCAAGTGGAGCTGAAATTCGGCCACGCCCTGACGGCCGTGAGGATAGTGTGCGGCAAGGACATGCTTGCAGGCAAGATCTCCAAGGTTGAAATTTCCGGAGTATATGGCAGCGGCTCGCAGGTAATCGGATCCGAAACATGGACGCCGTCAGGCGAACACACGGCGTCATACACAATCTCAAAAGAAATAGTCTTGCCTACGGATAATGACTCCGATGACACGATACATGCGGGAAACGGCACCGCCATAGCCGGCACCGAAACGGATAACCTCACCTTCATGCTGATGCCGCAGACGCTTCCGGAGGGCGCCAAGATAACAATAGTGTTCACCGATGACGCCTCTGGCACGGAACGCACCATCTCGGGCTCCATAGCCGGACAGACCTGGGACGCCGGCAAAATCATAACCTATTCCGTCTCACCGTCGAGTATCCATATCAACGCCTCCATCGACATCGGCAAAAAGGGAGCTGACGACGCCAATCCCGACGGCGACGTGATTCCCTATTCGGGCGTGTGGTACGATGTGAAATATACCGCTAAAGTCGAGATCGTGCAGGCAGGGGGCGATACAAAAGAGATTGTGGATATTCCGGTCAACGATATCAGCTTCCAATACCAATTGGACGGCAGCGAAAGCTGGTCGGCCTGCACGACGGATGCCGGCGGATTGCTGCAGATCGCCCCTCAACCCGCCTACGCGACAATGAGAGCCCCTTTTGGCAACAAAACCGAATCCGAATCCGGCTCCGAGAGTAATCCCGAATCGCTGACTGTCAATGGCAAAACAGCCAACTGCTACATGGTGGACAAGGCAGGATATTTCAAGCTGCCGCTTGTCTATGGCAACGGCAATGTCGCTGTGCCGGTAGAGAATGTAAAGAGCCTTAAGTATTATGTTGACCATAATGACCAGCAGATAACTTCCCCGACAATTACCGGCGCCTACGATGCCGTGCTGTGCTGGCAGGACGCACCGGACCTTATCGATCCCGCAAGCGTAAAGGTCAATGGAACAAATCTTGTGTTCCATATCCGTAAGCAAACACTGACACAGGGCAATGCCTTATTGGCTGTCAGGAATGCCGCAAAGGAGATAATCTGGAGCTGGCATATATGGGTAACTCCCTACAAGGTAGATTTCTACAACAAGAATAAGTTCTATACCTCGAAGCCTGACGCCACTTATTCCTACGATCTCGCTATATATAATCTTGGATGGTGCGATGCTCATGATCACAATCCCAAACGTAAATTCAAGCTCAGAGCCGTAGTCGACATGTCGGCCTACGGAGGCAAAAAGCAGACCCCGGTAGAGATCGGGACATTCACACAGGATGTCTTCAAAGGCTCGGACGGAGGTGACAACACATATTATCAGTGGGGACGCAAGGACCCGATGCTCGGAGGCATCTATAATTCCTATACTCCCGAATATACTTATCTAAAGAAAGGTACCTCCGAGGATAAGTCTGAGTTCACCATGGAGAACAAGCAGGTGTTCAATCAATATAATAAGGAGGGTTATAATTATTCGTTCTGCAAAAATCCCGGCGATATGGTCGAGCCTTCCGGTGAAGCATCAAAGGGCGTGACGATAGGTTACGCCATAAGACATCCTTATATGTTTGTCACGAATTCGAAGGAATATATAAAACCCGGGGACAATGAACCATCAGATTATAATCCGGAGACCGGCAAAGGCTATAACCCGTTGACCGGCGATGGATTCAATTTCCGAAATCACTGGCATATACCCTATGTCATCAATCAGGTTAGCTACCTGAACCAAGATGAACATATCATGTTCAATGCCTGGAATTCGGCGGCAACGGACGCCGGCTATGAGTATGGCAATACCGGTACTTCGGCCAATAATGCCGCAATAGTCACGAAATCGGTCTACGACCCATGCCCTCCGGATTTTCAGGTGCCTCCGATTCATGCACTTAAAGGAATATCCGATAAACCGATATCGGCATGGTCCTATGATGATAATGCCTGGACAATTACAAGTGACGGAGAGTCAATCACATTTCCCATGACAGGTGTGCGAAACTATGCCCTGCGTCCCACCGAATGGACAACAGTGAATCTTACGGGATCCGGGTTAACTTATACAGAGTTCTATAAGATTTCCATGCCGGCGTTCCGGATGCTGACTTTTGTAACCTCGGCGACAATTGTCAAAAAGGAGGTATACAATGCGTACCAGGTATATATATTTAGTATTGATAAAAAAAATCGAGCGAATGACCCGGATACAAGCAATCTTAAACCGTCGCGTACACCATCCAGCAACTCGTACGGCCTGTCCGTAAGAGCCATGCACTACGATGCAAGTGTGTACTAAGGATGTGTTTTTGAAGGAATCGCCCCATATGCAGGCAACTTATGAGAAAACAGCCCCTTGCTGATACGTTTATATGCCTGCATTTGATTTCATTCCCCTTTTCACGGTTTATATCACGGAGCATTACAGTATTTCCACGACATGCGGAAATTTTTCAACAGGGCAACCATCTCCTTGCGCCGGTGTTATGTTTATAAACATATTGCCAATCGCACACCAGATATCGCCCGCTTATGCACCAGATAATACGACATTTCACCGACGACGACCTCTACAAGTTCACCATGTGCTGCGCGGTGATCAAGAATTTTCCGCGCACACAGGTGAAGTACCGTTTCAACGACCGCAACGACACGGTCTACCCTCCCGGATTCGCCGATGAGCTGCGCCGTCAGGTCAAGATGCTTGAATCCGTTGTGATAACCGACGAGGAAGTGGACTTCATGCGCCGCCGCTGCGGATACATCCCCGCATGGTTCTACAGCTATCTCAAGGGGTTCCGCTACGACAGCAGCTGGGTCAGGATCGAACAGGACGAGGCCGGACATCTGGACATAGAGTTCGAAGGATGCTGGAGCAACACCATATTCCTTGAGGTCAAGGTACTGGCCATAATCTCGGAATTATATTACATCATGACCGGACAGGACCGGGGGTTCGATTATGACGCATACTACTCCAAATCCTACGACAAAGCACGCAGGCTGATTCAGGCGGCCTGCACGTTCAGCGACTTCGGCACCCGCCGCCGAGCCTCCTTCCGGGCGCAGGACACCGTCATCAGGGCGATGAAGGATTGTCAGGAATCCAAGGAAGGACCGGGGAGATTCACAGGCACGAGCAACGTGTATTTCGCAATGAAGTACGACCTGGTTCCCGTCGGCACCATGGCGCACGAGCTGATATGCGCCATCGCCGGCATGTACGGACCCCAGATGGCCAACAACCTCGCCATGAAGACGTGGGCCAACACATACCGCGGAGCGCTCGGCACTTTCCTCTACGACACATATGGCTGGCGCATATTCAGCCTGAATTTCTCCGAGGACTACGCCAACATGTTCAAGGGGTTGCGCGTCGACAGCGGCGACAATTTCCGCGAGCTTGACCTGATAGTCGACAAATACCGCAGTCTCAACATCGACCCATGCAGCAAGCAGATCGTCTTCAGCAACGGACTCGATGTGGACAGCGCCATCGCCATCCAGGAATATGCCCGGGACAAATGTATCCCGTCCTACGGCATCGGCACCCACTTCACCAACGACTTCGACGGAGTCAGGCCGATGAACATAGTCATCAAGCTGATTGCCGTGAAGATCACCGAGTCCTGGCCGTTCTACTGCGACACATGCAAACTGAGCGAGGACCATGGCAAATACTCCGGCGACCGCGCCACCGTGGACCGTTTCCTCGCCACCCTCCACCTCCACCATTGACATTCGAATCACAATAGGCCACCCTTAAGGACTTAAGTCATTAGGTAAATGATAGAGTCTTGTTTCATGTATATTCTGGTGAAAATTGCTATAAATTGCGTAACTTTGCGGAACGAAACCACTTCCAACACAAGACCTATATGATCAACAGACAAATATGGCCTGACGATATTCAACCGGTCGATGACCTCTCATTCGTTCCATTGGAGGGGACCTATGTCAAGGTACTGATGGCACGGATCTCGCTCATATACATCCTCCTTATGGCTTGCGCTTTGATGATACTGCTGTTTGCAGAGTCCAACGGAGGCTGGATACTGCTGGGCGCTGAATGCGCGCTGGCGATAGCCTTCGCAGCAAACGTGGCCCTGGCGCGAAAGATATATGACATCCGGGGCTATGCGCTTCGCGACAAGGACATATCATACCGCGGCGGACTGTTCCTCACTACAGTCACCACTATTCCTTTCAGCAAGATCCAACAGGTCAGCATCCGGATGAATCCCATAAGCCGAATCTTCGGGCTCTGCTATCTGGACATCATCAACGGCTCGCAGGCCATCTCGAACCGCATCACCATTCCGGGACTTCCGCGCGAGCAGGCCGAACGGATCAAATCGTTACTGATAAACAAAGCAGACTGTGGCAACGACTGATTTCTCCACGCCCCGGCGCATGAGTCCCGGAGCATTGCTGATACTCTTCCAGAAATCGTTCATGCAATTTGCCGGGACGCTGCTGTTCTTCATAGTCATCATCCTGTTCGATACCCGCGGCTTTTCGTCCAAAGGCTTGATGAAAATCGCCATTATTCTGGGACTGTCTATTGGCGTGCCGCTGCTGATTGCATTCCTGAATTACTATTTCCGTAAGTTCCATATCGAAGGCGACAAGCTGATATTCACCCACGGATTCACCTTCAAGCAGACCACCAGCATTCCGCTGGAACGTGTCCACACGCTGCGCACAAAACGAGGCGTGCTGTACCAGCTGCTGAATCTGCGCGGAGTCGTCTTCGACACGCTTGCCAGCAAGGAGCAGGAGGTGGAACTGATTCTGAACGAGCAGGACTGGCAGCAACTGCTGCAGCGCGTCCGGATGGGCGAAGATTTCGCCGAAATCAAGGATGAATCCGTGACATTGCCGCCACCCGTGGAGGACAATACGGTCGATGTTAGCAATCGCGACATCATCAAGGGAGCGCTGTGCCAGAATCACCTCAAGGGCTTCGCCCTGCTCGGGGCCGCATTGGTGTGGATATTAGATAAAATCAGCGAATTCAGGAAGGACACGTATGACCGTATCGTTGATTATGTCGACGGGCAGGCCGCGGATGTGCTTCCGTCCATAGGGGCATGCATTCTGCTGGCCGCAATCGTATATGTGATCGTCATGCTGCTGTGGACGGGAAGCGTCTTCCTGCGATACAGCGGCATGTGGCTGCGGTTTGCCGACAACCGGCTGACCATGGAGTCGGGACTGCTGGCCCGCTACACCAACCGCGTGGCCCGTGATAAGGCAACCGTGCTGATGATAAAGCAGAATCCTCTAGAGAAGCTGGCCGGGTGCCAGACCATAACACTGCGTCAGGCCGACAATGTCTCCGGCGATAAGAATGAAGGCAACATCCGCATTTACGGCACTAATCTTGGCGGCAGGCTACTGAACTGGTGGCTTGGAGAACGACGTGGTGTTTTCGACCAGCCGCTGGTATCTGCCAGATCCGGCCGAGGATTGTTCATGCGCAAGTTCATCCCGCAGCCGTTTGTGGCAATTGCCGTAGCCGTCATTATGTCTTATGCACTGGAATCGTGGATACCGGCTGTAATTGTCGCCGCATTGTACATCGCCGTCATGGGGCTGCGTGCCGCAATGGCCTGGAAACATGGCGGGATTGTGCTTAATGAATCCTATCTTCAGATAGACCGTGGCAACATAGCGTGTATCCATGAGTACATAAAGTACCCTGACATTGAATCGGTAAGCATCCGGCGCACACCGTTTACATCCGTATCGGGGCGCGTATCAATCAGCATTTCCACAAACGCCGGTCTCTCCACAGTCTATGCCCTGAAAATCGACACCGCCCGTCGGATCCGCAACCAGATCCTCAACGCCCGCAACTACCTATAATGCAGTCTATGTCACCATGAGCCGTCGATTGCGCGCCGGGCAATGTGGATGTGCTACGAAGCTATCGATGAGGTTATCTCCAGATCATGACGATGGCGCCTGCTGTTATCAGGAGGCCGCCAACTATGACCTTTGGCGTAAGCGGCTCCTTTAGTATCAGGAACGCCAGCATGATCGTAAACACCACGCTCAGCTTGTCGATGGGCTGAACCCTTGACACGTCTCCCAGCTGGAGTGCCTTGAAATAGAACAGCCACGAAAGGCCCGTTGCAAGTCCCGACAGGACCAGGAACAGCCATGTATATCTGGGAATGGTCTTGACCTCAGCGATATTTCCCGATGCCGCCACAATCCCCCAGGCCAGCAGCAATATGATGCTGGTACGTATGGCCGTGGCAAGATTGGAATCGATGTCCCTGACACCGATCTTGGCGAATATTGCCGTCAATGCGGCAAACAGGGCCGAGAGTAAAGCATACAATTTCCACATTTTCAGCGATGTTTAGATGTCTTCAAATAACGACTGCGACATGCGGCATATTGTCTTGTTTTTCCCACATAGCCGAATGAACAAAACACACCGCTATTCGCTTGTTTTATTATAAATATTAAGCACGATGGACACACAAACTATATACGGAAGATTCCACGAATGGGCTGAACGGCAACCGGATGCAGTGGCCGTGGCGGAGGATGGCCGATCGGCCACCTATCGCGAGCTTGATGTAATGGCCAACGCCATAATGTCCGGATTCTACGGCAAGGGCTATCAGGCCGTCGGCATCGTCATGAGCCACAGCATCGAGATGATCGCGGCCATGCTGGCAGTGCTGAAAAGCGGCGCCGCCTATGTCCCCGCCGAGCCGACATTGCCGCAACAACGGATTGACTACATGATGCGTACAGCCGGCGTGGAATTCGTCATCACCGATGATTACTGTCGCGACCTGCCGGACATCGAGCCACTGCCGGACAGGTCCACACCGGATGGGACGGCTTATATACTCTACACATCCGGCACCTCAGGACGTCCAAAAGGGGTAGTGGTGGAAAACCACAGCGTGGTGAACTATGCCGAAGCCTTCGAGCATGAGTTCCATACCGGACCCGGCGATGTGATGCTGCAATATTCAATCTGCTCCTTCGACATATTTGTCGAAGAGGTCTTCACTACCCTTCTGAACGGAGCCGCTCTGGCCATACCGTCCAAGAAGGTTCATGACGGCAGCCTTCAGGACCTGATGGACTTCTGCGAACGGCACGGAGTGACCGAAATCAGCGGATTCCCATACCTACTTGCCGACATGAACCGGTATCACCTATATCCGTCGAAGCTGCGTCTGCTGATCAGCGGCGGCGATGTGATACGCGCCGCATACATCACCTGGCTTAAAGACCGTGATTTCGTAATCTACAACACATACGGCCCCAGCGAGACTACAGTCTGCGCCACCTACTTCCGCGTGGATGACGCCGATCCTCTTGACGACGGCACCTACCCCATCGGCAATGCCGTGCAGGGCGTCGAGGTCAGGATTCTCGATGACAGCCTTAAGGAAGTTCCGGACGGTCAGACCGGCGAGATCTGCATATCGGGCCGCGGAGTCTCGCGCGGTTATCTGGGCAATCCGCCGGAACAGGAGAATTTCGTAATCCTTAAGGGCGGGGCCAGAATGTACCGTAGCGGCGATTTGGGTTATCGGTTGCCCGACGGCAACATCGCGTTCCTGCGGCGCAAGGACCGTCAGGTGATGATACTGGGTAAGCGTGTGGAGCCGGAAGAGGTGGAGAACGTACTTAACGAATCGCCCTGCGTGGAGCGCGGAGTGGTCCGCGCGTTTACCGACGAACAGGGTCTGGCATACCTCACGGCCTATTTCGTGCCATCGCATAAGAACTGCAAGCTGAGCAGGATCAAGAGGTTCCTCCGTTCCCGGCTCGCAGACTTCATGGTGCCGGAGTTTTTCGTGAAGATGGATGAGATACCGCTGACCCGCCGTGGCAAGGTGAATAACAATGCTTTGCCCGTAGTAATGAAGGAAGGGAGGCCGGAATGAACGTAACGATTCGTGAGGTCTCCGCCATCCCCACCCTGATGCATTGGCGGCGCGAGGTGATAGAGAATGTGTTCGGTGTGACGCCGTCCAACAGACTGCTTGCCGCCAATCGCCGTTACTATATCCGGCATATAGCCGACGGCACGCATATCGCAGTTGCGGCTGATGTGGATGGAACAGACACGGGATGCGGAGCTATATGTCTGTCCGAGGAACTCCCTTCGCCCGACAATCCATCGGGACTGTGCGCCTACCTGATGAACATCTATGTCCGCAAGGAATACCGCGGACATGGCATCGGACACGCCATAGTACGCTGGCTTGTGGCAAAGGCACGTCAATTGGGCTGCGACAAGATCTATCTTGAAACAACCCAGGGCGCCCGATCGTTATATGAGAGCATAGGTTTTAAGGATTTACCGGGAATTTTAAAGTATGCAGACATTCAGAATCAAGAATCTTAAGGTGATGTCGGTACATGAGTCGGCCGACAGGATATGCTATGTGTTGTATCCCATGGATTTTCTGGGAGAATGGATCGAGGAGGCGGCACATGAGTTCGGTGTGTCGATAGCCGTCGTGACGGGTATGGACTGGGACGATGACCTAACTCCGTGGCCGGCCAAGGGTGTACCTCGGGGCTGTCCGGACTTCAAGGGCAAAGCCGCGGAGTTCCTGTCCACACTCAAGGATGACGTAATTCCGGAGGTGGAACGTCGGCTTGGCATCGCAGCCGGAGCAGAACGCACACTGACTGGTGTCTCCCTGTCCGGTCTGTTCACCTTGTGGCAGTGGATGGTCTGCGACACGTTCCACAACATAATCAGCCTGTCGGGTTCATTCTGGTACGAAGGTTTTGCTGAATGGATCAAGTCTCAGCCGGTCCCCTCCAAGACGGGCAAGGCTTATTTCCTGCTTGGCGACCAGGAAGCCAAGACCCGGGTCAAGGCTTTCCAGCCGGTCCAGACCGACACTGTGGAAATTGCCGATTACCTTCATTCCCACGGCATCGACTCCATCTTCGAGCTGGTCCCCGGCAACCACTACCAGTACGCCGAATGGCGCCTGACCCGCGCCTTCACCTGGATGTTCAAATCATAAAAACAGCCCGGACTTGGGAGGCGCCGGGCTGTCTATAGAATAAGGGTAACTTATTTCTATCAGGGAAGTTTGTCGTATTCGGCATCGGATACCGGTTCGAGCCAAACGTTCTCGGTCTTATCGCCAGGTACGACGAAAGCCAGATGCGCGAACCATGAGTCACGTGCGGCGCCATGCCAGTGCTTGACGTTGGCCGGGATATGGATTACCGTCCCGGGCAGGATCTCGACCGCCGGCTTGCCTTCCTCCTGGTACCAGCCACGGCCGGCAACTCCCACCAGCATCTGTCCGCCACCTTTCTGAGCCTTGTGGATATGCCAGTTGTTGCGGCAACGAGGCTCGAAAGTGACATTGGCAAACGGAACCTGCTCAGTGGATACCTGAGCCAGATAGCTGTTGCCGGTGAAGTATTTTGCATAAGCAGTGTTGGGTTCGCCGATGGGGAATATCATCTCCTGCTGGAACTTCTCCTTGTCGGTTACGGCAGGGGCGTCACCTGCCCAGACTTCCTTGGCCAGACGGAACGCCGCCCACGCCTTGGGCCATCCTGCATAGAACGCCACATGGGTGATGGTCTCGGCTATCTCGGTACGTGTTATGCCGTTCTTCTTCGCGTTCTGCAGATGATGCAGCAGCGAGCTGTCGGTGATGCCTTGCGCTATGAGCGCGGTAACGGTCACAAGGCTGCGGTCGCGCAGCGACAGCAGGTCGTTGCGGCTCCATACCTCGCCGAAGAGGATGTCGTCGTTCAGGTGAGCGAACTCCGATGCGAAATCACCCAGCGCGTCACGGCCTGCGGTCTGTACTATTTTCTGTTGTGCCATAATATTGAAGGTCATTATGCCTGTTAATAGTAATGTCAGTACTTTTCTCATACGTAAGGATTATATGAATTGCTCACAAAATTACTACATTCCGTCAGAATACACATGGCATTATTTCAGCATGTTGTACCAATTTTACAGATTTTTTGCTAACTTTGCAAGGTGAGCAAAATTCTAAAGGTCAATAATGTCAGTGACTATACACGCTGGATAGGAGCGGAATGCCCCCATCCGCTGATTTGCGTCATAAACTATTCCGAAGTCTCGCCACTACGCTACAGCCTGAACAACTACCGCGTCTATGGAATGTTCTTCCAGGACAGCAATCACGCCGAGCTGGTGTATGGACGCGGCAAGTATGACTATACCGACTGCTCGCTGATCTGCGTGGCCCCGGGTCAGATCGGAGGCAAGGAGGATGACGGGAACTATACCACCATCGGAGGATGGGCCGTGCTGTTCCATCCCGACCTGCTGCACGGCACGTATCTGGAGAACGACATCCAGCGTTTCACCTTCTTCAACTACAGTGTCAACGAGGCCCTGTACATGTCGCCTGAGGAATACGAATTCATGGGTGCGGTGTTGCGCCGGATGCAGCAGGAGCTGCGGAATCCACGCGATGCCGAGCAGGACATGATCCTGGTCAGCTATCTGAACCTGTTGCTGATGTACTGCGAGCGGTTCTACAACCGTCAGTTCCAGACCCGCCGTCCCGAGTACAGCGACCTGTTGATTCGTTTCCAGGACTTCCTGCACAACTGGTATGCCGCGAAACGGCAATACACCGACGGCATACCGTCGGTGCAGGTCTGTGCCGAGGCGCTGTGCATGTCGCCCAACTATTTCAGCGACGTGATCAAGCGGCTGACCGGCGAGAAGGCCAGTCATTACATCCGCAACATGGTGGTACAGATGGCCAAGAACCTTATCGCCTCCGGATTGACCGTGGCCCAGGCGGCCTACGAGCTGGGCTTCGAGTACCCACAGCACCTGACCCGTATGTTCAAGACCCACACCGGCATCTCCCCCAAGCAGTACCTCGCCTCTCTCCGCAAGCGGGACTGAGTTTAGAACCAGCCGGTGTCTTCGGGAAGGTCGGGAGTGGTCTTCACGGTCACGGCTTCTATGTTGCCGTTCTCGTCAATCTTGAATGCCTGGTGACAGTCAAGGCAGGCGAAATTGTCCTTGATGATGGGTTTGTTGAGCTGTGTATGGCCGAACACATAGAAGTCGGCGCCGTCGATAAAATGACATGTCGCAGTCTCGTTCACATCCGCCCATACCGGGGAACCGCAGACATCGCAGCCTCCGCGCAGGCGTGACGCACGTGCCCAGATATCGCCTATCTCACGGCGATGGTCCTTGAAATTGACAATCATGTCGCGCATCTTGGGACGCAGCTCGTCCAGATCGGAAGGCATACCGGTATACTCACACCACTCCTTGAAGATGGGAGCGTGACTGAACAGGTAGCGTTTGCCACCGATCTGGCGCATTGTCGAAAAATCGAACAGGTCGGCGTTGTCAAGAATTTTCCTTATGACCTTATCCTCCGCCCATCTGTCCTTACGTCCCCAGTCGTTGCCGGTCAGGTAATGCAGGTCATGGTTGCCCAGCAGCAACGTCACGTTTGGATGCTGACGTGCATAATCCAGGATTTCCTTGAAATTAATGTATGCGTCATGCGACGTTATATACTCCAGCGCGTAATATGGATCCAAATAGTCACCCAGAAAGATAACGTCAGCCTCCGGGTATTTCTCGACAGCCTCTTTCCAAAACGTGCGGCCATGGATATCCGGTATCACTATTGTTTCCTTACTCATAGTATTTTATATTAATGGTTATATACAGTTCCAAAGATGGTTATCAGATGACAAAGTCACTTTGAAGTTTTTTGACAGCCTGCACATAGCCCTTTGCCTGTCAACCTCGTTTCTATGCAAATTTACAAAAAATTCTGATATAAACAAATCATTTGCTTTGTAACTATAAAACAGTTACCTTTGCAATAACACGCTTATGCAGCCCATAAACCTCATCCAGGCAGCATTGTTAAACCCTATGTAATGAAACAAGTTTATGAATTTCTAAATAACAACAAGTTGATATGAATAATATGAATTATAAGGGGTATATCGGGAGCATCGAAGTAAGCGAAGAGGACAACTGCCTGTTCGGTAAAGTGCTTGCTCTTCCCAATGACACAATGATCAGCTACGATGGACAAACAGTGGCTGAACTCCGAGAGGATTTTCACGGTGCGGTTGACGACTATCTTGCCATGTGCAAAGCAGAAGGCATAGAGCCGCGGCTTTGTTATGTATAAAGGGGCATTATGGATTTTATCATAGATTCAATCCAGTTGAATAGTGCGATCAAATCTATAATCAATAAACCCTGCACTCAACCAGTATCCACTTTTTAGTGTTATATATATGATAAATCCAATTTTATAGTGTAATTTTGCGTTATAATTATCAATTGTAGCCATGATTACAATCAAGACAGAACAGGAGGTCGAAGCATTCTTACGAGAATTCAGGCCGAAGTTAAGCATCTGGGGTATAATATTTATTCATAGAGACAAGAATGAAGAAGCCCTGAAAGCATTGGGTATAACCCCTTTGGCCCGTGAGGAGATTATCAAAAAGATAGAGAAGGAAGATTACTCCCATTCTATAATCCAGGAATCTTCATTCGGGGACCTGTGGGTGTTCGGCAAAGATTACGATGGTACTGAGCTTTATATCAAGATATCAATGGGGGTGCCGGGAAGCAATACCATCTGTATATCGTTTCACGAAGCGGAGCATCCGTTGGATTATCCATTAAAAAGAAAGTAAAAATGGAAACATATGTAGATATCAAAAGTCCTTTTACCGGAGGAAAGGTTAAAGAAATCTGCACAACGGAAGTCAAGGATTTCCGCAAGGAGAAATATACGGTACATGTGCGTTATTATATATGCGAAGACACAGGTGAACAGTTTACAACTACCGAACAGGATTCGCTTTTATTCAATGATCTTTACGCACAATACCGCATCAGACATGGCATACCATTTCCCGACGAGATAAAGGATATTCGCAACAGATACAACCTTAATTATTCACAGATAACCCGCATCTTAGGATTCGGCGCAAATCAGTATGCAAAATATGAGACTGGCGAAATGCCGTCAGAATCCAACGGCAAAATGATTGCGGCAATCAGGGACAAGAATGTACTGTTGAGTATCCTGAAAAACTGCAAGGGAAACTTTCAACCTTTGGAATATGACAGAATTCTCGCATCCGTTATCATGAGTGGTGAAAAGATGGACGAGAACGAATCCCTTCAACGGATAATATACACAAACACTGGCCGAAACATATTAAATGGTTACGGAAGTACAAGTGTCGCCAAACTTTTCGATATGGTACGGTATATTGTGTCCAAGCATGGCGAAGTATTTCCTACCAAATTGAATAAGCTGATGTTTTACTGTGACTTCTGCAATTACCGCAAAATCGGGCAGTCAATCAGTGGCCTGCAATACCGGGCGGTGAATTTCGGTCCTGTTCCAAACCATTATGCAACCATCTATGACAATGTGCCTGACCTTGACAAACGGTTGATAGAGGCTCATGATATGGTCAGCACAATCCTCTCATGTTCCGTGGACTCTGATTTCAATGAGCTGTCAAGTTTTGAAAAAGACACGATTGACTATGTGGTTGCAAAACTAAAGCATCTTAGTGTGTCCGAAATAATCGCAGCCAGTCATAAGGAAGGTTGCTGGACAAAATATTCGGCCGAGCATTCGATAATTCCCTATGATGAATCCTTTGAATTGAAATTGATATAGGGGAAAATAACCCTACATCGGACAGAACTTCGTTCCAAAAAAATCGGCGCATCCATCTGGGTGGATGCGTCGGATTCATTTTATGAGGAGTTACTTCGAGAGGATGCTGATCTCGCGGGTGATGGAATTCGTGCCGGAGGTCGGAGCGGCGGTAACCGTAACCACGGCGGAGCCGGGAGTTCCGGAATTACGGAACACAGCCAGAGCACGGCCTTTCCAGGCATGGTGGGTGCTGTCGTAATATGGATCGTTATCCTTGATGTCGGCATTGCCCAGGGCCATCAACGAAACCGGGCCATTCGCGGTAACAGTCAACGCATTGTCGGCAACCGGAACTACGTCGCCATCCTTATCGACACATTCAATCGTCACAAATGCCATATCCTGCCCATCGGCCGAGATCTCCCTGCGGTCAGCCGTCAATCGGATGTCTGCTACCTCTCCAGCCGTCTTCAGCGTGACGGTTCCCATCACGCGGTCGCCTTCGATTCCCTCGGCAACAAGCGTACCCGGGGCGTAATCCACAGTAAAGGTCGCCTTCATCTCATCCGCAGCCTTCTTCCCTATCAGCTTGCCGTCCTGATACAGACGCACCCTCGGATAACGGGTATAGACCTCTACATCAATCGGCTTGCCCTCATGACCGGCCCAGTTCCAGCTATGGAACGTAGGCCATGTGCCCCACATGGTGGTCTTGACCTTACCCTTGTAGCCATCAGGCTCACGCACGGCCATATACAGTTTCTCGCCATCCTCGTTCCACAGCATCGAGCGGTAATGACTTATCGGCTTGCGCAGACCGGTCAGGTCCACATCGCCGCAATAGGCGGCATGCCAGGGGTACAGCGGACGGTGGAAATGCTCGCCCTCCACGTCTCCCTCATAATACCAGCGGCCAATACCCGACTCGCCGATATAATCAAGGCCGGTCCAGACAAAATCGCCGATAACGTATGGATGGTCCTTAGCCATACGGTAGTTGGCCCAGGCATCCTTGGGATATGACTCAGTCTGCATCATCACGCGGCCGGGCACTCGCTCATGGTCACCTTCCGCCTTATGGATCATGTAATTATATCCGACTATATCGTGCTGAGCAGCCAACGGGTCATAAATCTCCCAATCGGAATCCCAGGCTGCGAGTGCCTGGGTCACAGGACGCGTCGGGTCAATCGATTTGCAGACGCCGGCCAGCATGGCTGCATCCTTGACAGCCTGAGGCGTCTTGCGCTCGATAATCTCGTTTCCGATACTCCAGCAGATTATCGAGGGATGGTTGCGGTCGCGCATCACCATGGCGGCGGCATCCTTCGCGGCCCATTCGTCGAACAGCAGATGATAGTCCTTGTCGTTCTTGGCGTCGCGCCATGCATCGAACGCCTCGTCGATCACGAGCATGCCCAGAACATCGCAGGCGTTCAGGAACTCCTCGGACGGTATGTTGTGCGAGGTACGCACGGCGTTGAATCCAGCATCCTTCATCATCTCCACCTTGCGGCGCTCGGCTCGGTCGTAAGCCGCCGCTCCGAGGATGCCGTTGTCATGGTGCACGCAAGCGCCGTTCAGAAGGACAGGCTTGCCGTTGAGACGGAAACCATCGGTGGCCGACCATGCAATGGTCCGGAATCCGAACGGTTGCTCCACGGTATCGATGGTCTTCCCGTTATCCTTGACCGTTACCCTCGCGGTGTACAGGTTCGGGCTTTCGGGGCTCCAGGCCTTGGCCTGCGGAACCGTCAAAGTCATTTTGACCTTACCATCTGTCCACGGCTTCAGCCTAACAGTCTCCGTCTTGCTGACGCCATCCACTTCAGCCGTCACGCTTAATGTACGTTCCTTCTCCGAACCGTTCTCCACATTCACGGTGATGTCGGCCGTATGCAGGTCCGGCGTCTGGATACCAACACCCCAGTCAGCCAGGCAGACATTCGGAGTCTCGACCAGCCACACGTTGCGGAATATTCCCGAGCCGGTATACCATCGACTGTTCTTCTGGTTGGAATTGTCCACGCGGACCGCGATAGCATTGCTGCCCTTCCGCAGGTACGGTGTGATGTCCACGAAGAACGAGGTATATCCGTAGGGATGGCTGCCGGCCAGCTGGCCGTTGACATAGACCTCCGGACGCTCGTACGCGCCCTCGAAGTACAGCTTCACCTTACGGTCGCGTGACAGTTTCTTCATGTCCAGGTCCGTGCGGTACCATGCCAGGCCCGCGGGCAGATAACCGCCGTCGTTGCCGGGAGCGGCTTTCCGGTCGAATGGATGTAGAATGCTCCAGTCGTGAGGCAGCCTCACGTCCTGCCACCGGCTATCGGCGATGGCGCCAACGGATCGGGGACTTGTCAGGCTATCCGTCAGATGGAATTGCCAGTTATCGTTGAAAAGCGATTTCCTTCCCGAAGCGGTCATGGATGCCGATACAGCCACCAGACAGGCGCCAAGCAATATCTTCTTAATCATTTTCATGGTGTTAATATATTACCTAACGCCCCTTACAACGTATCTATTGCCTACACAAGCGCATCGGCGGTGTCAAGGAGCAGATCCTTCAGCAGGATGTCTCGGGTGAACTTGTCGGGCAACGCCTCGTAACCCAAGATCGCGCCGATGATGTTTCCGGCGACTGCACCGGTGGAATCGCTGTCGCCGCCGTGGTTCACTGCGCAGATCATGCAGTCGTTGAAGTCGTCGATATGACGAAGCACCGAGAACACGGCAATCGCCAGGGTCTCCTCGGCAACCCAGCCGCCGCCGAGACCGTTCTCGATAATCTCCCAATCCTGAAGTCTGCTATTCTCCAACCTCAATGCCATGGCGATGATTTTCTTGAACTCATCCATAGCGGGCGCGGACTCACCATAGACCTCCGTGACGATCTCCAGGGAGCTATTGACAATCTCCTTAAATGTCGCGGTATCGGCTGTTTCGGCCATCACGCACAACTGAACCATCACAGCCAGCGCTGCCGACGAATATGTGCTGAGCGGATGGAGGTGGGTCAGTTCCGCCGCCTCCCCTGCCAGACGGGCTGTATGTTGCAACGGCCAGTTGTGGGTTGCACCGTACTGACCGATCGGAGCCACGCGCATCACGCCGCCGCAGCCCTTGCTGGCGTTGTCAGGCTCCTTTCCGCTGTTGATGGCGAACAACGCCGACAGGCATGTGTTGCCCGGAGCCCGACGCTGGTTCAGTTCCGGAATCTTGACAAGCTCCGACTCATAGCCGATCTTTACCTTCCTGCCGACCTGATGGGAGAACCAGGCAAGATAGGCCCGGCAGATAGCTGGGACTATCGGGGCGTCATTCCTTACAGCCTCCAGCAGTCCTTCGGCCGTGTAAAGGGTCATCTGGGTGTCGTCCGAGAACTGGGCCTTGTCACGCTTGCCGATGATCCAAGGGTATCTCAAATCATACTTCGTGATTCCATCCTCTCCGTATTGAATCTGTATCTCGCGGAAGGAATATATGAACTCGACGGGATAGCCGAACGCATCCCCTATGGCGCCCCCTACCAGCGAGCCCCTGATCTTATCCTTTAATTTCTCTGTCGTCATGATCATTCCATTATACTGTTATTCAGATATGCCTCCGATCTGTCGCAGCCTTAGATAGTCTTCTTCCGTCAGGCCCACCCAGCCGGAGGTCGGGTCGCTGGTACAATAATGGTACAGCAAACGGGCGCCATACTTGCTGAGAACACCATACTCGTCAGCCTTGAGCATGTATTCCACGGCTTTGCGTCTCTCCTCGGCATCATGTGCCCGCGTTTCCTCGGAATATCCGTCAGGAGTGTCGGACTTGATGGTGTCATGATACTTATCCGTTCCCAAAAATGAATACATGTACGGAATCTTTCCCAATATCGGTGGTATCACTTCCGCAGGCTTGATCTTGACCGAGTCATTCGCATTGAATGCAATATATCCCAGACATGCTAACAAAGCGGCGTCCGGATCAGTATCGGGATCCGTCGCGTATTGCAGCACATCCTCCAACTCCATCTTCCCGCGGCAGTCCATTTCCTTTACCAGGATGTCTGCCGAGTGATATCCGACGCGGCTCAAGGCATCGACTGCTCCAGAGATGCAATCAAGCTTCTGACTCTCGATATAGTCAGGAATCCGCATGAACATCCCGAAGGGGTCGTCAGGATCCTTCTGAGCGACTTTCGTCATGTAGTCCTCCACATCCCTGCCGGCCAGGTTATAGTAGGCAAGAGCGTTTATAAAGCTTCGTTTCAAGCCTCCTTTGCCGTAGCGGTGACACTCCGCCAGAGCCTCGTAGGCCCACTTCTCGCCTTGACGTGCATGTTCCGTAAGATACGGAACCGAATCAAGCTTCTCATCGGCCCTGCCGGACATCGACGCCAGCAGAACGACCGCCATTAATATTATCAGTTTCTTCATAGTGGTATTGTTTAAGGATAGTGAGTGTTTTGCCGACATAAATCTATCATACCGCAATCCAATCGACATGAGTGGCCTCATGAACCTCGGGAAGTTCGAGTTTGCCGAGCATAGTCTCGATTGCAGATTGGGGAACGGCTTCTTCGCGTGCGTTGTTTCGCTCCAGAAGCGTCCGCCAGTCGGCTTCGAGATAGACTATGTGGGCGCGGGCCTTGTAACTCTCGAAAAGTGCGACAAGCTGCTGGCGCATGGTCTGGGAGATGTTGGTGGCGTTCCAGACGAATGGCTGATGCCGACGCAGATATTCCTTTGCCAGTTCCATTGTTGGAAAGATAAAATACAGATCCATCTGCTTTCATCGCCTTGGCGTTGACTTTCAGTACCACCGCGCTGCCATGACGACGACCGACTGTTACGGCAGTTTCGATGTCGGGCGAAAGATGAACATGCAGTCTCGTGCATGGTTTTAGACCCTCTCTCAGAATTGCCGACACGACATCTTCCGATGTACCGTGATAAAGCATATCGGGAGGAATTGTCTCGCTAAGCCCACCGCCAGTCACCTCGCGGAACCGTCAGTACGCATTTTCCATGATGAATCGATTTGATGTTTTACTCCGGTAATCACTCTCGGGCCATGAGTCCCAGTTGAGAATTCAGCTGGTCGCCAAACTGCTCGAAGCACCTTCTGGTCATTATTCGGTATCCATCCGCAATATTCTCGATATCGTTTATGTCCTTTTCTGGAGCACCCTTGACACTGATGGTCCACGGTGTGGACTGTCCGGGGAACGTCAATCGTGAATTGAACATCACCTCGATTCCCATGATGTAGTCTTCCGACGACGATAACTTGAGTCCATACGGTCCTCGTTCCGAGCTGGAATATATCCAGATATGCGGAAACTCTGTGCCCTGAATGTCATCCACCTGTGACTTGATGGAATATCCCAGGTCAATGACCGGCAATGCCTTAGACTGGGACTCGGCCCGGTCGTCATGGTTGACGATAACCGTGAAGAATCCCGGAGTGAACAGTGAATTCAATGATTCCGTAAACTCCGATATCAATGACTCCTCCAGGCTTTTCTGGTCGGGAGTGCCGAAATGATCCTTTATCTTCAGAACCTGCTTTGTCTTGAGATCAGGGTTGAAGGCCTCCATCAACGCTCGCACGCCTTCGGGAAAATCCATGTATTCCTTCAGGTCTACATCGGGCTTCACATTCAGCTGTATGTCGTATACCTTGTTACTCTTCATGTACTGAAGCATCTGGTACATTGCCGTCAGCGAGCTTGACGATTCGACATTGGGGTTCTTTGCGGTGAATCTGTCGATTTCAGCGTTCCAGATGGAATCCACGGTCACCTTGGCCTTAGCGCTGAGCTCATGGTTCTGAAACTTTGTCACAAGCGAGTCCAGACTCTCGATGCACTGACGCTCTCTGGCCTTGTCAATGGCATACACATCCAGGCCGGTCAGGTAATGCCGGGCCTTACGGTACAGCACATCGGGCAGATGGTCTGTATGGTCGTATCTGGCCACATACTCATCGAAGGCCTCTACCGACGGATTATCCAAAGTACGCGCATACGCGCGTTTCTCAGCGAAATAGGGCAGGTTGTATATTACCACGCACACGAGCACTACACCTGCAAGCGCACCCACTATTTTGAGAAGCTTCATTCGTTTGGCTCTCTGTGCCTTGCGAATGTGTTCCTGCTCCTCCATGTACAGGTGTGCATAGTCCATGTCCTCCACAAGTCGGGTCAGCACCTGATTGGGGAAATGCTGACTTACATACATATAGTCAATCCTGCCATTGGCCTCCTCGGCGTAATCGAAACCTTCCGATTCGTCCTTCAGGCCATTTGTCAGCAATGTCCTGAACGCCAGTTTCTCATCATCGGCAAAAGCCGGCGATACAGCCACCTGAATGAAGATGTCTTGATATGTGGTTCCTGTCTGGGGATTGACACCCCTTTGTATCAGATACGACATGGCTCCGTCGAGCCTCCCTTTCCACCTCTGCGCACTTATTCCCATGATTAAATTAATTTATATCTATAAACGTTCTAAACCAAAACAAACGGCGCGGATCCTCCGCCCATTCATTACATGAAGTCGAGTACCGATTTCATTAGATAACAGCAATTGATGGAAAAGCCTACAACAATTGAAGTTAGTGGTCCTATCCCTTACCGGGAATTATTCATACCACAAAGTTACAACATTTTTTCGATTTTTAAATAGTTTAAACAA
>DXXK01000067.1 GCA_019416425.1 Bacteroidales bacterium
CTGTCTTTGCTGTCAGTGTTTTAATCATACTCGTTAGCGTTAATTATAGCAATATGCGGTTAATTTAATAATATTTTTTAATTTTTACAAATATTTTCAAAAAAATAATGGTATAGTGGCAATAAATAAAATGGAATCTGAATTCGGCAACCTATATATCTAAAAGCTCTACATTTGAAGTTGTTTAAACTAATCTTTATGGTAAGATTTATTAAGATTGGCTCCGAAGTCGCCGAGCTAAAGGTTGCCATAAAGCTTAAACATCTTCAGATTCATTAACAAACGTAAATTAGTTTAGACAGCTTCATTATTCTAAAGTTATTTTCCTGATTACCTTGCAGGGATTGCCTGCAGCCACACTGTTTGAGGGGATGTCCTTCACCACTACGCTTCCGGCTCCGATCACACAGTTGTCGCCTATAGTCACACCTGGCAATACAGACACTCCGGCACCGATCCAAACGTTGTTGCCGACAGTTATCGGCAAGGCATATTCAAGACCCTTGTTACGTTCAACCGGGTCAATGGGATGACCAGCCGTATAAAATCCGCAGTTTGGAGCTATGAACACATTGTCACCGAATGTAACCCGGGCTTCATCAAGGACCACCAGGTTGAAATTGGCGTAGAAGTTGTTGCCGACGCTGATATTGTAGCCATAATCACAATGGAACGGCTGCTCAATCTGTATCCCCTCTTTGACATGACCAAGGATGGCACGCAGCAACACCTCGCGTTCCCGACTCTGACAAGGCCGCAAATCATTGTAGTCACGGCACATCTCCTTGCATTCAAGACGCTCCGCGATAAGCTCGGCATCGCTATTCGCGTCATATATTATGCCCAAAAGCATTTTATCCTTCTCAGTCATTGTCTATAACCATTTGTTTGATTAACTTTGCAAAAGTATAACGTTCCAAGTTAACCGACAATGGTCAGAAATAACCATTCAGACGAAAATAGAAAAGAACTTTATGAACTGCTACGCTCCGGAGAGGCGTCATGCGGCAACATCTCGCTGTCGGATGTACTGAAATACGCACATTTCCTGGCGGATATCGAGAAAGCTTTGGTAGTAGTCAGCGACATGGTCGCGGGCAACAGCCATATCATGGCCGGAGGATTCGAGCGTAACCTCGAGCTGGACGGATACCAGCGGGAGAATTCAATCTGGGAAAACCGAATTTTCTCGCTGATGTCTCCGCAGACGTTGGATGAGAAGTATGTAGCCGAGCTTCGTTTTTTCCATTACCTCAGGCACTTGCCCAAAAGCAGAAAGTCCGACTATTATCTCATCTCCAAACTGCGGTTCCGCTTCATCGATGGCGAAAACCACGACGTTCTACACCGAATGTATTATATATTTGACTTGAAGAAAGAGCATGTACGTTTCGCCATCTGCATTTATGGTCCGTTGCCTTTCGACTTCAGCGGCAACAGCTATGTGGTCAATTCCATTACCGGAATAACGGAAGAACTTACGGCCTCCGGCAATGATGCGATTCTGAGTCCACGCGAGTGTCAGGTACTATCGCTGATCGACACCGGCATGAAAAGCGCTGACATTGCAAAGCAACTGAACATCAGCATCCACACCGTCAGCCGCCACCGTCAGGAAATAATCGGCAAGCTCCGGGTCAAGAACTCGCATGAAGCGTGCCGTATGGCAAAAGCCATGAAAATCATCTGACTTATCCCCCTGTAATGAAAAGAATATTACAACACTTTTTTCATTTCAACATTTTCCTATCATAATCGTTACTTTCAAGAACGCTCATCTGATGAATGGCGATTTGATTGAGTTTTATTAGACGCTCTTGCTGCGGCATCCCTTGCTCGATAAACACTGCATTGAGATTCTCCATATTGGATAGACATATCAATTCGTTTATGGAAGCGTAATCGCGAATATTCCCTTTTGGGTCCGGATTTGCGTCACGCCATTGTTTTGCCGTCATACCGAACATAGCTACATTGAGCACATCCGCTTCATTGGCATAAATATGGCTCGCTTGTATCTTGGTTATTTCTGCTGGAATGAGATTTTGTTTTATGGCATCGGTATGAATACGGTAATTTATTTTAGACAATTCACGTTTTGCTGACCATCCTATAAGATGTTGCTCTTCATCTTTGAGTCGCTGGAATTCCTTAACAATGTATACTTTGAACTCAGGACTTATACACATTGCAAACTCGAAAGCAATATCCTTACTCGAAAGCAATATCCTTATGGGCATAAGTGCCACCATAACGTCCTGCCTTTGCCTGTACAGACACAGCATTAGTCCTTGTGACAAACTCCTTTACGCTTATCTTGAAACTATTAAGGCCCGATTGATTTCTAATTATGGCGAATTCGCCATAATTAAAATTAGGATTATACACTTTCTCCCATATTCCTATATATTCCAACGTATTACGATTACGAAGCCAATCAGTTATGAAAAAATCCCCATCCTTGGCTCGTAACATATCGGTAAGGCATATATAATCCTCACCGTTTACTTTCAGGACATTTACCTCCGCGTCTTTTACTATGAGTTTTGTCATACTGTTAATTTTAATCGTCTCGAAAACCTGTACATTTGGGTATAGTCAATAAAAACAACTGTCTTTACAGTGTCGATTCTGATAGTCCTTGACGCATCAAGATTCCTGCCAGATTTATAATTGCAAATTTACAAAAAAATACGAATTATTTCATTATATTTGCAATCATTAGTTAGTAATATTGGAATCACTATGAGAGCAATGAGAAAAGGCAATCGGCAGAAGTATGCCGACTGGGCACTTGAGGTTTTCGACAGGGCACCGTATGTGACCGTAAGCATGATCCGACCCGACGGCACACCTTACGGACTGCCACTGTCGCTGGTGCGCGACGGCGACAATACATTCTACTTCCACTGCGCCGGCGAAGGCGAGAAACTCGACTGTCTGCGGCATAATCCGACTGTCAGCCTCTCGGCCGTCAGTAAATGTACCCCAAAATTCGAAGAGGTAAAGAACAATTTCACGGAATATTTCCATTCCGCAATTGCAGTTGGCAAAGCCGAGATCGTCAACGATGACTCCGAGAAGATCAAGGCCCTGCGGCTGCTGTGCAGCAGATTCCTGCCCAAATTCATGGAGCATTTCGACGATGCCATAGCGCGTAGCCTTGACATCACCACTGTCGTAAGGATAACGCTCACCGAACCACCCGTAGGCAAATGCAAACCGTAGTCCCGGATTGTCAGTCCCTCATCTTCTCCTCGATTGACTGAAGAAGCTTGAACTGTGCACGGGCACGTACCAGATTGTGGTCCGGGTACGAGATGTGGTAATAAGTGTCGCCGTTCAGATAATCCGTCAGGAAACGCACAGCCTGCATATAGGCGAAACGCTCGGCCGCATACGGCAGATTGTCTATCTCCGTCTGAGTCAGGAAACCGCCCGCACTTTCCAGGTATCCTTCGCGGAACGCCCGGTAGATGTCCATGTCAAACTCCACGCGGCTCAGGTCTCGGTCATCCTCGTCCCCCTTATTGGCCGCCGTACGCAGGAAATCACCGAAATCCGAGAATACAAACGACGGCATCACCGTGTCGAGGTCAATCACGCAAAGCACATCCCCGTTGCGGTCGAACAACATATTGTTGATCTTCGTGTCGCAATGGCAGATACGCTTAGGCAGCTTGCCCTCTCGGTACATCCGCTCGGCAAGACAGCCTCGATCAGCACGCTTCCTCAACTCATTCACCAGGTCACGGACGCCCTCCACCCTGCCGACAGGGTCGGCGGCGACGGCTTCGTCCAGCTGACGCAGACGCAACTCCATGTTGTGGAAATCGGGTATGCTCTCCCCTATCTCACCCTCCATGTCGCTCAGCATCTCCTGGAAACAACCGAAAGCCACGCCGGCATGACGGGCATTCTCAGGAGTGACGGATTCCCGGGTCTCGGCATCCTCTATCATCAGCATCACGCGCCAGCAACTGTCGCCATCATGGATATAGGTCTTATCCGAACCGGCGACCTTGACAAGCGTCACTACCTTCCGGTCGATGTCTGCCTCCCCTCGGGCCTCTAATTTGGCACGTATATGTGCCGTTACCTTCTCGATGTTCCGCTGCAGCAGGTCCACGTCGCGGAACACGTTATGGTTGATACGCTGCAGGACATATGCGCGACCGGTCTTACGGTCCACGGCCTTGAAGGTATCGTTGATATGGCCGTTGCCGATCAGAACGATATTGTTCTCCTCGGCATCGATGCCGAACCGTCGCAGAATCTCGCTCTTGTCCATTATTTCCTCTTTTTGCCGTTCTTCTTAGTCGCCTTCTTGGCAGCCTTCGCCTTCAACGCTGCCGTAAACGCCTCGGCTTTGGCAAGCGATTCGCTCTCCTGCTCGGGCGTGGCATAGGCATGGCTATAACCCTTGGTCTTGTTCCAGTCGCCGCGAGTGAAATCAGGGATGCTGACCGGAGCGCAGCCATTGTCCATCGAGAGGGAACCCAACTCGGCGAGCGAGCACCATTCGGCCAGGTCATAGACATCCATATCCAACGGCAAGCCGTTCTGCAGGCAGTACACCAGACGGCTGTCCATGATGAAGTCCATGCCGCCGTGACCGCCGACCTCCTTGGCCATCTCGCCGTATTTCTTAAGAATGGGATGCTGATATTTCTCCTCCAACGCCTTGTGTTCGTTCTCCGGAAGGAATGTATGGGCCGAGAGGTCCTCGATATCCACCTTCACTCCGGCGTCGGTAAGCTGCTGACGTCCCACGGCATATCCCTCCACTGGATATTTGTTGGCGAATCCGCGGGTTCCCGTCAGCTGGTAGAGGCGGTTGTAAGGCTGCGGAGTCATAACGTCATGCTGGATCTCGATCACCTTGCCGTTCTCCGTACGGATCAGGGTGGTGGTATGGTCGCCGTTGCGGAATCCATTGCATGTGGAATCGGCCATCTCCTTGACCAGCTCGCGCCCGTTGAACGAGCGGGTGTCCATGGCCACCAGTGTCTTCATGCGGTCGCCGCGATGTATGTTCATGGCCTGGGCAACGGGGCCGAGTCCGTGGGTGGGATACACATCGCCACGGTGACGCATGTTGTAGTCCAGACGCCAGCCCAGACGGTCGTCCGGCCCCTTCTTCCAGTAATGCTTCCAGAAGGGCGACAGGTCGTGTATGTATGCTCCCTGGGCACGGATTATGTCGCCGAACACACCCTGCTGAGCCATATTGAGGGTGTTCATCTCGAACCAGTCGTAGCAGCAGTTCTCCAGAATCATGCAGTGCTTCTGCTGACGCTCGCTCAGGTCCACAAGATCCCAGCAGTCCTTCAGGGTCATAGCCGAGGGCACTTCGATAGCGACGTTCTTGCCGTTTTCCAGCGCGCATTTGGCTATGGGTACATGATGCAGCCAGTCAGCGGCGATATAAACCAGGTCTATATCAGGACGCTTGCATAATTCCTTGTAACCTTCCTCGCCGTAATATACCGTTGCCTCCGGCATCGAGGCTTGACGGAGATATTTCTGACAGCTGTCGGCACGGGCCTGCTCGTAATCGCATAGCGCCTTGATCTCCACGCCCGGTATATGGGTGAACCGTTCCACGGCACCCGGGCCTCGCATGCCGAGACCTACGAACCCAACGCGCACCGATTCCATGGCCGGAAGCGCAAGACCGAGGACACTCTGCTGCCCGGGCTGTCGGTCCGGATTCACTACCTCAATGGTACCTTTGTTCCAGTTCCATTCGGTTCCGTACTGGTTTACCTCGGCCGATGCCGGTATGCCTGAAGCCATGGCTATAGTCACAGCGGATGCGAGAATCAAATTGTCGAGTATTTTCATGATGTCGAGTTATCGTTGTTTCTGCAAAATTAAGATAAAATCCGCATTCCTGCAACATTGATTCAATCCACGACATGAAAATCATTGGCCGATTTTTAGTAATTTTGCACTATTATAAGAACATTACTAATAAGTAGTAGTATGGACATCGAGGAGTTTAGAGAATATTGCATATCCTTGGACGGCGTTACGGAAAAGACGCCCTTCGGGAAGTTTGCCCGTCGTTATGAATCGATTCTGGTATTTTACATTCTGGACCACATGTTCTGTCTTGTGGATATGGACGATTTCACCTCGGTGACGGTAAAATCGACACCGGATGAAATCGACAATCTCAAGATGACACACACATCTGCCGGGAAACCGGTGAATCTACACGAACGACACTGGATCCGGCTCGATCTGAATGGCGATTTCACCGACAACGACATCTACGCGCTGGTCCACAGGGCCTATGACATCATCAAGGCTAAATACACTCGAAAAGCAGATAACAATAGAGTTAAATGATTTTCTCAAAGGCCTTGCGGCAGCCCTTCTCATATTTGATTTCTCCGCAATAGGAGAATCCAAGATTGGGAAGGAGTCCCAGCATTGCGTCATTGTCGAAATTAGTGTCGATCCTGAAACTGTGTATTCCAAGAGAACGCGCATAATCCGCTACAACAGTCAGGAATGTCCGGCCTATCCCCTGTCTTTTCATTGACTTACTGACCGCCAGCCGATGCACAACCACATACTTGCCGTCCGTCAACCACTCGCCGTCGATGGTGTCGTATGCAGGTTCTCCGGTGAATACAACCGCGGCATAAGCTATGACCGTGCCGTCGATCTCCATGACATATCCCACACCATGATCTATGTCCGAACGTACATGTGTATCGTTGGGATAACTCTTGTCCCACTGCAGCTTGCCTTCAGCCAGCATACGCTCCACGGCGTCGCGCAGTATTACGCCTACCTCCGGGACATCGTCTATCCTTGCCTTTCTGAACACAAGCGAATCTGATATCTGCTTAGTATAATCAATCATTTCGACAGCAATTCATACAACACCCGCAAAGTTAATGAAAATCAGCGCAACCACCAACACAAAGGCGATAGAGCATGATGCCCCATCGCCTTTTCATTGCGGTTATATCTTTGTGATTCAACACATTTATTTGCCGATGTATTCATTGAAGAATTTCTCGATCGCGGCAAAGGGGATGATGTCCTTCCGGTCATAGAGGTCGGTGTGGCTTGCACCGGGAATCACCATGAACAGCTTGTTGTTGGGCTTGCCCGGAGTTACGGTCAGCTTCTTATAGGCATCACTGCTGAAATAGAAAGAGTGGGCTTTCTCTCCGTGGAGTATCAACACGGCGTTCTCGATTTCTCCGGCACGACTCATCAGCGGGAAGTTGATCCAGGGAATCGGGGATGTCGCGTTGCGACCGCCGTTGGAATTGAGCGAGCGGGGATGATAACCGCGTTTGGTCTTGTAGTAGTCGTAGTAGTCGCGAAGGAATTGGGGCGCGTCGTCGGGCAATACATCCGGTACACCGCCGCCGAGAGAGGGAGTGCCGTTGATATAATCCTCGGTGCGCTGTGCGGCCAATTTCTCACGGAGATCGTTGCGGGCCTCAGCACTGTCGTCGGCATCGAAGTAGCCGTTGGCGGTGACGCGGCTCATATCGTACATTGTGGATGCCAGGGTAGCCTTGATGCGTGGATCGGATGCTGCGGCATTGACGGCCAGACCTCCCCACCCGCAGATGCCTATGATGCCGACACGCTCGGGATCAACGTCGGGATTGGTTACCAGATAATCGACAGCGGCGCTGAAATCCTCGGTGTTGATGTCGGGCGACGTCATGTAGCGCGGAGCACCGCCGCTCTCGCCGGTGAACGAGGGGTCGAAGGCGATGGTCAGGAAACCCCGCTCCGCCATCTCCTGGGCATAAAGGCCGGCGGCCTGCTCCTTTACTGCTCCGAAGGGGCCACAGACGGCTATTGCAGGAAGCGTACCAATCGCTCCCTTTGGTTTATACATATCGGCGGCAAGTGTGATGCCGTAGCGGTTGACAAAGGTGACCTTGCTGTGGTTCACCTTGTCACTCTTGGGAAATGTCTTGTCCCATTCCTTGGTCAGAGTCAGCTTTTCCATATTGTTTCTGTTTTCTTTCGGATTGGAGGCATATACGTCTGTCATGCCTGATGCCAGTACTAACAGACCTGTCCCCAGTATTGATTTAATATTCATTACAGCGGTTTCTTAAATTTCATCGCAAAATTACACAAAGAGCCCCATAGCGAGGTTGCTGTGAGGCTCAATTATAATTTCTGAAAAGTTCAGTTATATTTTTATCACATAACCGACGAGGGCGCTATGCCGAACTCCTTCTTAAAGGCGGTCGAGAAATGCGAGGGATTTCGGAAACCGACCTCGGCGTAAACCTCGACTACTTTCTTCTTTCCGGTCTTCATAAGTTCATACGCCTTCTCAAGACGCTTCTTGATAAGCCATTTCTCGGGGGTGAGGTCGCTGATCTTCTTGAAATCTCGCTTGAACGTAGCCAGACTGCGGCCCGTGTAGTGGGCAATCTCCTCGATGCTGAGCTCGCTTGTATAGTTCTCCTCCATGAAGCCGAGAATGTCGATCTTCCACGGCTCGTTGAAATCGAACATCGTCGGCACGAATCTTTCGTCGATTGCAAGAAGAGCCATCAGCCCTTCCTGCAGTTTCAATTCCATAAAATCCTCCTTAGGCTTGACTTCGGGGTCGAAATATGGTGTCATCGAGGCAAAAAGACTGGCGAGCTCCACGGTCTTGGGCAATTTGATGACACCTTCCGGAAGTTTGTCGGTCTTTGCCTTGATCTTGTTGAGCGACAGCTTGACGTACATTTCCCTAAGGAAACTGCGGGTGAACATCAGGAAGATACCGCAATAACGCTCGCCCTGATAGGTCTTCTTGTACATGGTGATGTGATGGTCGCGCGGGATGAACACGCATTCCCCCTTGCGCACATGGATCTTCTCGCTTCCGTTGTCAAGAATCATCTCGCCGGAGTACACATAATTGATGGCATACTCCCGCGAGCGGTGTATGCAGCCGCTCAGGTCATCATAGAAAAAGCTGTAAAACACATTGTTGTAGTTAAATATCAGCTTCATCGGGCCGAGGTTCTCTACTGTATCATTTGCCATAATATTTTCTCTTTAGACTGCAAAATTAGCAAGAAATAAGCATAATGCAATGCCTGTGAGGCTCAAAATTATTTTCTCAACGGCTCGCAATACAGTACCTCGTCATGGACACGGATTAGTCCGTCATTATCAATTTTAACGGTTCACTACCTCTGACAGATAATGCTCGCGCAGTTTTTTCACATAGCGCTTTCCCGTAAGCACTATTTCATGCTGCAAACGTATATCTTGCGATGACGCAGCCACCTTAATCAGATAATGTCCAGGAGCTACATTCCATCCACCATCGGCGAAATATCCCAGTTGCTCTGTGAAAAGCCTAAACGACACTGTTTGTTTTTCCCCGGCCTCGAGGCTTATCCGTGCAAAGCCTTGAAGCTGGATTGGTTTCACCTGGGATTCCCTGTCAAGCGGGGAAACATAGATCTGTACCACTTCGTCTGCGTCTACCATACCCGCATTTTTCACATCAACTTCAAGACTAAATGATTCAGCGGTGGTTTCAATCCGCCTGTCAACACGCATACCGCTATATTCAAAAGAAGAATAGCTCAATCCATAACCGAATGGCCATGCTATACGAGGGTCATTATACAAGCCGTAATTGTAGCAAACCGGTTCATGTAGCTCTGCAGCAGGATAGCTGACACAGAGTCTGCCGGACGGAGACACATTGCCAAAAAGAATGTCGGCCACGGCATTACCTCCTTCTTCGCCCGGATACCATGCCTGAAGTACCGCCATGCATTGCTTGGCCACATCGTTGATTACCTGCGCACGACCTCCAAACACGACCAGTATCACAGGCTTTCCCGTAGCGACAAGCGCATTCACATATTCTTCCTGCCGTCCGGGGAGAGTGAGTTTTGTACGGTCGCGGTTTTCTCCGCTAAGCATCACGTTTTCTCCCATCGCCGCAACTATCACATCGCATTGACGGGCCATCCGCAATGCTTCCTCCCAATCGGCCGGTTCACGACTATCTACCATACGGCTGTCGATGGTCTTTTGCGCTGCCACCCTCGGGTCTCCGCCCACTTCCATCACTGTTTCCGGCTCTTCTGTCCAATCACACCCGCGCGAATAGTACAGTGTACCTTCCTTCGGCATCTTTTGCTCCATGCCATCCTTCAGGAATACATATCTGGGATGCAGCGGACTTTCCTCCTTGTTATGCCAGAAATAGTGCATTGCCTGAAATGTATAATCGCCCGCAAGTGCCCACATCGAATTGGCATTCGGGCCGGTAAGAAACACACGTCCTCCCAAGCGTGAAAGCTTTTCGGCAGTCAGGGGCAAAATCGCTTCCCCGCTTTCCGCGAGTGTGTCATTTTTTAACAATACAATAGATTGAGCGGCAAGCCGGTAGGCGGTTGTCCGCTCTTCTTCGGTGTCAAATTCTATATGACCGTTGTTGTAGAGCCGCGCGGTATTGTCGAGCATACCGAGTCTTGCCTTCAGCATCAGCACACGCTTTACCGCCTTTTCTAACGTTTCTTCACTGACAACACCTTTATCCAATGCTTCGGGGATATGTGCGTAGGTGTCGCCATTAGGGAAATCCACTTCGTTACCGGCAATCATTGCCGCAGCACATAGATCGACAGGCGAAAGCGTTTCGTCAACCTGTGGAATAGATCCATAATCACTCACAAGGAGTCCATCGAATCCCACATAGCCTCGCAGCAAATCCTGTTGAAGCCGCTTATTGGCAACACATTTCGTGCCATTGAAAGTATGGTAACCGGTCATCACCGCCTGACTGGAAGCCGTACGGATGATGGCTTCGTGAGGCAACAGAATATCCTCCATCAGTTCCTTTTCGGGAGCATCTCCCCCGCCACCATAGCCAAGGAAATGCTTAGTGCAGGCTGCAACGCCCTCATGCAGATTCCCTCTGTGCTGGATGCCGTTTACAAAAGCGACTCCCATGGCGGCAGACAAATACCCATCCTCTCCGTAAGATTCCTCCAGACGGTTGAACGACGGTGTACGGACCACATCCACCATCGGGGAGAGTGCAAGCGTTCCGCCTATGGCACGCAAGGCCGTGGCAGAAAGCCTGGCTTTCCTTTCCGCCAGCTCCGTGTTCCATGTACACGCCATGCCTATCTGCTGTGGATAGACAGTGGCATCCAGGGCATTCACTCCGGAGAGCGCTTCTTCATGAACGAGAGCCGGAATATGATTAGGTGTGTTTTCAATAAGCCATTTCTGCAACCGGGCTACCCTGTCGCGCTGCTCATCGGGCGACATTCCCAAATCCATGGCGAATTGGGAAATATGTCCAATGCCGTCGGGAATCAGCTCCTTGCATTTCACCTCATCGATCATACCTTCGGGAGTTAACAACGCAGATATGTAGATGCTTCTCAGCTGAGCCACCCGTTCAGAGCGGCTCATGCTGTCGTAAAGCTGATCCACACGCTGTTCCAATGTTTGTGAGCTACACTCCACCGCAGATATACAAGCCATGGCTACAAACATCTTTCTGATGGACCTCATGAGCTGTGCTACTAATAGTTATATTTCACTTTGCCACGAATATCAGCTGCCGATGCTCCGACATAAATAGTGAAAGAACCTCGTTCCGCCACCCATTCATGCCTTTCTTCATCGAAATATTTCAAATCATCATCATCAATCGTATATGATATCAGCTTTGTCTCTCCAGGCGCAAGCGCGACTTTCTCAAAATACTTGAGTTCCTTCACCGGGCGGATTACAGATGCCTTGTCGTCACCGACGTAAAACTGTACCACATCCTGACCTGTGACTTTTCCGGTGTTGCTCACCGATACCGATACAGTGCGACCGTCAATGATGGGTTTACCGTAACTGAATGTAGTGTAGCTCAAACCGAATCCAAACGGGAAACGCACTTTTGTCTTAAAGTAGTCAAACCAGCGATAGCCTAAGAGAATGTCCTCGCCATATATTTCTGTTTCATTTTTCATTGATCCGTTACCCGGCTCGTTGCAGAAATCAACACCTTTCCAACCTTCAACAGCCGCCTTCAACAGTCCGGCGGAACTCATAGGTTTTCCTTCTTCGCCGCCAAAAGGTTGGGGCAACTTGTCCGGTGACACACCAGGATAGCCTACGGCACCCATTTTATGGGCAGGGTAGTCGGTAAGCTGATATGCAAATGAGAACGGGAGCCTTCCGGACGGGCACACATCTCCTGAGATTATATCCGCCAAAGCGTGTCCGGCTTCGCTACCAAGATACCATGACTGCACCAGTGCGGGTGTCTTGTCAAGCCAGGGCATGTCGTAGGCGTTACCGCTTACGATCACCAATACAGTGTTTCCGTTGGCGGCAAGCAGCTCAGAAATCAGACGGTCCTGACCGAAAGGAAGTTGATAGTGCTCACGGTCGCCGCCTTCACAGTCCTGGGTATGGTTCTTGTTAAGTCCTCCTATATAGATGACACAATCAGCTTTTTTTGCTTTATCAACGGCTTCATTACGTAGCGAATCATACAAGGCCTGTGGCAGAACATCTACTTCGCCGAACATCGCACGCCCTGATTCATAGCCTTTTGCATATTCCACGACACATCTGTCACCGAACCGTTCCTTGATGCCACGCAGTGGCGACACTTCATCACGAGGTTTGAGTTCACTTGATCCTCCACCCGCGCATAAACTGCGTGTGGCATTCTCACCAACCACCAAAATCCTCATTCTGTCCTTTGGCTTTAGAGGCAGGATTCCGTTGTTCTTCAACAGCACAATGCCTTCCTGTGCTATCTTACGTGCCGCAGCGACATGTTCGGGCGTATTCATCGAGCCAAAGTCCCGATCTGCAGACATTTCCGTACGCAGGATCAGACGGAGCATACGGCGTGCCTTGTCATTGATTATCGAATCAGGTACTACGCCCTTTCGGCATTTCGCAAGATAGGCTTTCCCAAGATAATAATCGTCATATGTATTTATCGGCGCTTCGGTGGAAAGGCCATCGGTAAAGCTGCCCATCTCAAGGTCGAGACCATTAAAAATGGCTTCGTTTGTGTTATGTGCGGCACCCCAGTCCGTAATCACAGCACCGTCAAATCCCCATTCCTTCTTAAGGATGTCGTTAATCAGACGTGCGTTATGAGTTGCGTGTTGATTGAGGTATTGGTTGTAGCTGCCCATCAGAGTCCATGCGCCTCCTTCAACCACAGCCGCATGGAACGGACGCAAGTAGAGTTCGTGCAAGGCGCGGTCGGAAACACGCACGTCCACATGACTGCGGAATGTTTCCTGTTCGTTAAGTGCATAATGCTTTATGCAGCTTGCCACGCCGTTTGACTGAAGTCCCCGGATATAAGGTACGCACATTCGTGAAGCGAGATACGGGTCCTCTCCCATATATTCAAAGTTGCGGCCATTAAGAGGCGTACGGTATAGGTTCACGCCGGGGCCTAACAGCACTGTCTTATTGCGGTAACGTGCCTCTTCACCTACCATTCGTCCATAAAGAGAAGCCATTTCCGGCTGCCATGTGGCGGCAAGACATGTAAGGGCAGGGAAGGCCGTGCAAGAATCATTTGTCCAGCCGGCGTGATTCCAGTCATTCCAGTTGATCTCCATACGCACACCATGAGGACCGTCGCTGGTATGGACCTCAGGAATACCCAGGCGTGGCACGCCGGGACTTGAGAACTTCGATTGCGCATAACTGAGACGGACTTTCTCTTCGAGAGTCATCTTGCTCAGGAGTTCATCCACCTTTGATTCAATATCATCATTATTGTCGGCAGCGTTTGAAATCAAGATGCCAAACATAAAAAACATTACAAGTAATTTTTTCATGCTGAATAATTTAAATAAGACATTTACAGAAGCGAGTGGATACCTGTCGGGTCCTTCTCAATGGACAACGATCGGTATCCACTCGCTGAATAATTTATACGTCTTCGAGCAAGACGATGCAGGGTTATTCCTTAGTGATTTTTAGAATCGTATATCCGTCACCCACGAAAATGGCTCCGCCCTGTGCGTCCATAAGCTCCATGGAGTAATCAGTAAGCGTATACTCCAGCACCATGCTCCCGCTGATGGCTATATCACCGCGTTCAGGGTCTCCTTTTCCGGTAAGGATGTTGTTCCACCAGTCAGTTGTCAGGGTTCCCTGGCCCTCACCGGTAACATAAGCGCGAACTATATCACCGCTCTTCACCAAATCCTTAAACTGAGACTGCAACTCTCTGAACGGTATACCCCATGTGACATTGAACTCGCCTTCCCACAGAATCTCTTCGGTTACCACAGGAGCAGTTTCGCTGATTTCAATCTTGCCGCCGCCATAGACATTCCCTTCATTGTCTGTGAGAGTCACGCGGTATGTCCCGAGAGCGAGGTCGGCGGGAACAGTATATTCCACATAGCTTTTCTCGCCTTTGTCAATGAATGTCGTGGCAGCCTCCTTATCACCGATCATGATCTTAGAGACCTTGTCCATATTTGTGCCATGGAGCTTGACAACTGACCCCGGCACAACCTGTCGGTCGCGGATATCGTTGCCGGGATTCGGGTCACTCTCAAGCGGACGGACAATAAGTTTTCCTGTACGGGATGTCGATTTGCCCTTTGTTGTGGTAGCGACAACCTTCAGAATATATTCCCCTGCCAGAAAGCCATGCTGAATTTTCTTACCCTCATGTATCTTCTCGTCATCAATAAACCATTCTACAGTGGTGTAGAGAGCCGGTGTCACCGTGACAGAGTCTATAAACTCAATATCACGAGATATATTCTTGTACACAGCAGGTTCGCCATTCTCCCAATCACCGAACCATGGAAGGAGGATCTGAGGAAAGTCATCCTCGGAAGCAGTAATGAACCCGTCGTTGTCTTCAGAGCAGGAGCAGAGCAGACCCATTGAGAGAACAGCCATAACTGCCATTAAATTATATAATACTTTTTTCATCTTGAATCAATTTTTGATCCCTGTTCCGCCTCCCCCATAAGGGAGGCGGAAAGAGGGAAATGGATGATAACCTTAAACAATCTATTTACCTAATTCTTTGATATCCATATAATGCTGATCGGCTGTATCCCACCAGACACGTGTGTGCCAGTTGTCATTGCCACCCATACGTTCTACGGCTTCCTTATTGTTTACGCTGTTGTACTTGGCTTCAAGCAACGGATAGCGCAAACGTACAGGAGTCTGCATGTTCGGGTCTTCGTGAGGGAAATCGCCACGGACAGGAAGCAAGGTGCGGTCTGCAAGTGCCGGATAATCGGAACGGCGCAGATTGGCCCAGCCTTCGCTTGGATTCGTAAGATGAAGAATCCATGCCTGGGTGTTTATGGCCTCACGGGGGTTATCGCCCAGCGGATTGGCCGTTATATATTCATCAATTTCCTCATCGGTGATTTTCGTGACTATGTCATAGTAGTTGTTGAGCATCCGCATGGATGCACGAATACCGTTTTCATAGTGGCTTTTGGCATCGCCCGGAACATTCCAGCCCTTTGACGCAGCCTCAGCAAGAAGGAATTCAACTTCGGCAGAAGTGATGAGAATACCAGGGCAGTCAGCATTGCAGAATGCTACAGCGATAGTGGGGCGCAGCATACGCGCCGGATAGTTGTTCTTGTCGTACCCCTTGTCCGGATAAAGTTTCACAAGTGCGGCAAGAGTGGGAATCTCTTCGTTTGCGGGTCCGTTTACCCACTCGTTCCACCAGGCATCGCCGACATTACAGGGTACAATACCTGTACCACCGCGTTCGCCCCAATCCATCACCTCTTCAGTGACGTCGAAGTTGCCTGAAGTGTCGGTCTGGCTTCGTGTTGTGTGGATATAGCATCTGGCGATACGGTAAAGACGCGGGTCGTTCATCATCTGCATATATTTGAACAATGTCGAGCAAACAAATGAAGGAGACTCGGGATCCTGCCCATAAATCATCTCGCCAAGAGCATTGGCCCTGAAATCGAGATCATTGGCGCCATCGTACAGTGTGAATGGAGCGTCAATGTACTTCACGTACGCATCATCCACGGACGATGAGATAATACCACCGTCAGCCTTCAGGGCCGATTCGAACTCTTCACGGGCTTTTTCAGGAGCGACATCCGATATACGCATCGCATAACGCAGACGAAGAGTGTTGGCATACTTTTTCCAGGCGTCCGCATCCCCGTTTAAGGAAGTGACGTCGCCCGTGATGACATCCGTACCCGTACCGAGCTGCGCGGCACACGCTTTCAGCTCAGAGAAAATGAAGTCATAGACTTCCTTCTGTGTATCGTACTTCGGGTTGGCAATACCATTGATATAGGACATTCCCGCCTCAGTGCATGGGATATCACCATATATGTCGGAGAGTACCGCCATCACGTAAGCTCGATGGATTCGCAACGCCGCATTGGTGTTCGGCATGTCCTCCGAGCGATGGATGGCATCTACAAGATTCTTGATGCCTATCGAGTAGTAACGGTTCCACACATGGGACATCTCGGAATCCTTAGGATAGACAGCTCCCGCATAATTGGACACATTCCATCCACCTGCATAATACTGCGTGAAACCGGTGATATAGCTGCGGTAGGTGTCCATGAGGGAGAAATCTCCATATGTCTGTAACAGCGCTGTGGTCAACTGTGTATTCGGATCGATGGTGTTCGCCTTCGAATCATCATTGTTGACATCCTCCATATAGGCATCCGAGCATGCGGAGACCCCCAGAAGTATGAGAATCGTCGCTGCGGATACTATGCAATCATATATTTTCTTCATAAGTGTTCAGGTTCTTTTAGAATTTCACATATACATTAAATCCGAAACTGCGGCGTGACGGGAGCGACCCGTACTCAAGACCCATGCCCGATGTATTGTAGTTGGAATCGGGGTCGATGTTCGGAATGTTCTTCCATACAATGAAGGGGTTGCGGGCAACGAATGAAACCGACAATGACTGCACCGCCTTGCCGAGCATGCTTGACGGGAAAGTATAGCCGAAGGTGATCTCACGACATTTGATGTAAGAATTATCGTAAATAAAGGTCGCCGGTGCCTTTTCCGCAACGCTCTTCCAATAGTTCTGTGGATTCACCGGGTATGTGTTCTTGCTGTATGTGCCGTCGCCGTTATCAACAACGCCATCTGCAATGAAACCCTCGCACTTGCCGGCTGCACGCCACTGTGCCTCGCTCATGCCGGCGGCCTTGCGCGCTTCCTCCTAACGGTACCATTCCTCTCGTCCTTCAAGTGTGGCATTTGCCTTACCGGTCAAGTATGCCGAGCGCATCGAGAATGAATAGAGGTCGGCACCCATCTTCACATCGAAACCGGCGTAAAGGTGGAAGTTCTTAAAGGTAAACGTCGTGTAGAGACCGCCCGTCCAGTCCCATGTAGAATTGCCGAGTGTCTTGAGATTCTCATCATACAGCGGCAGGCCGGTATTCTTGTCGATAATGACATCGCCATTCTCGTTGCGCTTGAAATCCGTGCCGAGGATAGAACCGAAATTCTTTCCTACCTCAGCACCGACCGACACCCCTGCCCAGCTTGCATCGGCCAGCTGGAAATAATCCATACCTTCGACAAGATTAAGCACCTTGTTTGAATTCTTTGAGAAGTTTATACCGGCATCCCAGGCGAAGTCCTTGACCTGCATTATACGGCCATATACCGCCAGCTCGATACCCCTGTTCTGGATTTTACCGGCATTTATAAGACGGGTTTGGTAACCCGCGGCCGAGGAGGAGGCAAGTCCTATGATCTGGTCCTTGGATACCTGGTCATAGAATGTAAAGTCAATATTGAGACGGCTGTTGAAGAATTTGGTTTCAAAACCGAGCTCATAGGAATTCGTCATAGTCGGCTTGAGATCCTTATTGGGCTGTACGACATTGTTTATCATACCGATGGTGAAACCGGGATATGAGTATTTTCCAGTGGCATAATTCAACGCGAGCTGGTAGGGATCCGTATCCGAACCGACCTTGGCCCAGGAAGCGCGGACCTTACCGAAACTCAGGATGTTCTGGTTCCTGATGAATTTGGAGAAGACGATGCTTCCCGAAACCGAAGGATAGATATAGGTGTTGTTAGCCACAGGGAGTGTGGAGGAACGGTCGCCACGGACGGTGCCTTCAAGAAAATATGTAGAGCGGTATCCCAGGCTCGCGCTTGCAAAGATTGAGTTTATCTGCTTCTTGTAGGTATAGGGCATCACATTCTGCTCAGCATAGTTCATAATCGAGACCACACCGTCCATCTGTTGGTCGGTACCGGTAATGATGGAAGTCTTGTTGTTTACCCTATATATGTTTCCGCCAAGGGTGGCGTTCAGGTCGAAATCGCCCCAGTTGTTGTTGTAGAGGGCAAGAATCTCCGCATTGAGGGTGCGATTATTGAAAATTGAGTTGGTAAGCTTACCGGGAAGAACGCCAGGAGTCGTACGCGCGATGAAATCCTCGAAATTCATGTTATTGATGTCGGTTCCGATCGTACCCTGGACTTTCAGATTTTTGGTTATGTTGTAAATGACCTTACCCGTGAATCTGAATACATCCTTCGTCGATGTATTATCACACTTATATAGATCCCAATACGGGTTCTTGTTGTACTGGTCGTTACCGTTCCAACGCGCATAGCTGCCGTCGGGATTCTGATAGTTCTTGAGCCACTCCTGATTGTAGGTGCTTGCCAAGGTCATAAGGTTTTTCCCGACATTGCTTTGGGAGTCGCCAAGGGCAGGACGGTTTTTCACATCCTCGCGGGTATAGTTGGCAGTGAGATCCACGTCAACCGGCCCGATGGAGGTATTGACTCTAAGATTGAAATTGTCGCGGCTCATGTGGGTGTTTGGAAGAATGTCCTTGTTGCGCATATCTGTGAACGAGAAGCGGACACCGGTCTTACCGCTGTTTACATTCAGGACAACGGTATTCTGAGCCGTCAGACCTGTGCGGAAGAATGACGAGGTGTTGTTGCGGTACATCAGGAATGGACGCACCGAACCGTCATAATACGTCTTGTCGATCATGTCCGCTTTCACGCCCCAGCTTTGGTTTGTACCTGACGATGCGTCAAGTTCATACTGCCCATTGTTGCCCATTCCGTAGATATGCTGAACGTCATCCCATTTCGCAAGTTGGGTGTCAATAGTGAGTGAACCGTTATACTCTATTGAGAATTTCTCCTTCTCTGCCTTCTTTGTGGTTATGAGGATCACACCGTGCGATGCACGTGACCCATATAGCGCCGAGGCTGCCGGGCCTTTCAATACAGTCATGGTCTCGATGTCGTCAGGGTTTATGGCCGATATACCGTCGCCAAGATCATAACCTCCCTGTTCGCCGGCGCTCCCGAAATTGGTGTTGTCCAAAGGCACGCCATCAATCACATAAAGAGGCTGGTTGTTGCCCGTCATCTCCGTTGTGCCGCGGAGCATCACTCTGGTGGAACCGGAGGCTCCGCTGGCAGTGTTGCTGACAACAAGACCGGCGACTTTGCCCGCAAGCGAATTCATGACATTTGTTTCCTTCGCTTTGTTCAATTCATCTCCCTTCACTTCCGAAAGTCCGTAACCCAGAGCCTTACGGTCACGCTTTATGCCAAGTGCGGTCACGACAACCTCATTCAGTTCCGTAGAGCTTTCATCAAGCTTTATTGTCATTTTCTCCTCTGCCCTGACACGCAAAGGCTTGTATCCCACATAGGATACTTCAAGTTCGTCACCGGCATGGCATTTCAGGGTAAAGTTCCCGTCAATATCCGTAACCGCGCCGTTGGTGGTTCCAACCACTTTCACAAACGCTCCGATCAAAGGTTCCACACCATCGGAGACATTCCCCGTCACTGTAATGTCAGCTGTTACCGTCGTAACGACACCTGCAGTCCCTTCCGAAACAGCCGCCATAACCGGAAACGGTATCAGGCCGGTGCCAATCACATACAGCGACAATATTAGTTGCTTCGTTGTCATGATATATTTTAATTGGTTTAACTAATCGCTTACATAGGTTGTGCGCTTGCTGCCACCCCCTCGTTAATTCCTTTTATTACCCAGTCTGCCTTAATCGCCATATTCCTGCTGCGGTCAAAAATCCCAAACATATCGGCTCCGTTGCCAAACCGGTTGTTGTCCCATACGAAAGTGGAGAATCCGCGTTTACGTGCCTCTGACACCAGAATCTTGCAGTAATAGGACATATTCTCCTGCATACGGTCGGCCTCTGAGGTCTTGAAATGGTTGGTAATTCCCCATTCGCCGATCACCACGCCTAATCCCTTGGTGCCCCATTCATCCGCCAGTTTGTCGAAGAAATCAGTCATGGTGTGCTCATCACTCTGTGATGCGCCATACTGCTTGTATGGCTCGCCCCAGTAATAGCATTCGCCACTTCCGGAATATTCCCATGGATTGTAATAATGCAGCTCTACACTCATATACTCATTGCCATTGCCTTCAATGTCGGCAGGGATGATGAAATCACCGTTATACAGACCATAATCCGCATTGCATACATACGTCTGCACTATCAGATGGCGTTTTGTATTGTTCATTCCAGTGGCTCTCACTATATCGACAAAGGTCTGGTTGTAGGCGTTCTGCACATCAAGATTCTCGGCAGTAGGCTTACCCCAGTTGTGTGGCTCATGAACCTCGTTGGTTCCCGCAAACGCCACACGATAATCATATTTGTTAAGTTCGTTGGCTATGTTCATCCACAGCAACGCAAGCTTCCGGCAGTTTTCTTCCTTGCTGACATAAAGGGGACGGCTCTCAAGCCATTTGTCATGGTGGACATTGACAATGACCTTCATGTCGTACTCCAGACACCAGTCTATCACTTCCTTTATCCTGTTCATCCATGTCTTGCTGACAGTCATTGCAGAAGGATTACTGATGTGGCATTGCCATCGCACCGGGATGCGTACTGCATTGAATCCCGCGTCATGAACGGCTTTGATGGTTTTCTTTGTCACCACTGGGTTGCCCCAGGCAGTTTCAGCATTGTCGGCGCCATCCGGCTCGCCTATGGCCATGGACTCGCCGTCCTGACCTGGTGCCGAGCATTCAAACTGGTTGCCGAGGTTCCATCCGGCTTTGACCTCTTTGTTCCATTGCCTGGCGGTCTGTTGGGCATGACCCAATACTGCGGACAGTAACAACGCCAACAGGCAATATGTTCTGAATTTGAGTTTCATGATTGATTAATAATTGGTCAGAATTTCATGTTTCATTGGAGAGTCCTCGATGTTACTCCGTCTAAACTCTCGCCGCAAAATTAGATAATATAATGCACCAGGAGGTTCGATATCTGTTGATTCTTGGTTTGACAGGTGTCTTTTGTCAGAAATCGAACCCTTTAACCAGAAATCGAACCCTTTCGGGAACAACATTGCGCAGTCTCACTTATATTTAGACGGCGGGATACCGAAGTGTTTCTTAAATGCTGTGCTGAAGTACTTGGCGTCGTTGAAACCCACCTCGGCTGCCACATCACTGACACTATGTCCACTTCGCAGCAAAACCGCGGCATTATCAAGACGGAATATACGAATAAATTCGCGGGGAGATTTACCGGTATAAGATTTCAATTTCAGATAAAACATTGTACGGCTCATTGCCATATCTCCACACAAACGATCGATACTGTATTCCGAATCGGAGATATGATGAAGAAGATGTTTGGTCACCCGATTTATGAAGTCGGTCTTTTGATTAGTGTATTGAATCGTCATATTTCTTTGCTATTATTCAAGATTTTAGGCATCGTTCCTTAAAATTCAACCCTCGGAAGTCTTGAAAGCCTTGATACGCTCGGTGGTGAGTGGATACAGCACCATCAGGCCAACTATCAGGAGCGAGATGACCGCAGGGATGTAGCTCATGGCTAATTTCATTCCAAGGATGGCGTCTGGTGTCTGGGAGATGGAATTGGGCTTAAGCCCGAACACACTGAACAGCAGCAATACCGCCGAACCGGCGATGGCACCGCCGAACTTCTGGGCCATTGATCCGGATGAGAAGATGAGCGCAGTCGAGGCTGTACCGTGCTTGTAATAGGAGTAATCGGCCACATCTGCATACATACTCCATACCAATGGGCTGACCACTCCGGTGAAAATGCTTATCAGCACCTGTAGAAGCAGCATACTTATCAATCCTCCATTGCTCAACGGCACATAGAAGAACACGATACTCAACACACCCATTGCCACTGCAGAGACAATGAACGTTGTTTTCTTGCCCAATCTCTTGCTCAAAGGCATTGCGCACACCACCCCAATCATGTTGCACACCTCACCAACAGCAAGGAACACACCTGCGAAGAAGAGGAATGAGACAATGCCCAGATCCACCATATTGCAGTCACCGATATAGTATTTGAAATAATAGGCTACCGTGGCGCCACGTACAGTGTTGAACAGATTAGTACAGAGAGCCGTGCAGGTTATCATCCACCAGGGAAAGTTCTTTATCAGAAAACGGAAATCGTTCATGAGTTTACCTGCCCTGGCTTCCTTTACCCTCTCACGGGTAAGAAGGAAGCTGCAAATGAAGAGTAGGAAACAAATAGTGGCGATAACCAACATTGCACCTTGCCAAGCACCTGCATCTCCCGGAACCGTGAGTAAAGACAGTTTTTGGTCGGCGAAAAACCGACACAACGGTTCCCATGCGTAGAGCGCTATGAACGAACCACCATAGGCGAAGAACATTCGGTAGCTTGAGAACACGGTCTTCTCATAGCTGTCGGATGTCATCACGCCAAGCATGGAGGCATAAGGCACATTGATGCAGGTATATACCGTCATCATGAGGATATAGGTGACATACGCATAGACGAGACGTCCCGGTTCGGTAAAGTCGGGTGTGGTGAACAACAATACTCCGCACACTGCAAAGGGCAGCGAGAACCACAACAGGTATGGACGGTACTTCCCCCAGCGTGTGTTGGTGCGGTCACAGATAGCACCCATCATAGGGTCTGAAACGGTATCCCATACCCTTGTCACAAACATCAAGGTGGCTGTGGCCGTGAGCGGAAGGTTGAAGATATCGCTGTAGAAGATAGGAAGATAATAGGAGAATATCTTCCAGAACATGGAGGACCCCATGTCCCCCATGCCATATCCAATTTTTTCAGTAAGTTTTGCCATGATATACAGATTACGGTCAAATTTGCTTCGGACATTACATCTCCACCTCTATGGTGTGCTTGCCTGGAAGAGCCTTCACGACATTGCCCTCGATTGATTCTCCGTCAACCATAATCCGGGTTACGCCTTTAGACTTGCCTTTGGGGTTCCTCACGGTGATTGTCATCTCGCTGTCACGCATTTTGCGCTTCACCGTGAATTCCTTAATTGCCGCGGGCAGACACGGATCAATTTCCAGACCTTCATATGTGGGATGAATACCGAGAATATACTGGGTGACGGTGAGCCAGTTCCATGCGGCTGTACCCGTAAGCCAGGAGTTCTTTCCCTCTCCCGGACGTGCGGCATCCTTGCCTGCCACCATCTGACAATATACGTATGGCTCTACCTTGTGCAGTGTCTGGTCCTTAATCCACGCCGGACATATCTTGGTGTAGTGTTCCCATGCGTCATCGCCACGTCCGGCTACTGTCTCGCCTATGATAATCCAGGGATTGTTGTGGCAGAAGATGCCGGCGTTCTCCTTGTAGCCTGCCGGATATGTGGAGATTTCGCCCATCTCCACGTGGTAGGTGGTGAAAGCCGGGTGATTGAGGACCATGCCGTGTTCGCTGTCAAGGTAACGCTTGCAGGAGTCAAGGGCCTTGTCCACCATGCCGTCCTCCAACCCTATGCCGGCCATTGTGCAGAATCCTTGCGACTCAATGAAAATCTTGCCTTCCTGGTTCTTGTTGGAGCCAATCTTGTTGCCGTAGAAGTCATATGCCCGAAGATACCACTCGCCATCCCATCCGTGCTTTTTCACCGCATCGACCATGTCGTCAACGCATCCGGCTGCACGCATCGCCTCTGCATCCATGCCGCGAACCTTGCACAATTCGGCATACTGACGGCCGCAAAACACGAATAGGCCTGCTATCATCAAAGACTCTGCCTTCGAACCCTCGGACACGTTCTCCGTGGTTTGAAACGATTCGTTGGGGTCCCATGAAAAGCAGTTTAGGTTGAGACAGTCATTCCAGTCGGCGCGACCAATAAGCGGCAACCTATGGGGACCGAGATTCTCCACCACATGATTGAACGAAATGCGAAGGTGCTCCATAAGCGGCACTTCCGACCCTTGCTTGTTGTCCCAAGGCACCGGTTCATCAAGGATACCGAAGTCGCCAGTTTCCTTCACATATGCGACTGTACCGAAGATGAGCCACATGGGATCGTCGTTAAAGCCGCCGCCGATATCATTGTTGCCACGTTTGGTGAGTGGCTGGTACTGATGATAGCAGCCACCGTCGGGGAACTGTGTCGAGGCAATATCGATGATGCGTTGGCGCGCACGCTCCGGTACCTGGTGAACAAAACCCACAAGGTCTTGGTTGCTGTCGCGGAAACCCATTCCACGTCCTATGCCGCTCTCGAAAAAGCTTGCTGAGCGTGAAAAGTTAAACGTAATCATGCATTGATACTGATTCCAGATGTTCACCATACGGTCAAGACGCTCATCGCCTGTATAGACCTGGAACTTGTCCAGAAGTCCGTCCCACATGGCGTGAAGCTCATCAAAAGCCTTGTCCACAGCCTCTACGGTGCAGAATCTTTCGATGGTGGAGTGAGCCTTCTCCTTGTTCACAATTGTACGGTCCAGAGAGCCTAACGAGGTCACGAGCGTCGGGTCGGTGTGCGGGTCGGCATATTTATCTTCCTGAGGGTTTTCTACATAACCAAGCAGGAAGATAAGGTTTTTCCGTTCACCAGGCATAAGGCTCAACTCTATATAATGGGATGCAACGGGACTCCATCCGTGTGCCACGGATTCCGATGGCTTTCCATCCATGACGCACTGCGGATCTGCAAACTCGTTGTAAAGTCCAATGAACGACTCTCGATCGGTGTCAAATCCATCGGCATGTTTATTTGCCAAGGCGTAATATGCATAATGATTACGACGCTCCTTGTACTCTGTTTTATGGTAGATGACGGTGGAAGATGCCCCCTGTTCTATCTCTACCTCGCCTGTACTCCAGTTGCGCTGGAAATTCTCCATGTCCGTTGCGGCGTTCCACAGGCACCACTCGACAAAAGAGAAGATTTTGATTGTCTTCTTTTTGTCAGTGGTATTGCGAATGGTCACCTTCTGCACTTCGGCCCATGTATTCAGCGGTACGAAGAAAAGTTCTGATACCTCGACACCGTTCTTGCTTCCCGTGATGCGGGTGTAGTTGAGGCCATGGCGGCACTCATAGCTGTCAAGAGGGGTCTTGCATGGCTTCCACCCGGGGTTCCACACCACATCGCCGTCCTTTATATAGAAATAGCGACCGCCATTGTCCATTGGTACGCCATTGTAGCGGTAGCGCGTGATGCGGCGGAACTTGGCATCCTTATAGAAGGAATAGCCTCCTGCGGTATTGGAGATAAGGCTGAAGAAATCCTCATTGCCCAGGTAATTGATCCAAGGGAATGGCGTCACCGGGTCAGTAATCACATATTCACGGTTGGCATCATCGAAATATCCGTATGTTTTTCCCATTGTCATGCTTGGATGAAAGTTGATTTAATAATTATTACCGGTCAGGAGATCCACAAGCGGACGATCCTTGAATGATTGACTTTTCTGGTCCCAGAAGCCAAAATCGTTGTCATAGCACCAAGAGGCCCATGCAATATTGTACTTGTCGAACACCCACAGCATATCCCTTGTCCAATTATAAGCAAGCTGGCGGTCAACCGGCTCATAGACTCCCCATTCTCCGCAGTAGAGCTGTACGCCGTATTTCTTTGCCACGGCAATGGCGTCACGGAAATCCTGAGCTATACGTTCAAGATTCCAGTCGGATGCATATTGTGTGAGAATGGGCTTCAGACTATCAGACGAGGCATCATAGTCAGCCTGTGAAATGAGACGACCCGGATAAGTGAGTTTGCCGTTGTATTTGCCTATTGGTGTCCAAGGCGCTCCATAGTGGGTAAGCGCTTGCGGTTCGTAGTAGTGGAACGAGAGGATGATATTCTTATCGCCCTCCGGTATGCGCAGGTATTTGAATGTCCAAGTACCCTGCCACATGTTGGATCCGATAACCAAAGTGCGCTGCGGCTCGCGCTCACGGAGTGCGGCATGTGCCTTGAAAATCAACTTGTTCCACTGTTCATGCTCATCGGCCACCGGCTCGTTCATAAGTTCATAGGCCACGGAATCAATGCTGTATGTCTTGAGTGCGTCGGACAACTGATACCGCATATTCATATAGCTTAGCTGGGCTTCATCAGAAGTGAACAGCACATTTTCCTTACCTTCGTTGACAGCATTGAAATTATGGGAGCGGATGACGTGCATATCTACTATTGCACGCAAATGGTGCTTTCCGGCCCAGTCCAAGGCTTGCGTGAGCAACTGCCATGCTTCAGGCAGTTTTTTGCCTTGTTCGTCCCAGAATTGTTCCTCGTCTATAGGAAGGCGCACGAAGTCGAAGCCCAGTTCCTCAAGACGGGCAAAATCCTCTTCCTTGATGTGCTGACGGCGAGCTTCTCCACGTTCGGCACTCTGCGAGAGCCAGTGGCTGATGTTTGTACCGCGTCTGATGGTAAAATTGTTTAACTTCTGCGCTGGGGAGCCACTCTGCGCTATGGCCTCAGGGGGAGTACACGCCATAGCCACAAATGCGAGTGCAAGAATCATTATCCTTTTCATTCGATATTATTAGGGTTAATTAGCTTCCTTAATTCTCTCCATCCATTACATGGTTACATTGCCGGGCTGCTTGCCGAGACTCTGCATTGCTGCTGTCATCAACGACGACCAACGAATAAAGCCACTGTTCATGAATTAGATTTTTTGCAAAATTAGCAATACAGCATACCCCAGTGGGTAGGCAATCTAACGAAAAAAGGTTTGAAGAGAATCTTTCGTCAGAAAACAAACCATATACCACGAGAAATCAAACCTATCTCGCTATGAAAGACGTCTTCACGACAGTCAATCTATGTCAGGCATAAAAAAGACACCCTCTCCGTCAGGAAGGTGTCTTGATAGTGAATGTGAAGAAGTGATTGTTGGTTTATTCAATACTGGTTTACTTGTATTTTGACGGTGAGACACCGAAGTATTTCTTGAATGACGTACTGAAATACTTGGCATTATCATAGCCAACTTCACCCGCAACATCACCCACATGGTGACCGGCACGCAACAGGACCGCAGCACGCTCAAGACGCACCACACGTATGAACTCCTGAGGGGATTTTCCTGTATAAGACTTCAGTTTTACATAAAACATTGTGCGGCTCATTGCCATTTCCCGGCACAGTCTATCGATGTTAAATTCCGAATCCGAAATATGGTTCAGAAGAAGTTTGGTAGCTGTATCTACAAAATCGGAATTTTGTTTAGTGTCTGTTTCGGCGTTAACTTCTTCTGAAACGTCAGCAACGATTACGTTACCGTCTTCAGGCTTATGCTCTGTATCCCGGGTGACGTCCGTAACGGCCTCTTCTTGTTTCTGCATGGATTGCAAGGACTCGGCGCCTTCTTCACCATCCTGCTCCAAAGCACTGACTACAAGACGCATATACCGATTATGAAGTCCATATGTCCACCAAGCCCCATAGAACAAAGACACTATAAGTAAGATGTAAATACACCACATCCACCACGAGTTCCACCAGGGACGGCTGACGGTGATTGCCAGATTCCGTTCGCCAAGCACAACATTGTTGGATTTGCTTACCGCTCGGACTGTGAGCAGATGTTTGCCGGGTTCAAGATTGACGAACCGGATATACTGCTGTGTCGTGAGAGGACTCCAACTGCCGTTGCCAACCCTATATTGATAGGCTATATCAAACTGATATCGCAGATTAATGCTTTCAAAATACAGCTCAAAGGTACGCTGAATGTATGATAGACTCAGTTTCCCCTCATCCAGCATTTTTGCTGCCCGCTCTTTGAATTTTTCAGAGTCGCTATCATTACAGCTGACTCCTGTAAAGCGCAGGCTGACTTTATAATTGTGTTGCTGAATATAATGTGGATTGACCATAACCGCACCTGCCTCGCTTCCGAAAAGCAGGTTCCCGTTCTGCAGATTGACCGCGGCCCCATAGGAATATTCACGCTGAAGCCCGTAATGATAGTTTACATTGATGATTTTGTCAAGACTGTCGGGATGTGCGAACGACAGACCCCGGTCCGTCGCAAACCACAGACGTCCAAGTCCATCTTGCGTGACACTCGTGACCGTATTTGAGGGCAAACCGTCTTTCATGGTGAACTGACGGCAGTCGCCTGTACGAAGGTCATACACATACAAGCCCCCGCCATTAGTAGCTATATCTATATAACGATCATCATGAATGAAGATATCCAGCACATAACGATTAGCTTGATTGAAGTCTGATGAAAAATATGGCAGTTTTTTTAATTTCTTTTCTCCGGGTGTTATAATGTAAAGTCCATTTATTGCTCCCGCCGCTATACGTCCGTCGGGCATAAGTGCCAGCGATTTCACATTGTCCACAGGATAATATCTAAATCCTTCCGGAGTCACCTCTAAGAGGTGAGCATCTTGACACCCTATCCAAAGATGACCTTTCCTGTCGTACAGCAAATCATGGACATGATTGTCTCCCAATATGTCGACATCGTACAAATTCCTCACGTCGCCGTTGGCACTGATTTCACATACGCCGTTGCCATAAGTCGCGGCCAGAAGGCCTCCGTCATCCGGCTTAGGACACAAGGAAAGCACTACCATGCCACGAGCAATATGGCGCCATTCGTCCGTGAGGGGGTTCAGTACACTGATTCCATTGTCGGTGCCTATGGCCAAAGCCGATGAAGACAGTTGCGCCACACAGTTTACATGGTCATTGAGCAATGTCTGAGGGTTATTACGCTGATGCATGTATGTCTTTACGGTATTTCCCACTGGCCTGGCTATGTCGATTCCTCCGGAATATGAACCAATGAATATATCGTGCCACGTATCTACCAGCAGCGCGTATATGCCGTTCCCATGAAGCACCCCGTTTTCCCCTTCATTGGCATTGAACAGCAAGCCTGCCGTATTTTTAGCTGAGGGTAAGCGAGAAACATGATACACACCACAACCGTCAATCCCTATAAGCATCGTCGAGCTGTCATAGGCAACAATATTTCGAACCGGATTATGAGGCACTCCTTCAACGAATGTCGCCACTCCTGCCCCGTCGGCAATCACAAGCCCCTGCCCATATGTACCCAACCAAAGTTGTTTTGTATCCATATCGTAGAAACCACTCACAACATCGTATTGAAGATAATCCTTCAACTTAATTTCAGCGGTGTCATTATCGCTATGACTTAGAGATTTCAATCCCAGTCGGGTACCGAAAAGAAGGAGTCCGTCAGGACCGCGGATAATACAATTGGTATAAACATTATGGAGGACAGGTATGACCTCCCCTTTCCGCACCATATAAATGCCATGGCTCAATGCCATCCAATAGGTATCCCCTTCTTTGTAAACGTCATTGAGTTGAAACTCATAATCAAAATGCTTGGAGAGGTCAAACACCGTATCAAAACGATTCTGCACGGTATTGTACTCATAGATACGGCCACCAGCATCAAATACCTGCAGCACTCTGTCATCGGAGGATTGAACAAAACGTGGATTGCAACCTATTTTATTGTAGGTAATGCTGTTTTCTGTAAGATTGAAACTCTCGATACCCGAACCATTATACCGGGCTACAAAACTGCCGGTAGTTAACCACACAGCACCATCATCTGTCTGCTTAAGCGAATTGATGCGTTGGCTGTTTAATCCATCTGCCAGGCCCAGATGTAAGAACGTGAAGTCGCTTACGCCTAAAGCTGGCGCCATCGAAGGCAACTGCAATATAATCAATATTATAAGGAGGAACCTTACAATCCATAATCTGCAGTAACAGTGCGAATGCGGCTTGTCATTTGAAACCATTATGTAGGCGCTGAGTTGTTATTCATTTTCATAAGAAGGCTGACAAACAGCCTAATCATATGCAAAGTTAGCAAAAATTCTTGACAATCGGGCAATATATCGTGTTAATTGCACATGTTGAAGATATATAAAAACATGCACATATAACAAGAGCCATTCATGAATTGATTTTCTGTCATCTTTATCATAAATCGCGTCTTTATCTCGAATCCTTGGATTCTCATCCTGCTTTCTTTGCGAGAGTAAGCCATAGGTCAAAGACCTGTGACCATAGTACATGACATTTTAGAAAATGTCATGTACTTTAGATTAATCGCAAAAATATTTAAATAAAATCCATATAATGTTTTGTCATGAGGGAAAAGTGTGCCGGAATATAATACTCTCATGGATTTTTTATAATTTTGCAATGAAGTCGTACAAATGTACGACTTCATTAGATTATTCTGAAGAATGAGAAAAAGTGTTCTGAAATACCTTACAGTCATTCTTGGACTGTATATATTATCCTTAGGTGCCGTCCTGTTTGTGAAATCAACATTAGGCATTCCTCCAATATCCTGCATCAATTATGTTTTATCATTGCATACACCAATGACGCTTGGCGTAGCGACATTCGTTGTCAATGTCCTGTTTATTCTCGTTGAGCTGCTGTTACTGCGAGGTATTGGAACACGCCGTGATTATTTGGAAATATTGTTGCAGTTGCCCTTTTCAGCATTGCTTGGTCTGTTTATGGATCTTAACATGGCACTATTAGCTTCTGTAGAAGTAAAAAACTACATCTTCGCTATTATTCTTGTATGTGCAGGTTGCTTCACACAAGCACTCGGCATAGTTCTTGAACTGAAACCAAATGTAGCCATGTTGAGTCCGGAAGGTGTAGTGAAATACTCTTCACGCAGATGGAGACGAGATTTCGGTCATCTGAAAGTTGCATTTGACATAAGTCTGGTTACTACGGCAGCAATATTGTCTTTCATAATGGCCGGACACATCGAAGGGCTGAGAGAGGGGACTGTTGTGGCTGCAATCTGTACCGGATTGATAGTCTCTTTGATGGTAAGATACATTTTCACGCCCAAACGAATACACAATATAACCTCCATACTTTGTGATTCTAAAGACTGATATACTTAATAAGGACAGCGAGAACAGGTACAATTGCGAAATTTTCCGATTGACAATCCTTGAGTCTCGCTGATTTTTATAATGACAATTGCCTTAAAAGAGGTTCTGTCACATTATTGTCGCATGATATCCAAATTAGTTTGCTATTCATAACGGAATGCTCTCTCTCACCTTTCTCTCAATCTTCCAGCCATACCGACTTTTCGCGACATCGCCAACCTCATCGAATGTGTCGATGTTCTATCTCCGACCTTTGGATTTCAGTCGTTGGAATCAAAAGGCAGGAGATAAGACAATTGGGAATGGCTTACTCTAATGAGCATTCAATTATATGTGCTGGATTATAGAAAAATGTTAAAAATGAAACCGGAAATTTCTGCCGTCAGAAATATTACGGCGACAAGTTTCTTTTTGAAGATACTTGCAAGCATCGACATTTCTGGAATAGCCATGCCCGCGCCACCGATAACGAGTGCTATCACAGCTCCGATACTCATTTCTTTACCCATCAATGCCACTCCAATTGGGAATTTACTCCTCCGCAGACAGTTATCACATAATCCCACGACTCTTTGAGGTATCCTTCCACATTTTGCGGAGTGTGTCCGCTAATGTCGAAGCCTTTCTCATGCATAGCTTTGACTGCAAGCGGGTTAACCTTCTCCGCAGGTTTCGTACCTGCGGAGAAGACTTCCAATACCGGGTATACGACTGGAGGAAGCCGTGAGCCATCTGACTGCGGCAACTGTTGCCGGTGCATAGAATCAATACCTTCATATTCCATTCAATTTAGAAGAAATAACCGTAAACCCATCCGGAAATGGTTGCCATGACAATTACAAGAGCGACATATATTACAGTCTTTTTCGTACCCATCACACTTCTTATGACAAGCATATTCGGAAGCGAGAGCGAGGGTCCGGCAAGCAGCAGGGCAAGAGCCGGGCCTTTACCCATGCCGGAAGCAAGCAGTCCCTGAATAATCGGCACTTCGGTGAGAGTGGCGAAATACATGAATGCTCCTGTGAAACTTGCGAAGAAGTTTGACAGTAACGAATTGCCGCCGACTGCCCATTCAACCCAACTGTTTGGAATAATGCCGGGCAGCTCTATGCCGTCGTGCGTTGAACCGAGCAGAAATCCAGCTGTCAATACTCCGACCGCAAGCAACGGAAGTATCAGCTTGGCGAATCCCCATGATGACAGGGCCCATTCCCGGTTCTCGTCATCATTTTTATCGCAGAGCAACACGATGGCAAGGACTGCGACAGAGACGACCATTGCCACCAGCGGAGCCAGTTTTGCATCGGGAATGGAAACATTGGCGACAAATGCTGAAACCGCGACGGCGACAGCTCCGAGGATAATCCATCGGGCTTTCAGATGGAGTATCTTCACAAGCATCACGCACAGACCTATTGCAAGGGCAGATGTTATCCACCATTTAGTCCCATATATGGCAGACCATATCCCACGGTCGATTGCCGCAGGTGCGCCCCAGTTGGCAAATACAAGGATTGCCACGAGCGTAAAGAAAAACAATGCGGTCTGCCAAAGCGGGCGTTTCTCCGGCGGTGGGACGATATTCATCTGTTCCGCTTCCTTGTCGCGCTCCTCCTTGCGGAAGATAAAAGACATCACAAGGCCGATAACTACAGCGAATGTTACCGCACCGATTACACGGGCAAGTCCCATTTCGAGTCCGAGGATACGGGCGGTGAGGATTATCGAGAGTATGCTGATGGCGGGACCGGAATATAGAAACGCTATTGCCGGGCCAAGACCTGCACCACGCTTGTAGATACTTGTGAACAACGGGAGAATTGTGCATGAACACACGGCGAGGATGCCTCCCGATACAGAAGCCACAGCATATGACACCCATTTCTTTGCATTTGCACCGAAATATTTTAACACCGCACCCTGACTTACGAACACTGCAATAACACCGGCAATGAAAAATGCCGGGAGAAGACACAGTACGATATGCTCACGGGCGTACCACTTGGCGAGATCAAGGGTGGAATGAATCGCCGTCATCAGTGTGTCGCTGTTGACAGGCAAGAAAAACGCTGTCAAAAATATGACGACCGTCCATATCAGGAACTTGATTTCCTTCTTCGTTTCCATATTGCTCTCCCGTTTTATTCTGTTCAGATTCCGAGAACTTTTTTCACTTCATCGGCAGATGGAACATGACCTTTTATTTTGACAGCACCGTCAACGACCACCGCCGGTGTCGCCATTATGTTATATTTCATCATTTCGGTTATGTCCTCGACTTTTGAGAGTCTTACATCAAGACTGTTCTCGCTGGTCACACGCTCGACGACCTTGTATGTTTCCTTGCACCTGGCACATCCGGGTCCGAGAACCAGAACCTCGCCGATCTTTGTCCCGGGAGATGTGAAGCAACACGAGCTTTCAACGGATTCGGTAGAATCGGAGGAACATCCGCACGACTGAACAGGTTTCACATCGTCTTCCACGATGATGTTGCTGTTGCAGCAACAGCTTTTCTTTTTGGGTGCGAAAAGGGTTGACCAAAAACCTTTCTTTGATTCTTTGTTATTTCCCATTTGTCATTTAGTTTGTATTTCGTCTTACAACGAACATTGTTGTTAAAATTTTCAGAAGAACATCATTATGCAGTAGTAAATACCTACTGATATGAAAATTGCGCCGACGATAATGTTGAGCCATTTCTGAATAGTGCGCAGTCTGCCGTAGAATTCACTGACCTTTTCAACGCTGAAAGCGAGAATCCATGCGACGGCAAGCACGGGGAGCGCCGAGGCTATTGCGAACAGTATCGGCAGAAGCCAGCCTGCATTTGCAGTTACCGACATAGGTATGAGCATCCCGAAATAGAACACTCCGCTTGTAGGGCAGAAAGCCATCGCGAACAGGACACCGAGCAGCAATGCACCCCATCCACCTTTCCTGGCGAGTTCCTCACCATTGCCGCCGAAACCGAACTGCGGCAGATTGAGCTTATGCCCGAACAGCATGAAAAGTCCGATAAGCAGCAACAGCGGTCCAATCAGCAACTCGCTCCATTTTCCTATTGCCTTTTGTATGCCGAACACGCTTGCACCCTCTTTCAGAATTGAGATAAGGATAATGCCGAGAACGGTATATGCGATTATGCGACCAACGGTGTAAAGGACACCATTTCGTAAAATGCGTCTGCGGTTCTCTATATCCTTGCTGATGTAGCCTATTGCAGCTATATTGGTAGCAAGCGGACATGGCGAGATGGCGGTGAGTAATCCGAGGAGGAAGGCAGTCAGAGCCGGAGCCGTGCTGTTGTCAAGCAAAGTCTGTAACCAGTCCATTATTTCAGCGATTGGCGGATTTTGTCTGCAAGACCTTTCTTGAAGCCGTCAGGATTTTTACGGGCGTTTCCGAAGCCAAACTCAGTGAGGTTGTTACGGCTCTCCTTACCGTCTTTCCATTTATTGACAAAGAGCGAAGACCATGTAACTTCGTATTTGTCGGCGATTTTTTCTCCCTCCGGGGTAGAGATATCCACTGTCTTGAATACGACAGTGCCGTTTTTAAGCTCGTTTGCAAAGAGTGCGTTTACGACCTCTTTAGCGTTTTTCTCGATAGCCATGCAGGTGGCACAGCGTTGTTTACCGTGGAAATATATCACTTCCACTCTATCCTTCTCAGGAGATTTCGCAGCGGCGGTATTATCCCCGCTTCCGCACGACATCAGCCCTATCATAAGGGCAAAAAGCATCAGTAACTTTTTCATGTGATTATCATTTAATTTAGATTGTTATTTGCCGAATTACGAACATTAAAAATAAAAAAATAGTGCCTACGAGCAGCAGCTATTCTTTTTTGAGGGACAGCAGTCGTCAAGCATCTGTGAAAACAGTTGCCGGGCAAGTTTCCAGTTCTCTGCGTTGATGCAATACTTTACTTTTGGCGGCTCGATGGTGCCTTGTATAAGACCGGCCTCCTTCAACTCGCTCAGATGCTGCGATACTGTGGCTTTCGCAATCGGAAGTACCTCGTGTATATCTCCAAAGAAACATTCGTTTCTCTGAGCGAGAAAATTGAGAATCGCTATCCGCGTGGGATGCCCCATCGCTTTTGCGAACCTCGCAAGACGCTCCTGTTCGGGTGTGATCTCTAATTTTGACATATCATCTCTTGTTTGGTGTTCGCAAAATTACAAACAATATTTGATATATCCAAACATAACGATGATTTTATTGGGTCAGCGGATTTTTTGAGGCAAGTAAAGTCTCATGAGTTTAACCGTGATGTTAAATGACATTAAATAATCCGACACCACTAAGTTGTCAAAACACCGTATCATATGGCGACAACAAAACACCCAATATTACTGCCATTTCTGGGTGCAATATTGGGTGCAGCTTTTGCAAATACTTGATAATCAAGCTAATTTGCGGAAAGACAGGGATTCGAACCCTGGGTACCCGTAAGGGCACAACGGTTTTCGAGACCGTCCCGTTCGACCGCTCCGGCATCTTTCCTTGGTCGATCTGAAAGCCCGAGGACTTTCAATGCAGGATAACTATTTATCCCCCTACACTGGGCTTCTGCCCGTTTGCGGGTACAAAATTATAGATTTTTTCTGAGTTTACCAAGTTTTTCGGGAAATTTCATTAATTTTGTTGTTATAATTACGGATTCAGTATAGCCGAACACTCGTTGTGACAGCACATTATCCGGCAATCAAAATAACATGAGAGGATCACCGCTGCTCGCAAGTGTTTGCCCTAAGCTGACTACTATAACCCAAAATGACAATACTATGGACAAGAACCGAATAATCCCCCCGTCGGAGCTCATCATCAACGATGACGGAAGCGCATTCCACATACACCTGCGTCCCGACCAGCTGCACGACAACATCATCTTCGTCGGCGATCCCGGCCGCGTGGACATGGTGGCATCGTACTTCGACTCAGTCGACTACGACGTACATTCGCGTGAGTTCCACGCCATCGGCGGTAGCTACAAGGGCAAGCCCGTTATGTGCATCAGCCACGGCATCGGTCCCGACAACATCGAGATCGTCGTCACAGAGCTCGACGCACTCGCAAATGTCGACCTCGAGACCCGAACCGTGAAACCCGAGCACCGAACTCTGAACATTGTCCGTATCGGCACCTCCGGCTCACTACAGGAAGACCTGCATCTGGGCGACTACGTCATCGCCGAGAAAGGCATTGGCTTCGACGGCATACTGAACTTCTACGCCGACCGAGACAAAGTCTGTGACTTAAAGTTCGAGGATGCGTTCGTGCGCCATACCGGGTGGGACAAGTCCTGGCCGGCGCCATACGTGGCCAACGCCAATCCGGAACTGGTCCAGGCCATCGGCCGCGATGACATGCACCGTGGATACACCATCGCCGCCGTGGGATTCTATGCCCCGCAGGGACGTCAGGTACGGCTCAAACTGAAAGACCCCGACCTGAACGCCAAGATTGAGTCGTTCCGCTACGATAACCGCCCTATCACCAACTTCGAGATGGAGTCGGCATGCCTGCAGGGCCTCAGCCTGATGCTGGGACACCGCGCCATGACCGTATGCTGCATCATTGCCGAACGCCGCGCCAACAAGACCAACACAGACTATAAGCCACGGATCAACCAACTGGTTAATACCGTTCTGGACCGCTTCGCCGAACTCTAAAAATACCTAAGGAACATTCAAGGCTCGATTCCTAAACAGAATCGGACCTTTGTCATGCCAGCTCGTAGCGGGCGCCGGGGAGTTTGTTGATGATGCCGTCGAACTCCATCTCGGTCAGGTCGGCCATCAGGTCCTTCATGTTTACCTTGACGCGCTGATGAAGCTCGTCGACGGTCATGGGGCGTGCCTCATGCTTGAGATGCGCATAGATCTCGCCCGGAACGCCCTGCAGCTCGGGAAACAGGTTGCGCTGCTTAGGCACTGCCTTCAATACGCCCGGAGGCCAGCCGGTAAACTGTGCCACATCGGCTGCACATGTCACCAGATGGGCCTTCTCCCGACTGATCAACAGATTGCATCCGCTGCTGATCTGGTCGGATACACGTCCGGGGAGAGCCAAGACCTCGCGGTTGTTGACAAACGCCTGATTGGCCGTGCTCATGGCACCACCCTTGATCTCGGACTCAGCGACAAAAGTGGCACCGGTCAGACCGGCTATAATACGGTTGCGTTCCAGGAAGTTCCGCTGATAGGGTTCTGTACCCGTGGGATACTGCGAGACGATGGCTCCTCCCTGGGCCACAATCTCTCTGGCCAGATTGCGGTGAGCGGCAGGATATATCCGGTCCATACCGTGGGCCACCACAGCGACAGTAGGCAATTCGTACTTCAGCGCCGCCTGATGCGCCGCGGCATCTATTCCATAAGCCAGCCCGCTTACTATCAACAGGTCGGGATAATATACCGCAAGGTCCTTGACAAGCGAGTCAACAAAACCGGTTCCGTATGCGGTGGCTCGGCGAGTTCCCACTATGGCCAGCGCAAAACGAGGGTCCAGATCAGCCTCGCCCAATACATACAGCATCACCGGCGCATCATGCAGCTCGCGCAACAGTACGGGATAATCCTCGTCACCGAGAAAGAGCGCGCGGACATGATGACGCTCCATGAAATCCACCTCACGGCGCCCGCGCTCCAACGCAGTCTGACGGGCCACAGGATCGAAATGCAGCTTGCCGTCACTTCCGATGCGAGTCAATAAATCGCCCATCCCTGGCTTGAAGAAGTCGGCGTAATCATACTCCACCTCCATCATGGCACGCACCAGCTCGGCGGTGACGCCCGGAGTCATGGAGAGTCCAACCTTGAATTCCAGCTGTTCCCGCCCGGCCATCATTTGATATATTTGGCGAATACCGCAGCAAGCTCATCTCCACGTGACAGCTTGCCGTCCTTCAGCACCACGACGGTCACAAGACCCTCGGCGCAGACCTCGCCGTCCGAGCGGATTATGTCCTGATGGAATATGAAGCGGGGACCCTTGCGCTCCAACCTCAGGCAACTGATGAAGGAATCGCCGCCACGCAGAGAGGTCTTGTACTCCACCTCGATCTTGCGCACAACGGCATCTATTCCCTTGTTATGCATCTGGATGAACGACATACCGGCATCGGAACAGAACTTGTGACGCGTATGCTCCATGTAGTGGAGATAGTTCGCATTATTGACTATCTGCTCGCAGTCCAGCTCATAGTCCCGGACCTCCATATCCATTATGAAGCAATATTTCTTATTCGAATCCTTAAGTATCCTCATAGGTCGTTATCAAGAGCTTTATTCAACATTTCGTGACGTTGCGTCACCGGAATCACGTGCAAAATTAGCAATTTCCTCGAAATTATCAATATCCATCGGCACCCAAATGAATCCCGGCATACTGTCACGCAATTCCACATAACCCACTTTGTCGCGTATGGACCACCCGGTGACGCAATCCGCACCGAAGCGTTCCTGCCGCAACTCGTGGTACTCCCCCGCCTCAACGTCCGGACCTGGTTCCGGTTTCTCGTACAATGTAACCACTATGCATCCATCCATAATTCCGACTGAATGAGGCAGCACATTGACGAAACACTCGCGGCACAGAGCATGGTTGTAGTAGCATATGGCCATAGCCATGGGAAGCATGATCAACAGGACCATGAGCCCCACTATGGCCCAGCGGACATCACTCAAGGCAAACGCAGCCACGATGCCTGTGACAAACAGAGCCACTCCACCCCATATCCACCACGGAGCGAAACGCCGCATTATCTCGCGGCCGAAACTGCCCGCAGACATACGGAATATGGCTGAGGTCTCAGTCATCTGACATTCTTTCCGTCGCGCACGGCAGCCTCACGTTGATAGGTCACGTGATTCAGCCTGCGCATCTGCTGGGCGTAACCGGTACCTTCCTCATTGTACAGCAACGGCATGTCGATGTAACGGTCGCCGTTGTCACGGTGGATGCCGAACACCTCGCGGCGCTTGCGCTTGGCCTCCTCGCACAATGGCGAATGACCGTTGTCCATAGTGCCGCGCAGGTCGGCATCGACGCCACCCTCACGGTTGCGGACGGCACGGATCTCCGAAACCGGCGGATAACCAAGCCCAGTCCACATAATGTATTCGTCGGCCACAAACCCAGGAGTCACATAGTCGATAGACTCGACCGGACGGCACCCCTCGATGGCGACGGTAGCGGTTGACTTGAACCGCGGAATGAAATCCTGATCCACTACCCAGCGGTCCGGACCTTCGGAATAGTCGCGCTTGTTCAGGTCGTGGTAGAACGACCTGCTCACTTCCTCGGTCAGCACTTCGGGAGTAACGGCTCCCTGCGCGGCATAGGGACCTAACAGGCATTCGGCGTTGGCCTCGCGTATGTAGCCGTAGCCCTCGTCGCGTCGTCCGGAATGGCTGTAGTTGGCCCGTACCAGCATGTGGTCCGGAGCATCCTTCAGGTCGTAACGCTTGTAGACCCGGTTGTTGGTCTCGAAATAGGCGCCGTTGCCCAGAGCGTCGATGACGCCGAAGTTGGCCTCCACCCCCATCGGCTTGGGATATGTCTCAAGCAACCGGGCGAAGTCATCGACCGTGCGGCAGGTCTTCAAGGCCTTGGTCATGACTATGCCCTCCTTGTCCATCTGCTTGTTGGGGACGCGGTCGTCCTTGATGTTGTAGGAGGCAGTGTTCATGATGGCGAACCCGGCGTCGTTCATGCCTATCCAGGCTTCCTTCAGGGCCTTGTCGCCGGCGTTGAACAGGGCTACATAACCCATGTCGTCGCCATTGGCAGGAATACGTTCCACCTTGTTGTCGATGGCACTGGTGTCGCGGTGTTTCCACAGGATGGGACGTCCCGAAGGGTTCAGCTCGGCGCCGATGATGGCCGAGGTACATGCGGACGCCCGCGGAACGGCAAGTCCCGCGAGCGTCAACAAAACAGTTATGAATGTCTTAAGTTTTTTCAATCCAGTTTATGTATTATGAGTCCGGAGCGCAGCTTAGGCTCGAACCAGGTTGTCTTGGGGGGCATGATGTTTCCGGTGTCGGCGATGTCCATCAGCTGCTGCATCGTTACGGGATACAGAGCCAGGGCCATTGCCATCTCGCCGGAATCCACGCGACGTTTCAGTTCCTCCAGGCCACGGATGCCGCCTACGAAGTCGATACGCTTGTCGGAGCGGAGGTCGGTGATGCCCAGCAGGTCACGCAAGATCAGGTCGCTGGAGACGGTCACGTCCAGGACGCCGATCGGGTCGCTGTCGTTGTAGGTTCCCTCCTTGGCGGTGAGCGAGTACCAATGGCCGTCCATGTAGAGCGCGAAGTTGTGCAGTCCCGAGGGATGGTAAACCTCCGTGCCCTTATCCTCCACTATGAAGTTCTTGGAGAGTTTGTCCAGGAACTCTGCGGGAGTCATGCCGTTCAGGTCCTTCACCACGCGGTTGTAGTCGATGATGCGGAGATGCGATGCCGGGAAGGCCACTGCCATGAAGAAGTTGTACTCCTCGTCGCCGCGATGGGCGGGATTGTTCTTAGCCTTCTCTGCGCCCACCAGCGCCGCGGCAGCCGAGCGATGGTGCCCGTCGGCGATATACATGTCGGGAATCTTGGCGAACTCCTCGGTGATGCGCTGTATCATATCGTCGTCGTCGATTACCCATACTGTGTGTCCGAAGCCGTCGGGAGCGACGAAATCATATTCGGGCTCTCCGGCGATGACGGTATCGATTATCTGCTGCAGGGCCTCGTTGTCGGGAAATGCGAAGAACACCGGCTCGATGTTGGCGTTGTTGACGCGCACGTGCTTCATGCGGTCCTCCTCCTTGTCGCGGCGTGTCAGCTCATGCTTCTTGATGCGGCCCTCCATATAGTCGGGCACCCATGCGCCGACCACGAAACCGTACTGCGTACGGCCGTCCATGGTCTGGGCATACAGGTAGTAGCACTCCTTCTGGTCCTGTACCAGCCATCCGTTCTCCTGGAACTTATGGAAATTCTCCACGGCCTTGTCGTACACACGGGGATCATGCTCGTCGGTTCCGGGCTCGAAATCGATCTCCGGCTTGATGATATGGTACAGGCTCTTGGGATTGCCCTGGGCCTCGACGCGAGCCTCCTCGGAATTCAATACGTCGTACGGACGGCTTGCGACTTCCTCCACCAGCTCCTTGGGCGGACGGACGCCTTTGAACGGTTTTACTTTTGCCATGTTTCTCTGATATTTTTTAAGGTGTTAATGTTTCTGTCTGTGTATTCGTTGTATTTTAAGCACAAAAATAATCAGAAGCGGCCACTTTTCCAAAAAATCGGTGTGAAATAATTTTTTGCGGCAAGCTTTATTGTTTTTCAGGAATTTTTGCTAATTTTGCGATACGGTCTGGAACAGGCCGCCATGAACCGGGATTCCCTTGAATCCGCCTTAAATCCGCCAACCTTTAGAGTTATGGCACTAAAGACACCATTGAAGAAAACGCACGCAATACTGCTGGCCCATATAGGCGCCCTCATCACCGTATCGGCATGGGGCACATCGTTCCTAAGCACCAAGGTACTGATGAACAGCGGTGGATTCACTCCGGTTGAAGTGTATTTCTACCGCTTTCTGGCCGCATACCTCACATTGTTCATATTCACCTGCCGCAAGATTCGGTCCAACAGCTGGCGCGACGAGTTGACGCTGGCGTTATCTGGAATCTGTTCCGGCTCGCTCTACTTCATAACAGAGAACTATGCGTTGCAGCTCACCACCACGGCCAACGTGTCGCTGCTTGCATCGATATCACCCATATTCACCACTTTCCTGGTGGCGGCGTTGTTCCGTCAGAAACTCAAGGCCGTCACGTTGATAGGATCCGCCATATCCTTCGTCGGAGTTGCGTGCATCATCTTCAGCCATGGCGAGACGGTGGAAATCCGGCCTGCCGGCGACCTGCTGGCCCTGTCGGCTGCCCTCTGCTGGGCCATATACTCAATCGCCATCAAGCGTCTGCTGCCATTCTACTCCAGCATGTTCATATCCAGAAAAATGTTCTTCTACGGCGTATTGACGGCCCTGCCGCTGGTACTGATGCAGAAAGGCCCCTCGCACGTCCATCTGCTGTTCGAAATGGAGAACATACATCTGACCATGAACTTCCTGTTCCTGGTGCTGATATGCTCGCTCGGCGCATACCTGATCTGGAACGAGGTGCTGAAATACCTGGGGCCCGTCACCGGAAACAATTACCTGTACCTGCAGCCTATCGTCACGATGGTAGCCGGTTACTTCTTCCTTGGCGAGAACATTTATTTCCTGGGCTATCTGGGTTGCGTCCTGATCATCGGCGGTCTCATCTTCATCGACAAGTGCCAGGACATCAAGCTGAAGCTCCGGAAACAGTAGACCAATGCCATTCTTCGAATTCCCCTTCCCCAGGCTACCATAGTGCTTTATGAACGTGGTGTGGACTCTAAAGGCTTCGCCATTATCCGCGCCAAAGGCGACCGCGCATTGTTCGGCCTTGACACATCCATGATGAAACGCCGTGTCGGAGCACCCGAAAAAAGACCCCTTGCCGATTTTCTCTCCACGATAGCTATAAAGGCAAAAGACCTCGCAGCCGAAATGACTTCCGTTAACGTTCAGCAGAAAGACCTGCACGGTCAGGTCGACATTGAGCGTGAGCATATCGACAACAATAGCGCAGTCCGCAGCATGTTGCTGGACCGCGGCATCCGTCCGGAAACTTTGCCACCTGCCGAGGACGTGAAGAAAGTGGAGCGTAGGTTAAAATCCGACGAGAAGAAAATTCTCCCCAAGAAAAAGAAATAAAACATATCCACTGCTCGCACCATGCTCAACTCAGGCGACACTGTCGATATTTCTGTATGGAACCTTAAGCTCATCGATAAAATGGAGATAAATCCGACGGCTCTATCCTGGAACTGCGTAACGTCATTTCTCTAAGTTACTCGTTATACGGTGGCTGGAGGAACGTAAAGATACTTTCCTCCAGCGAGTACCGCAAGATACGCGACTGCTGTATTTTCCGAGTCACCGTAGGGTGACGACCTTTAGCTTCATCGACGGTATAAGAGATAATCAGATGCCGTTCGACTTGCTCGCGCTCATAGAGTGCGACTTCGCCAACCTCACCGACTACTCGCAGACATGCCCCGACGGTGCAAGAAAGTTCTTCGCCTTCATTCATTTCACAGATGAATCTACCTGCCTCTGGTCGAACATCTTCACGTTCAGCTGAACATTCGCCACGATGCTCGTAATGGAAAAATTCAGCGACTGCCTCGAATACGTCAGCAGCATCAATATCCACGAGCAGGAGTAATGAACGGCCCGACCATCAGTCTCGCCGAGCAATCGACGGGGCTTGAACTTGTGTATTTGCCCGATTTTGAGTAATTTTGCAGCAGAAAATAGTTCCACTTATGCTTATATTAAAATCAAAAACAGCTAAAATATTATATGCCATCTTCGCTGGTATAATAATACATTTTATATGGCGCAATACAAGTATAGTAATTGATTATTTTGAAATTTCAAGGACTTCTGCGTTAGGGCAAACAATTAGAGCATTACTGCTTACCTTTGCGGTGTTTCTATTTACAGCCGTTGTAATCAAGCCCAAAGAAGTATTTACTTTTCTTGGTTTGAATAGCAACATCCTGAAAGGATTTGGAATAGCGCTTGTCTGTGTATTGCCTCTATACATCATATTCCTTATTTTCGGTAAGTTTGCCACCGATGTCTCGATATTTAGAATTTACCATAAATGTATAATTGCCGGATTTACCGAGGAACTTGTGTGTCGCGCGTTTATGTTCGGATTACTTTTCCGTTATGCAAAAACAGGATTCTTTTGGGCTATTTTACTACCCGCCCTTTACTTCGGTTCCCAACATCTTTACCAGGGGCACGATATAGTTTCATCATTGTTCGCTTTTGGCGTGACATTTATAGGGGCACTCTATTTCAGTTGGATGTACGCTGAATGGAATTTTAATCTCTGGGTTCCCATAGGATTACATATCCTTATGAATCTCGCATGGTTTGTTTTCACTATGGAGGGTACAGAGAATGCAGCCGGAGGTCTTATCTCCAACATTGCTCGTGTCATTAGCATACTTTTGGCAGTAGGATTAACAGTTTGGTATAAGCGAAAGAACGAGACCAAGGTTTTCAGCTACCCCGTTTGGCAGTTCTAAATCACGTCTTTCCCCCCCTAAAGTGCTTTACCGTACTTTCGCAGTACGATAAAGCACTTTTAATATGCAGACAATCTCGATTAACTTCATCGTGCCGCAGGGCTGGCACGAGCTTTCCTACAAACAGCTCCGCTATGTTTATCAGCTTCTCGCAGACGAGTTTGCTACCGATGAAATCAAGACATCATGCCTTCTCCAATGGAGCGGCACAAAGGTCATAGGCAAACAGGACAGCGGCTCATATCTCCAAAAGAGGAAAACTTCTTTTCGAGGTTACGCCGCTGACGCTCGCCGAGTTGCTGCCGCATCTCGACTGGCTCGCTTCTCTGCCGACGGTGCCCGTCCGCATCTCCAAAATCAACCGTCAACACGCTCTCCCGGCTGACTTCTCCGAAGTGCCGTTTGAGACCTTCATCATCTGCGACAACCTCTATTAAGGTTATCTCCAGACGCAGAATGATGAACTGCTCGACCAAATCGGACATATTTTATGACTCTTTCCGACAGCCATAATGATGGCTTACGCTCATCTAAATGTTGCTCAAATCTTATATCAAAACCTTTTCGTGTTTCACCTACATATATGTATTTTTCGTAAACCTCTCCGTGCCTAATATATTTTTCTGTTTATGTAAAAGCCAACAATTCACCATTAGGGATTTTCCGGACCACTCTTGCTGGATTGCCGGCTACTATCGTATAAGGTGCCACATCTTTTGTGACCACGCTACCCGCTCCAATCACCGCACCTTCTCCTATCGTCACGCCCGGTAGCACGATCACATTGGCGGCTATCCATACATTATCGCATATCCTCACACTGCGGGCACACATTATGCCCTCGTTTCGGCTCGGAGCATCGTAAGCATGGATGATAGTGCATATCGTGGTGTTCGGACCGATAAACACATTATTCCCTATCGTCACCTTGGCTTCATCAAGTATCGTAAGGTTGAGATTTCCTACAAAATTTTCCCCGATGCTTATGTTGAAACCGAAATCGCATCTGAACGGACTGTGTATAGTGAATTTCGAGCCTATTGACCCTACTATTTGTCTTACAATTTCCTCACGTTCCCTTCTTTTGGAAGGCAAGGTGGAATTTAGCTGAAAGCATAAATCCTCGCATTTCAATAAAGCTGCGGCACATTCCGGAGAAAAGCCGTTCATCCATTCACCCTCCCTCAAAAGGAAATTCCTGTCATCCATATTCAAAATTTTAATCTTGTCTTTTGACATAACGGAAGATTACAGCAGATTATTCGCTTACAGAGAATACTCTCAAATCCAGCGACCCTGTCTACATTTCTATTTGGAACCTTTAGTTCATAGACAGAATGGAGATAATCAGATGCCATTCGACTTGCTTGCGCTCGTCGGGGTTAACTGATTTTTATTTCGGGATTGATTGAACGTAAAGCTGACATAAATTCCTCTTGATTCTTTGGAGAAACAAAGACCCAATTCTTTTTTCCATACCTTAATCCTATCCGTTTTGCCGACAACGCCGGAGAAGAAAGGATTGTGGATTTATGTGCTATCTCTGAAATTTTGGAAATAGGTAAATTCATTCGGAATAGGAAACCACACCGAATATATAATCTTTCTCCGCTTATTGTATAATCTGTATTCAGGAGTATATCATAAATCATAAATAACGCTATTCACATAATAACAACATCAATCAGAAGAACCCACGTTGATTGATAGCATAAATATATCGACCCTATAAATGCAATGGTCATGCCGATGCAAAACCATAGATACCATTTGGCGACTTTTGATTTAAATACCTTTTCCATGGTGTAAAGTTTCCAAATTATTCTGTCCTTCCCCATAGAGTGCCTAACCATACTTTCGCAGTACGATAAAGCATTAAAATAGTCTATGAGTTGCGGAAGTCGCGGGGGGACATGCCGGTGAACTTCTTGAAGTACTTGCCGAAGAAGGACTGGGTGGGGAACTTCAGCTCGGCGGCAATCTCCTGGATGTTCAGGTTGGATGACTTCAGCAGCACCTTGGCCTCGAGGATGACGAAGCGCTCGATCCATTCCACCGCAGTATAGCCGGTCTGCGCCTTGACCGTCCGCGACAGATGCTTGGGAGACACCTCCATCTTGTTGGCATAGAATTCCAGGAAGCGTTCCGTACGGAAGTTCTCCTGAGCCAGAGCCAGGAACTGGTCGGAAAGCCGACCCTGACGTGTGACGATCTCCTCCTGGAAGGGCTCGTAGCATTTGTAGACGGTCTGGAATATGAACGCCACCATTCGGAACAGCAATACCTGTGAGGCATAAGGATTGTCGTACATCTTCAGCACCTTCTGGATTTCCTTGAAGAACTGCTGGTATTCCGGCAGGTCGGCCGGAGGGATCGGAGCCACCGGATGCCGTGACGACAGCGAATAGATCGGGGTGTTGTTGATGAACATAAAGACATTCTCGCGGAAACGCTTGGACATCACAATGACCGTCGCTCGGAAATCAGGGCTTATGTAGGATGGCTGCAGGATATGGTTTCCGCGAACCACCACCAGACTCGGAGCCTTGATGTCGTGCGATATCAGGTTGATGTCACCCCGGGCCTCCCCCTTGGTGACGATTATCCAGGTGGTGGCCTCGAACTTCACCGGCTCGGTGATGTACTTGAACATCGTGGGATCGACGTCTTCCGAAATCCAGAAGTCCTCCTCAAGTATCTTTGCCAACGAATCCGGCAAATCAAGTCTATAATGATATCCAGTCTTCATTCGTTCTGTGTTGGTGCGTTAATAATATAGATGAATCGCGCCACAAAATTAGTCAATTTTACCCAACCGACAACATTTTTACTATAATTTTCAGCAAATATTCTGCGATTTAACGCCCCGCGACCCTTTTTGACCAATATTTTCCACCATAATAACAATACCGGGCAGAAGGAAAACCTTAAATCAGATTGCAGAAAAAATTTTTCAATTTAAACCAGTGTCAGGCCGCAAGTATGCGGGAATTTGATTATATTTGCAGTTTGAACGGTACAGGCCAGACGGCCGATCCACAAAACAATCAGCTACTAAACGAAATGCAGACTGACAAACCCACTTATAACTATCAGGAGGCATACGATGCCTCCCTAAAGTATTTCAACGGTGACGAACTCGCTGCCCGCGTATGGGTCAGCAAATATGCCCTGAAGGATTCCGACGGCAACATCTACGAGCAGACACCCACCGACATGCATCGCCGCATCGCCGGCGAGATAGCCCGCATCGAGGCCAAGTATCCCACCCCCATGTCGGAGGAGGAGGTATTCGGACTTCTGGACCATTTCAAATATGTCGTTCCCCAGGGATCGCCTATGGCAGGCATAGGCAACAACCTTCAGGTAGGCTCACTGTCCAATTGCTTCGTAATCGGACTTGACGGCCATCCCGACTCATACGGCGGCATAATCCGCATCGACGAGGAACAGGTACAGCTGATGAAACGCCGTGGCGGCGTGGGCCACGACCTGTCGCATATCCGTCCCAAGGGTTCGCCGGTCAAGAACTCGGCGCTGACCTCCACGGGTCTGGTACCGTTCATGGAACGCTACTCCAACTCCACCCGCGAGGTGGCCCAGGACGGCCGACGCGGCGCACTGATGATGAGCGTCTCCATCAAGCATCCCGACGCCGAGGACTTCATCGACGCCAAGATGGAGCAGGGCAAGGTGACCGGCGCCAACGTCTCGGTCAAGATTGATGATGCATTCATGGAAGCCGCCACACAGGGACAGACATACACCCAGCAGTTCCCCGTCAAGTCCGACAACCCGGTGGTGACGAATGAGATCGACGCTGCCAAGCTATGGAACAAGATCACCCATAACGCCTGGAAATCGGCCGAGCCGGGAGTCCTGTTCTGGGACACGATTCTGCGCGAATCGGTTCCCGACTGCTATGCCGACCTGGGATTCGAGACCGTCTCCACCAATCCCTGCGGCGAGATTCCATTGTGTCCCTACGACAGCTGCCGTCTGGTGGCCATCAACCTGTTCAGCTACGTCCGTAATCCCTTTACGCCCCAGGCCGAGTTCGATTTCGACCTGTTCCGCACGCATGTAGCCAAGACCCAGCGCATACTGGACGACATAATCGACCTGGAGATGGAGAAGATCGACACCATCATCGCCAAGATCGAGGCCGATCCCGAGACCGCCGAGGTAAAGGGAACCGAGCTGAACCTGTGGAAGAAGATCCGCACCAAGACCCTGAAGGGACGCCGCACCGGTGCCGGAACCACCGGCGAGGGCGACATGCTGGCGGCATTGGGACTGCGCTACGGCTCGGACGAGGCCACGGCATTCTCCGTAAGCGTACACCGCGAGCTGGCTCTGGCCTACTACAGGGCATCGGTCGACATGGCCGAGGAACGAGGAGCGTTCGAGATCTACGACCCCAAGCGCGAGGAAAACAATCCCTACATACAGCGTCTGCGCGAGGCCGATCCGGCCCTGTATGAGCGCATGCAGAAGGTGGGACGCCGCAACATAGCCTGCCTGACCATCGCTCCCACGGGAACCACATCGATCATGACCCGCACCACATCGGGCATCGAGCCGGTGTTCATGCCAGTCTACAAACGTCGCCGCAAGATCAACCCGAGCGATGTCGATATCCGTGTCGATTTCGTGGACGAGACCGGCGAAGCCTACGAGGAATTCATCGTATACCACCACAACTTCCTGGAGTGGATGCGCGTCAACGGCATCGAGAAGAAGGACCACATGACCGCCGAGGAGATCGATGAGCTGGTGGCCCGCTCTCCCTATTACAAGGCCACGGCCAACGACATCGACTGGCTGGCTAAGGTACGCATGCAGGGCGCGATCCAGAAGTGGGTGGACCACAGCATCAGCGTGACCATCAACCTGCCCGCCGATGTCAGCGAGGAACTGGTGAACCGTCTGTACGTCGAGGCATGGAAGGTGGGCTGCAAGGGCTGCACTGTCTACCGCGACGGATCTCGAAACAACGTGCTGGAATCCGTCAAGCCGGAGAAGCCCCACATGCACCTCATCGCCTCGCCCGAGGCAATAATGAAGCGTCCGGCTGAACTGGAAGCCGATGTGGTACGTTTCCAGAATAACAAGGAGAAGTGGATCGCTTTCGTCGGACTGGTGGACGGCAAGCCTTACGAGATCTTCACCGGACTGGCCGACGACGAGGACGGAATCTTCTGTCCCAAGAGCGTGAGCCACGGCAAGATCATCAAGACGGTTGACGCCAACGGCAACAAGCGCTACGACTTCCAGTTCATCAACAAGCGCGGCTACAAGACCACCATCGAGGGTCTGAGCGAAAAGTTCAACCCCGAGTTCTGGAACTACGCCAAGCTGATATCCGGCGTACTGCGTTACGGCATGCCCATCGAGCAGGTCCTGAAACTGGTGGGCGGTCTGGAGCTGGATTCCACCAGCATCAACACCTGGAAGATGGGCGTGGAACGCGCGCTGAAGAAATATATGCCTGTAGGAACAGTGGCCAAGGGGCAGAAATGTCCTAAATGCGGTGCTGAAACGTTAGTATATCAGGAGGGCTGTCTGATCTGCACCACCTGCGGCACTTCCAAGTGCGGATAAGGCCGCGACACACCCAATAATGAGTAACTTTAAATTTCAATAACCTTATGAAAATCGTATTCAATATCAACTACCATACGGTATGGGGCGAAGGTCTGTACCTGTGCGGCGATATTCCGGAGCTTGGCAACGGCGACGCCACCAAGGCACTGGAGATGAAGCTGACCAGTCCCGATACATGGCAGCTGACTCTGGACCTGAAGTTCGATCCGGAGGATTTCAACTACTGGTTCGTAGTGAAGGCCCCGGACCGCGCCTGGCGTTTCGAGTGGGGTGTGCCTCACCGCTATATCGCCGGGTCGGGCATCCGTTCATGCGTGATCTTCGACTCGTGGCATGACATGCCGGTAGACAAGCCGTTCTACTCATCGGCATTCATCGACGGCATACTGCGCCGCTCGCACCGTGACCAGCCGCTGAAATCATTGCCCGGAACAGTCAACATACGCGTGGAGGCTCCCATGATCATGCCCGACGAGACTCTGGCCATCTGCGGCGAAGGCGACCTGCTGGGCAACTGGAATCCATCCAAAGCAATCCGCCTGAACGACGCCCATTTCCCCGTCTGGGAGACAAACATCCCGTTCGACCGCCTGGAACCGCCGTTCGAGTACAAGTTCATCATCCTGAACAAGGATGGCGAATGCGTGGGCTGGGAAGCCATGAGCAACCGAATATTCGGCATCGTGCCCGAAAGTTTCGACCAGCAGATTGTAATCGACGGCACCCGCTTCGCCAATCCCAAGGAGCAATGGAAAGGTGCAGGAACGGCAATACCTGTCTTCTCCATCCGCAGCGAGGAGGATTTCGGCGTCGGCGACTTCATCGACATCAAGAAAATGGTGGACTGGTGTCACGCCACAGGCCAGAACGTGCTGCAGATCCTGCCCATCAACGACACCACCATGCTGAACACGTGGGTGGATTCCTACCCTTACCGCGCCAACTCCATCTTCGCGCTGCATCCCATGTACCTGCGCCTGGAGGAAGTGGGCCGTCTGGAGAGCGCCGACCGCATGGAGTACTTCGGGCAGCAGCGCAAGGAGCTGAACGCTCTGGACAAGATTGACTACGAGCTTGTAAACAAGACCAAGCACGAATACCTGCACGAAGTGTTCCTCCAGGACTTCGCCCGCACGGCAGCATCGCCGGCCTACCGCGAGTTCGTTGAGCACAACGAGTACTGGCTGAAACCGTACTCGGCATGGTGCGTGCTGCGTGACCTGAACCATACCCCCGACAACAACAAGTGGGGAGACTACGCAGTGTACGACCCGGCTCGCATGGAGGATTTCATCAACCAGCACCGCTCGGAAACCGATTACTACTGCTTCCTGCAGTTCCATCTGGACCGCCAGCTGCGCATAGCACGCGACTACGCACACTCGCATGGAGTCATCATCAAGGGCGACATCCCGATCGGCATCAGCCGGTTCAGCGTGGATGCCTGGTGCGAGCCGGAACTGTTCAACATGGACACCTCAGCGGGCGCTCCACCGGATGACTTCTCAGTTCTGGGCCAGAACTGGGGCTTTCCGACCTACAACTGGGACAAGATGGCATCCAACGGCTTCCAGTGGTGGAAGGACCGCTTCCGCAAGATGGCCGAGTACTTCGACGCATACCGCATAGACCATATCTTAGGGTTCTTCCGCATCTGGCAGATTCCGTTGGATGCAGTCCACGGTCTGTTGGGATACTTCAACCAGGCCCTGCCGTTCAGTCCGGAGGAACTGCGCCACAGCTATGACTTCTGGATCGACACGGATCTCCAGACCAACCCGTTGATGCTGGAATGGATGATGGACGACTTCTTCGGCCCGTACAAGGACGAGGTACGCGAGACATTCCTGGACCGTGTCGGAGGCGACCGCTACTGTCTGAAACCGTTCGTCAACACTCAGAAGAAGGTAGAGGAATATTTCGCCAGCCAGCCCGCGGACGAGAAGCACGACCGCATCAAGAACGCTTTGCTCGGCATGCTGGACGATGTCCTCTTCATTGAGGATCCCTATCAGAAGGGCCATTACCATCCGCGCATCGCGGCACAGTACACCTATCAGTTCCGTATTCTGTCTGACTATGCCAAGTGGAGTTTCAACCGTCTGTACAACGACTTCTTCTACCATCGGCACAACGACTTCTGGTACGGCAAGGCGATGTGGAAGCTGCCGCCGCTGCTGGATGCCACATCGATGCTGGCCTGCGGCGAGGACTTGGGCATGATTCCAGACTGCGTGCCTGCCGTGATGCATCAGCTGGAGATCCTTTCGCTGGAGATCCAGCGGATGCCCAAGGATCCGCACGCCCAGTTCGGCGACACCTGGCACTATCCCTACTACTCCGTATGCACCACGTCGACCCACGACATGGGCGGTATCCGCGAATGGTGGGAGAGCGACCATGATCTGGCGCAGAAGTATTACAACAACATTCTGCATGAGGGTGGCGAGGCTCCTTACTACGCCGAGCCGTGGATATGCCAGAAGATCGTGGACCTGCAGCTGGCAAGTCCGTCGATGCTGTGCATCCTGCCGCTGCAGGACTGGCTGTCGATGAGTGGAGAGCTGCGTCGCGAGAATCCCAAGGACGAGATCATCAACGTACCGGCCAATCCGATGCATTACTGGCGCTACCGCATGCACCTGACCATCGAGAACCTGCTGTCGCAGCACGGCTTCAACGACTCGATGCTGGCCCAGATCCAGGAATCCAACCGATAACTAAATCCCACGAAAGGACGCACAGCCTTTCTACATATAAAATCCCCGCTGCCTACCTTGAGGTAGACATCGGGGATTTCCTCTGTCCCACGGACAGATCGAGTCAGTTGCGGATGTAGTGGGGAAGCTCGAATGGAATGACCATGGAGATCTCCACCATTCCTGCGATGGAACCGGTGGCGTCTCGCCAGGGAGTCTGGTAGATCATCTTCTTTACCCCGTTTTTCTGGATGGTGTAGGAGTTGCTGTCGCCGGTGGCCAGCATGTGGCGGATCTTGGCCTGGGCATGCTCGGGATGACAGCCGAACAGATTAGCGCCGACCAGCGACTTGCCGTCCTTGCAGAACGTCTGCCGGGATTTTGCGTTCATATATATGATTATTCCTTCCTTGTCGCATACTGTAACCGCGCAATTCATATCTTCGGCCCAGGGGAAACCGCATTTCATATCATTTTCCATTTCTACAAATGTTCGATTCTGAATTATTCACTCGCCATCTATGATTTTCAATGTCCGCAGCAATCGTTCGCCAAGGCCGATGGTGTATCCCTGCGATACGAAGACTATACGGTTGAAGGTGTCGGCTATAACGAATACCGGCAATTCCGATGTAGGCAGATTCAACGAAGACCGGATCTCTTCAAGAATCCTTCCGTCCGGGTCTGTGCCGAACACAACATTGTCGGGAAGATCCGGATACAACTTGCGGTCAAAACCCTTGGCATCATCGCCTTCGAAAAGTATCAGCATCTTCTCGGCACCATTCAATGCCTTGGAACGATCGCTGAACTCCTGACCCAATACTGAAATGTCGTTCAAGGTATGTACCGACGGCTCATGGCCGTTACGGATTATGCCTAATACATAGTAGCCACGTCCGGTTGTGGAGAGTATGCTCTTGTCGGTATCTGCAGCCAGGTCATGATAGATATCCTCGGCATTAAGGTTGCCGATAACGGACACAGCGGTATCATCCTCGCGAACCACCAACGGCACTTCGGTCGTCTCGCCTTCCCTGACATCGAAGAATCGGACATCTGCCAACACTCCCCCATCGGCAAGACGCTGACCTGTGATCAGCATATACTGTCCGGCATCTACTTCGGCTGGGGTTTCGAACAGTTTCGATACAGTACCGTCCTCGGGGTATTCCATCAGTTGAGGAACGCCATCCACGATACGCGAGATTGTGAAATGTGTATAGTAATTCGGATCCTTAAGGTACGGCTGTGGCTGGAAGGTCATCTTTACCTTCCCTTTAGCCACATGCGATGTCGCCGTCTCTTTCCTCAACACATCATGCCAATGGAGATTGCGGTCGGCATACTGTGCCTCGCCACGCACCAGATCCATACGTGCCGGAATACCCAGGCTTCGGGCCGCAGCGACAAAGAATATCTTCTTGGACAAAGCCGAAGCCCGGCCCATGTTGGCCACCGAGACAGGATCCATGCGGAAATTCAATGGATTCCGACGAGAATCCTCCTGAATGGCCTTATCCACCCATACTGCAAGTTTAGATGGATTGGCACGGAATTCCTTATGTTTCTTCTTCGGCATGAATGTCGTCAGCTCATCCTTGTAGCTTGTGAGACGTTCATACTCCACACGCGGATTCAGGATAAACTCGTATTGAAAATCCAACGGATAGCCATCGCCAGGCCGGAAGGCAGCCACATGCGACTTCAGCACCTCAACGGGGATGTCCCGACGGTCCTTCTCGCTTACCTTCTCCAGCATAGCCAATGCGATTTCCTTCTGATCCGGAGTCATCGCCTGCAATGCGTCAATCAACGACTTATGGTTACCACGGGATTCCAGCAATACTTTTGTAAGCCGTTCCTTGTCAAGGCCTAACACCCGGGCCGCACGCGCAGACGATTCGTCAGTGGCGAAAGTCGACATATAGGCGTTACGGATGGAGTCCTCATATGCGAGTCTCTTCATGTTGGCCTGTTTCTGTTCCGGCGAGGCGTATGTCTCGATTGGACGGGACGGCGGAGGGGTTATATCGAACCGCATCTCACCCGCATATGTCGCATCCTTATCAAGGATTATCTCCAACGGCTCTGTCATGTCGCCTTTCAATTGCCCCAGGTTGAAATTCCTGCCGTCACTGGCCCAGACAATCACATCACCCATACCGGTCGTCAATGAAGCATGCCCCTCGGCATCAGTACGACGTCTGGCTACGGGATAAAACTCGGCATAGTTGTATATCCCGAAACTCACGATGGCATCCTTGACGGGTCGGCCGGCCTTGTCCTTGACCACGACCTTGCCCTCCTTGACAGGTGCATAATTGGATGTGACGTTGATGGTGGTTATGATGTCGTTACGCTGCAACTGCTCCTCGGGTCCATCATACATGCCGAAGACATTGGTGCTCATCAGCATTCCGCGAGATGCAGGAGCGTTGAACCAAGCCAGGTTCAGCACCGGTTCAGGCTCACATGCTCCGAGAAAGTACCATTTCCCGTCCGCCCAGGCCTCCACCCAGGCATGATTGTCATCGGTATGCGCCCAGCGTGGGGTGTAGACCTGACGCGCGGGGATACCCACGGACCGCAAAGCAGCCACGGTGAATGTAGATTCCTCGCCGCAACGGCCTATGGCCTGACTGACCGACGACAATGGCGAGGACGTACGCGCGTCCGACGGCTTGTACGTCACCTTCTCATGGCACCAATGGTTCACTTCCAGTATCGCGTCGGACATGCTTAAGCCCTTGACGCGGTCCTTCAGCTCGGCGTAGAACTGCGGGCGGCTCATGTCGAGCGACTCATTGTTGACACGCAACGGCAACACAAAGTGCATAAACTCCCGGTCAGGTACCTTGGCGCCCCAGGGCATCTCATGACGCGCCTGCAGCGACGACCTGACATTCTCAAGATAGAATTCCGGCGTATAACCCGCCTTGTCGGGGTCCGACATATAATCGTAAAGGAACTCCATGGCAGCGCGCTCCTCACTGGTCATCCTCCCGTCTGCAATCTCTTGCGGTATGGCAGACAATACCTCTGCCATAAAAGCAGAAATCAATGTCAGCAGAACTATAATTCGTCTCATATACTGTCTATTATTTCGCGTAATCTGCGCACACATTCCTCATCTGTCGTCTTGCGCCTGTATTCATCCTCCTCATTACCCATGTTCACATCCTGTCGCCGGTATCTCATACCGCTCTCCACCATCCCGGAGCAGGTGGAATGTATGGACGAGATACCGCTGATACGTATTATCTCCGCCACGTTACCGGGAGTGACTCCACACCCTGCCATTATGTTGATTCTGCCCCGTGCCTGTTCCACCAGCCGTGCCAGATTCCCGACACCTTCCAGGGCATTTGGACGCAGTCCCGATGTCAAGACATTGTCAAAGCCAAGCTCAATCAATGTCTCCAGCGCTTCCTGGGAATCGCGGCACAGATCAAACGCACGGTGAAATGTCAACTGCATGCCGTCGGCCTCCTCGATCAGAGCCTGCACTGTCTCGACATCGATGTCGCCATCAGGCGTCAGAGCACCGACCACGACACCATTAACGCCAAGGGTATTCGCCATCACTATATCCCCGGTCATTGTCCTTACGTCAGCAGGCGAGTAATTAAAATCTCCCCTGCGGGGACGTATCAGCACATTCACGGGAATCCCGGCTGTCATGGCCATCTGCACCTGACCGTAGGAAGGTGTCAGTCCTCCCTCGCCCAGCGCACAGCATAATTCCACGCGGTCGGCGCCACCATCCTTTGCGGCCATCACGCTCTCGGTGTCGCCGCAGCATACCTCAAGAATCCTCCTCATTTCAGTTCCAGTTCAATAACATGGTCGATTTCTTCAGGCACTTTGTCAAGATGGATGGTTATCCCGTCCTTCGACTTGCTGTACTTGACATCTTTACGGTCCGCGAATGTCACAGCTTTCCTGACCTTGAGTTGTGCAGGCAGGAATATCTCGGTCGACTCCGGAGTGGTTACATGAACGTAGAGTTTGTTGCCCTTGGCGGTAGCTGACCCCCAGCTCTGCGCGGGGAACGGTCCGGCCTCGGTGCCGTAGATTGTCTCGCCGTATACACGCATCCACTTGCCCATGTCGCGCAGACGGTCGCGAGCAGCGGCAGGCAGTTCGCCATTGGGTTGCGGACCGATGTTCAGCAACAGGTTGGCACCCATACCGGCGGCTTTTACCAGATAGCGTATCAACGTTGGTGTATCCTTGTAATTTGTATCAACTACCTTGTATCCCCACATGCCGTTCATGGTATTGCAGGTCTCAAGCGGAAGACGGCTGATCTCCTGACCCGACAGACCGGCGGTGTTCTCCCCCGGAAGATCGCGTTCGAAAATCTGCATATCCTCGCCGGGATAAGGCGTCTGATGATGATTGTTGGCTACCATGCAGGCGGCCTGCAGCCTATGGATCATGGCATACTGCTCCTTCAGTCCCCAGTCAAAAGGCGTGGCGTCCTCGTCATGGTCCCACCATCCGTCAAACCATATCGCCCGGATCGGACCGTAATTCGTCAGAAGCTCGGTCAGCTGGCTGTTCATGAACCGGTAGTAGCTGTTCCAGTCATTGACCGTTGAATCCCGTCCGGTGGTGTGGCCGGTGCGTCCTTGCGGATAGTCGGGACGCGTCCAGTCAAGGTGTGAATAATAGAGGTGCAGCTTGAGGTTCTTTTTATGACATTCATCGGCAAGCTCCTTCAGGACATCCCGTTTGAAAGGCGTGGCATCCACGATGTTGTAGTCGCTCTGGCCGGTATGGAACATCGAGAATCCGTCATGATGGCGGCTTGTGAATGTAACATAGCGAGCGCCGGAGTCCTTGATTGCATCCACCCATTCTGCGGCATCGAAATCGGCGGGATAGAAGCCTCGAGCAGCCTTGGCATATTCCGAGGCGAGCGGTCCGTAGTTCATGTACCACTCCCCTTGTCCGAACATACTGTAGATTCCCCAATGTATAAAGATTCCGAAGCGGTCGTTGCTGAAATCACGGCGTGACTGCAACACTTCCGGCGTAGGCTCGTATACGTAATTACGGTCCGGTTCCATGGTGTCGGCCAACGCTGACACGGTCATCGCCAAGGCAACCGATATTGTCATTATAGTCTTTTTCATCTTAGCAGTGTTTATTGTTTCTGCCAGGGAAGCGAGGCGGCTCCAAGTATAGCGGCATGCGCTCCCGGCATGGTGGAAAACATTATCTTAGTATCGCGGTAGAGATACAGCATATGCCGGTCCATTACCTCCTTGATGTGATGGGCGTTCAATTCACGCGGATTGGCAACACCGCCGAACAGGATTATAGCCTCGGGATCGCAGAAGGCACAGAACTCGGCAAACGCTTTACCCATAACTTCCTCAGTCAGATACAGCACCTGCGCAGCGATCACGTCCCCTTGAAGAAATGCCTTGCCTATGGCTTTTGCCGTCAGCTGTTGGTCGGGCATATCACGCAATATAGATTGCGTATCGGAAGCGGCCAGCATCTTTCGGGCAGTTTCCACTATACCCGAAGCCGTGCAGTAGGTCTGGAGACATCCGTCACGTCCGCATGTGCAATGCCGGTCGGCGGTAAACCCGAAAGTCATATGTCCCAGCTCGCCTGCAAAACCATGCATGCCGTTCAGTACACGTCCGTCAACCACAATGCCGCTTCCTACTCCTGTGCCGAGAGTGATCTCGATGAAGTTATCCATTCCACGGGCGCAACCGTAAGTCATCTCGCCGATCGCAGCGGCATTGGCGTCGTTGGCCATCCAAACGGCAAGTCCGGTAGCGGACTCAAGCATCCGGCCGAGCGGCGTTATACCTTTCCAAGGAAGGTCAGCGGGATTCTCTATGCATTTGGTCTTGGGATTAGCGCAGGGAGTTCCGATACCGATGCCGATAATGCTACAGTTTGACTCCGAAATCCGGCCGGCCTCATCGACTGTGGCCACGCCAGACTCGCGGATCATACCGATTATTTCCGAGCCCAGCTTCTTGACGAAGTCATTGGCATCCATATAGTCCCTTGTCGCAAAACCCTCCTGACGGATTATGCTCCCATCGGCCGTGACAAGCGCCACATGGATATTTGTGCCGCCTATATCGACGCCGATACTGTATTTCTGCTCTATTTCGTTTTCCATGATGATACGTTCTGTATGGTTTCTTGCGACTTGGCTTCAAGTTCGCGCAATTTTCGCAAAATTACAAAAAATTCACGTTTTGTGTATACGGAATCAGCGTTTGGTGGAAATAATCATGAAGGTGACGGCGCCCATTGCGATGATCATGCCGATCAGGATGTTGTTGGTCAGCGGCTCGCCGAAAACCAGAGTGCCGACCATGATGGCTGTCACCGGTTCGAAGACGCCAAGCACCGAAGCCTTGGTCGCGCCGATGTTGCGCGATGCCACTGCCAATGATGCGGTCGAGATGATAGTCGGGAATATGGCAAGGCCCACCAAATTCAGCCAGTCCAGATTAGTGTCTATACCGGTCATAAGGTTCTGACCTGAGCAAAGCACCTGTATCATGAAAACCACAGCACCTACCAACAGTGAATAGAATGTCAGCACTGAATCCGATACGGTGCTGATAGACTTGTTGCGGTTGATTATGACCACAAATAGTGCATAGGCTAATGCCGAGCCCAACGACAGAACTACTCCTATCGGATTGATTGACTCCGCCGGTCCTCCCTGGGTCATTATGATGACCCCTACAAATGTGGCGGCGATTGCCAGCCATACCTGCCATGACGGCACCACCTTTAGGAACACCATCATCAGCGCGACCAGCACCGGCGAGACGAACACTATCATCGTCGCCAGACCCGACGGCATATAGTTGTAGGCCGAGAACAGCATGATGCTGCTCGAAGTGTAAAGCAATCCAAGTATCAGCAACACGCCGGCCTGTTTCATGTTGACTCTGAAACTCTGTCGGTCAGCCAAAAGAATAGCTCCTAAGATCAAAACCGCGAAACCATACCGGAAGAACAATACAGACTCAACCGATGCCCCGTCCCGCATCAGCGGCATGGCGAACAGCGGATTCAATCCATAAGTGATACCCGATACAATTCCCGCCGGATACCCAATCAACGCATTCTTACTGATTCCATTCATCTAATCAAAATCATATGATTCATCGCATCAGGAAACGTTCTGATTTGAGGAAATATTATTGATTATAGTTGACAAAACATGTATTTGTGCAAAATGAATTCGTGGTCAATACCATCTACATAGGCTGCAAGAAATTCCCGTACCACGATACTTTAGCCCTCTCCGTGTCGGGCGTATCGTGAAAAGGTTGAATCCTTTAACAGCCATATCCTTGTTTAATCCGTTATAATGTTGTAACTTTGTACTCTAAAACAGAATCTGATATGGCAATGACAATCAACTCATCACCTGTGCTGACAGGTGAATCTGCACGAGCTTTCATCGAGGAAGCAGAGCGTAACGGCAAACTGCCAACGCCATGTCTTTCGCCTGAACGCGAAGCGCAGATAGCTGAATTTTTAAGAAAATCGCGCGAGTTCATTTTTCCTCCCAAGGATAAGAAAAAATGAACCCGGATAATTTTATCCTTGAACGTGATGCTGTGATGCGGCCTTACACGGCTGATGTCGCCGCCTATTGTGCACCTTTTTCATGTGAGGACAGCGACCTCGACGAGTTCTTTTCAAAAGACGCTTTCCTCTATGAAACCGAACTGTTGGGAAAAACATATGCCTGGATTAACACAGCTGATCCTTCGCAGATTTTGGGTCTGGCAACTTTGGCAAATGACAGCGTCAAAGCAAAGTTTATCGCCAATTCCGCGCGAAACCGACTGCAACGAAGTATCACAAATGCCAAACGCGGAATGAATTATCCCGCCATCCTTATTGGACGTTTGGGCGTTTCTTCCGAATATCGAGGCAAAGGGCTTAACATCGGCAGTCAGATTCTCGACTTTATCAAAGGTTGGTTCCGCTCGTTTGATAATAAAACCGGATGCCGTTTTATTGTCGTTGACGCCTACAACAACGAAAAACTCTGCATTTCTATGAAAAGAACGGTTTCAAACCTTTGTATAAAAGCGAACATGAGGAACGTGCTTTCCTTGAATTAGCTCATGACGAACCTTTGGGAACCAGATTTATGTTCTTCGACCTGAAACTCAAATGAAATAAGCCTCAGTCTCCCGGCGAATTATTCATACCAGACAACGAGGTCAGGCTTCCGGATGAGTTTGAATACGGCCGAGTGGATGAATATATCCGCTCGGCAGAGGCATTTTCTCGCTCATCTTATTCTGAGCTTTTCTGCAATTTGTACCCATAAATGTAAGTTGCTTAATAATAGCATCTTCTTACCTATTGCCAATTTAAATTAGATACGAATTTAACTACTATTCGTGTACTCATTGTTAATTTACTTTTTGATTTTCATAGAGTTCCATTTTGAGGCATATTTTCGGAAAAACTAAGAAATAAGCAGCATCATTTAAAATATCAGGCAACCCCGCCGGGATTGCCCGATAACTTATGCCTCTTGTGAGGTAAATGATTCTGATATATCCCTAACTCACGTTAATATGACTCAATAAGTGATATTTATATAGTGATTATATCAGTCAACTCAGCGTATTCCCACTTTCGTAGATTCTTCATGTGGGTTAAAATAGTTATGAATTTTCTTACTTTGGCAGCCGGAACCAAGTCTTCGGCGTTGGACGACATTACTTTACCCCAAGGGATGTCGATATAGCCGAAGGCTCTGCCGTCTTTGTCCCACCAGACATCTACGCTTTTCTGTTCAGTAAGCGGTTCTCCTCCAAATGCCACTATCGCATTTGACAGAGCTTTGTATTTGTCCATCATAATATGAGATTCATCTTTCCTTGGCAAGATATCCTTATAGCGTTCCAAAGCATCTTTGCGCCGTATCATTTTGCCGCCTTCCTCGTCCTCAAGAGCTACGATAAACTTGATATTGAGATATTTGTCGGATACTAATACCCCGAGTATCTCAAACTCGGAAGCTATACTGTCCCTTACAAGGTTATAGTCTTGCTTATTAAGATAGTAAATCACTCCGTCGCGTTGTACTGCAAGCGACAGATGTTCTGGAGTAGTATGGGTCTCCCAAAATTGATTGAATGAATCTTTGGATGAGTCTTTCCCTTTTTCCATTGAGCATCCTGTCAACAGAATTGAAAGAAACATGCTTAATATAAGTATCAAATGTTTCATATGCTTAAACTATAATCGATTTATGAAATATCATTATTGTGGAACTTTTCTGATTACGAGATCTTTCTCGTATGTAGAATAATCCTTTATCAGAGGTTTTACGGGTTCTGGAAGGGGTTGTTCTCCTTGCTGGGTATAGTAGTATGTATCATTGTCACGTTCCAGCCAGAATCCAAAATCCGTGGTATGACTGTAAATTGGTGGTATTAGATAAATTCCATCACTATGTCCCAGATTTTTGACACTTTCGCCGGATAAAGTCAGCATTTCAGTATCGCCGTCTTTTCGTCGCACTACTACTGTATTCTCGCTTGCCGGCAACATCATATCTACATCAATCGGCGAGAGAATCACTTCGCCCTTGTAATTTGATATGCCGAATCCATCGAAATCTTTGTAAACGTAATATGAATTTCTGGAACCTATTAAATCGAGTGACTCAGGTTGTTTGTATTGATTCCCATTTAGATCGTCATAGAGCAACTCGCCGTTTTTAAGAATAAAAAGTCCACCTGGAGTGCGAACGTGAGATGCACGCACATCTTCACCATATTGATGTATGGTTTCTCCTTTTGTGTCTATTAAACACCATTTGTCAATGTCTTCAGCTACGAGGGCATGTCCATTATAGAAATCATCGGCTTTTAGATAGTCTCTTGGTGGGATTGCGATATTGCCATTAACATCAAGATATGCTATTTTACCGCTCACGGTCACTACTCGCAGGAGGCCATCGCTGTAAATCCGTGCGGATGAGGCCAATCTGTCACCGTTGATATCTGATATTTCTGCTTTTATATTACCTTCGGCGTCAAATATCTGTAATTTTCCATCATCATTTTTATAATCCTTGACAACTAATGGAACATAACCACAGGAAAGATCTCCCATCGCAGTATCGTCTTTCGTGGTATATAGGAATTCGACTTCTTTTTCTCCCTTACGGGGCATGACCACTGTTTGTCCGCCTTCCCAAAAATTATGGAGAATGGCTCCGTCTTTCATGCCGATCCCTAAATAATTTCCATCAGCACGGAGATATTTTCCATTAGTATATTGGATTGCATCATCGCCGAAAACATTAATTTCTGACATTGCAGAAATAGATCCATCGGGTGACATATAAGCCTTATGGCCTTTGTATTCTATAGGATAAAAGATATATGAATTGTCTTTTTTCTCATCGCTTGAGCAAGATGTCAAAGTCGTAAGGCATACAATCAGAACACAAACTGTTGCTTGAACCGGTATTTTGAAAAATTTATTATGTTCTAAAACTTTAATAAACAATAGAATGGCATGGCACATAGTTGTGATTATTTGTGTTTGCATATATATATATATCCTCCCTTCTGTCCCCAACCGGGGCTTCTGCAAGCGGTTCTTGTGCAAAAGAAGTAATTTTTTACTAGATTCCAAAACTTTCTAAAAAGTTTTAAGACTCATTTCCATAAAAATGTTAATCCTCATCTCCATGAAAATGTTAATACCCATCTCCATGAAAATGTCAATGAGGGGGATTATTGGAGGAGGGAGGCGCGGGAATTTGAAAGTCGGATAACAAACTTTTTCGCTGATTTTTTCGTTAATATTTTGAGAACAGCAAAATTTATAATAACTTTGCGGTACCAAATGGGTAGTTTCCCCAAAAAAGAAATACTTCGAGTGCGAAAGCAACGATTTTAGGGGCTGGGGTGTCTCCCGGTCGGAAAGGGTCTTGAAAGAAGACCCTTTTTTCATTTATCGGGGAAGATTTTCAATCCAAGAATTTTGCCGTTGCTCGTATAAATATTGGGAGCTATCACATCATAGGCTGGGTTCGGTTTATGCGGATTCATTACATATCTTGAAATCGGGTAGGCAATCAAATCAGCTATCTGCAATCCGAATACATTCTCCTTTTTATCACTAAACCCGAACTTCCCTATATGCTCAGCAAAACGCTGTGGAGTTACATAATGCATCCCTGTTATCCTTAATCCGTTATAATATTTAAGCAACGCTCCATCTTCGCGCTTTCCACGGCGCTCTACAATTATATTAATCGTGCCACCATCGGGATTATGGTCGTCAACACAAAACATGCTCCGCTGAAGAACATATTTGAGTGCGGTGCCATATACGTCAGCGTCTACTCCATGTTTCTGTATGCAAGGCTCTTTTAAGACAGAGCAACATACTATTACATAAATTCCTTGCATACCAAGCACCTCATTCACTCTTGAATAAAATTGCTGTTTTATTTCATCATCGAACAAGATTTGGAAATGTTTCTCGCATTTACGTATATCTCTGGAATGAAGTATCACATCAGTAGTCTGCCAAAATTCCTTCTTCAATTTGTCTATTTCTGATTTTAAGGAATTAACCTTTTTCACTGGCACCAAGATTCCGCAAAGCGTAAAAATTGGAAAATTACGGTCGTATGTGGCAAGAAAATGGTCGCCACATTCGTCAATATATAAATTATATGTTTCTCTCTTTTCTGCCTTTTCTGCCATAAAAATAGAAGTTGAAGAAACTTTATGTCAACCTAAGCT